>CAYUYT010000072.1:0-15729 GCA_964449345.1 uncultured Spirochaetia bacterium | reverse complement strand
AATTCTTGAGCTTTTTCTAGGGCTTCTTTTCCGTCAAAAGCGTGTACGAAATCATATCCGTTTTCTTTACAAAGCAATTCCAAAGACATTTTTATTACATTTGAATCGTCGATTGATAATATAAGTTTACTCATTGCCGTCCCCCGTTAACTGTTTTTTTTGGCTTGTGTAAAATAATCTCGAATTGTGGCTAAAATTGTTATACTTTTTGCAATCTCGCTATTAACCGAATCTTTTTGTTCTTCACTTAAAGTTTTGTTTTCTATATAAGGAATTAAACTTTGGAAATTTGTAAATAAATTCCCGAATAAATCTTCCATGCTATTCCATACATAAGAATCGGTGTTCTGAATTATTTTTTCAATACCGTCATGATTTAATTGAGACAGGTTTCTGCTGTCCTTGTTTTTTAAATATTTTTCAATATGCTGTGATATAGTCATATCTCACCTTCGTTGTTTTTTATAAATCATATCATTAATAAAAATTATTTCAACAAAATATATAAAAAAATTATAAAAAAAAGTAAAGAGTTTATTAGATATTTTCTTTTTCCGCTGTAACTGGAAATACAAGTTCTTTATCATTGTATTTGTTGATAAATATACCTGAAAATTTATCAGGTTTTACCTTATATAATTCTATTCTCGGCAATTCCCCTGATAAATCCGCAACGATTTTATCATCCAGCAAATTGCCTTTGATTTTTATCCCGTCGTTATTAAAGCAAACGTAAATACTATTGTTTTTATTTTTCATATTAAAATTCACGTTTTTATATCCTTTAGGGAACTTTAAAATGTAACTTCCGTAAATATCAGAAATGTTAATAGGTAGGGTGTTTTCTGTAACTTCCGCTTTAATGTTTTTATGCAAATAAAAAATTATTTCATTAATTATAAAGTATAAAATAAAATAAACTGCAAGAAAGGCAACAATGTGCAATGGTTTTAAATTGGGATAACTTGATTTTAAATTTTCTAAAAGAAAAGAAGAAACAGACCATAGTAATGGGATACTAATAATACTATGACCTATGTAAATAATAATATCTAATGCGTTGCCTTTATTTTTTTGTAAATAAAACTTAATTATACCCCATTCTATTGCAACGAAGAGTATAACCGCGAAAAAGGCAAAAACTATTCCCCTAAAAAGGGGCGTAAAGAAAGTGGAAACAGAAAGTTGAAGTAAAATCCCCCATAGAATTATTGCGGGTAAACTTAATATAACGGTAACGAACTTGCGTTGTCTTATGTAATTATATTTTGATAATAAATTTAGAGGAGTGCGTTTTTCATAAAAATAGCTAAAATGATAGAACAAGCTCATTGAAACGGCAAAAGCGCATATTATTAAACATGTTTTTATCCATAACTCCATTTCTTGCACTTTAATAATATCGCCATAGCGTATTTATACTTGATATTTTTTTTATAAATGATTATAATTTCGGAAATTAAAACAGTTTATGATGAAAATTATTGAATATTTAATTATACCTGTAGGAAAGTTAGATTTATTAATTTGAGAAAAGATATTTTAAAAACAATAATCCGTTTCGGAGTAACTAATGCAATATGAAACAGTAATCGGCCTTGAAGTACACGTTCAGCTAAATACCAAATCGAAAATATTTTGCGCATGCCCTGTTAAATTCGGGGCAGAACCTAATACTTTAACTTGCCCCGTTTGTCAGGGACACCCTGGTGTTTTGCCTGTATTTAACGAAATGGTATTGGAAAAAGCGATTCAAGCGGGATTAGCAACGAATTGTGAAATTGCAACTTACTCCAAATTTGACAGAAAAAATTACTTTTACCCGGATTTACCAAAAGCTTATCAAATATCTCAATATGATTTGCCTATTTGTAAAAACGGTAATATAGAAATTATTCTAGAAAACGGAACGAAAAAAAATATAGGCATAACGCGTATACACATGGAAGAAGATGCCGGCAAATTAATTCACAGCGAGATTTCCGGCGTTAACGAATCATACGTTGATTTAAACCGTTGTGGCGTACCTTTACTTGAAATAGTATCAGAGCCGGATATGCGAAATGCCGAGGAGGCAGCGGCTTACCTCGTTGCTTTAAAACAAATACTTGAATACATTAACGTTTCTGACTGTGATATGGAAAAAGGATCTATGCGCTGCGATGCAAACGTTTCAATTCGTGTTGCCGGGCAAAAGGAATTAGGTGTTAAAGCTGAAATCAAAAATATGAATTCAATTTCAAATGTTAAAAAAGCGATTTTGCATGAAGTAAAGCGGCAAAGCAAACTCCTTGACAAAGGCGGACAGGTTATTCAGGAAACGCGTTTATGGAATGCGGATAAAAACGCTACTTTCACAATGCGAACTAAAGAAGATGCTCATGATTATCGCTATTTTCCTGAACCGGATCTCGTTCCTATGGAAATTAAACAGGATTATATTAACGGCTTGAAAAATTCGTTACCTGAACTGCCCCGTGAGCGAATGTTAAGATATATAAAGGATTATGAATTGCCGGAATACGATGCCGGTGTACTTACATCGGAAATTTCTCTTGCGGATTATTATGAGAATGCGGTTAAATCATATCCTAAAAAACCGAAAAAAATTTCTAACTGGATAATGAGCGAAATGATGAAGTTTTTAAACGAATTGGATATTACCGCAGCAGAATTTAATGTAAAACCGAATGAAATCGGCGAGCTCTTCAAAATGCAGGAAGAAGGCGTTATATCCGGTAAAATAGCTAAAACGGTATTCGAAGAAATGGTCAAAACCGGCGAGGGCGCAAGGGTTATAGTTGATAAAAAAGGATTAAAACAGGTAACGGATACCGGGGAAATTGAAGATATTATCAGGGAAATAATTAAAAATAATCCCGGGCCTGCCAAACAATACAAAGAAGGAAAAACGAATGTTATTGGTTTTTTTATGGGGCAGGTTATGAAGCAAAGCAAAGGAAAAGCAAACCCGAAAATTGCCAATGAACTTATCCGGAAAATTTTAGAGAATGAATAATTTTGAAAATAAATAAAAAAATGTTTACATGGTTTTCAAATTATGTTACTTTTTAAAGAAGTCGGAAAGGGGAGAAAAATTGATAGGATTCGCTTATATTTATTTGCTTTTGGCGAGTGAACCTTTAGCTTATAACTATGATATTGAAAAAGAGAATCTGTGCAACGATAAAAAGCGATTTTTACGCGTTGGAGTATTGCCTGAAAAGACTAGTTAATAGCTATTAAGTGTATATTTAAAACCACTTTTTACCGTATTCATAAGGTTTATAGTTATTTATATAATCTAATGCTTGCTCACTGCTTTCAGAAACGAAATATAAATCACGGTAGTTTTCTTTTGCAAACTTTTCTTTATAAAGATTTTCAAACAAAGATATTAATCCCGAATAGAAAGAATTGACGTTTAAAAAAACAACGGGTTTATTTAAATATTGTAATTGTTTTAATGTTATAACCTGAAGAATTTCTTCAAGCGTACCGAATCCCCCGGGCATAGCTATAAAAGCATCTGCCTTATCTTCCATTATCAGTTTACGTTCTGCCATATCTTTAGTTTTTATTAACTCATTACATTCTTCATAAGCTAATCCCATATTGAAAAGGGTTTCAGGAATTATCCCTGTGATTTGACCGCCTTGCTTTTTTACTTTTTTAGCCAATGCTCCCATAAGCCCGATTTTCGCCCCGCCGTACAATAACGAATAGCCGTTTTTTGCAATGAGTTTGCCTAAATTCTTTGCCGCTTCAAAATAAACCGGTGCAACTACATCGCTTGAAGAACAAAAAACGCATATATTTTTTCCCATTATATTTTTCCGTTACAATTTTAAATAATCCGCAAAGTTGTTTTTGTAAAACATTGATAAAAGTTAAATGAAATCTATTCCGATAATAACGATGTCGTCTTCAAAATTAGCTGTTTCAGGCATCCACTCACACACATCGTTATAGAGTTCATGAACAAATTGGCCTATGGGTTTTTTGCTGAATTTATCAGTGAAGCTTTGTAATCCCCTGATTCCATATTGATTCCTATTGAAATCCATTGTTTCTACTAACCCGTCCGTATATAAAAGGAGTTTATCCCCTGGTGAAATTTGAATTTTCTTTTCTTCAAATTCAACGCCTTCGAAAGCGCCTAAAACTATGCCGTCAGTTTCTAGTTTATTGGTTACGTTTTCTTTTACGTTGTAATAAATCGGCGCGCAATGTCCTGCGTTGCTGTATTTGAAGGTTTTATATTCAGTATTTATAATACCGTAAAAAGCAGTAATAAAATTTGTCGCGGTTTTATCAAACAAGGTTTCGTTAATAATTTTAAAAAATTTAGAGGGCTTTTTTAAGGTGGTTTTGTTTACAGAGCTTACCGCAACTTTAATCATTGAAGTAATTAAAGCGGCAGGTACGCCGTGCCCTGAGACATCGCTAATGAATATTCCGAGTTCTTTATCGCTAATTTTAATAAAATCATAAAAATCCCCGCCTACAATATCCATAGGAATATATTTTGACGCAAATTTTACGTTTTCAAATAAAGGATATTCCGACGGCAGTAAACTTTTTTGAATTGTATAAGCCAGTTCAAGGTCTTTTTCTATAATGTGGTTTCTATCCCGTAAGACGTGTAAAATGTCTTTATAGCTGTCTGATATGTAGTTAAAAAAACGTGTTATGGGAATCATAAATGCGGCAATAACGTAGTGCACGGCTACAACGATTATATCCTGAGCTAGAATCGCTTGTTGTATTTTGAAAATATGTACAATTATAATGAGAATCAGGTTAGCGGAAGCAGAAGTTATGCTGAAAAACAATACTGTTTTATAATTTTGATAAGTAATGCCTAAATAAGATATTGATAAAACCAGGGCATAAACCCACCTTGCAGGACCAAGTAAGTAAAAATAATACTGACCTAGTAATAAACCTACAATGCTTGGTATTATGAAAAAGTTTTTATCCGCTTTTAATTTTAGATAATATTTTCTGTTTATGAAAAAGTAAAAAATCAACGTTGCTAAAAGATATAACGAAACGTAAATAATTATATGAACGGTGGAAATTTCTTTGTGAATAGTTAATTTCGTTGCTACTAGCAAAATAGCAAATACTGTGTATGCAATGAAAGCGCTTTTCACAAATTTCATTAAATTTTGATGCCGGTTTATGTTCGATTTGTCTTTCATACTTTATTAAAAGAAATATAAATATTATTATCGTTAAAAACAAACTTAGCTTGAAATTTAAATTAAAACAAAGTTTCTTTCACTTTAATCTTATTATATAAAAGTATTACGTGCAAGATATTTAATAATTTCCTTGTTTTTTTATTCACATTAAATATATTTGAATCTATGATTCAACAAGCAAACCCTGTAATTGTTCAAGGCGATATGAGCATACTATTAGAGGTTCAAAGTCCTTTGTATACGCAAGCAAGGGATGCACTTTGCGCTTTTGCAGAACTCGTTAAATCGCCTGAATACATTCACACTTATAAGATTTCTCCAATTTCAATATGGAATGCAGCTTCTGCAGGAATGAATGCAGCGAAAATTGTACAAACGCTTAAAAAATATTCCCGTTACCAAGTGCCTTCTAATGTTATTCAGCAAATCCATGAACTAATTGAGCGTTATGGCGTTGCTACGCTTCATCACTATAATGAAAAAGTTTTATATTTAAAAATTAACGACATCGAACTTTTTAAAGAAGCTATTAATTCAAAACATTGCAATAAGTTTTTTATTGATAAAGACAGCAATGGATTTTATATTAACCTTTTAGACAGAGGTAACGTAAAGCTTGCGTTTATGAATTTAGGTTATCCTATAAAAGACGTTGCCGGCTACGTTCCCGGTAAACAATACGATATTACTTTACGGGATAAACTTGTGTCAACGGGTGAAAAATTCAATATTCGTGATTATCAAAAAGAAGCGGCTAAAGTCTTTTTTCAAAAAGGTCTTGAAACCGGAGGAAACGGCGTTATTGTTTTGCCTTGCGGGTCAGGGAAGACGATTGTCGGTTTAAATTGTATGGCCGAGGTAAACACAAATACTTTAATTTTATCAACGCATATTGCTGCCGTACATCAATGGAAAAGAGAACTTTTAGATAAAACGAATATTCCAGAACATGATATAGGCGAATACACGGGCGCAAAAAAAGAAATTAAGCCAATTACTATTTGTACATATCAGATATTAGTATATCGTCGTAAAAAGGGCGGACCCTTTTTACATTTTGATTTATTTAAAAGGGGCAACTGGGGTTTTATTGTTTACGATGAGGTTCATTTGCTACCCGCGCCTTTATTTAAAATAACAGCAGAAATACAATCAACGCGGAGAATAGGTCTTACGGCAACTTTGGTAAGGGAAGACGGTAAAGAAAAAGACGTTTTTGCTTTGATTGGGCCAAAGAGGTATGATATTCCATGGAAGGTTTTAGAGCAAAAGGGTTTTATCGCAAAAGGTATTTGTAAAGAATGGCGCGTACCTATTAGTAAGCATGACCAACAAGAATATCTTAAAGCAGATAAAAGGCAGAAATTTCGAATCGCTAGTGAAAATGAATTAAAGGATGAAGTTGTTAAACACATTCTGGATAAACACATTAACGATAGCTGCCTCGTTATAGGGCAATATATTAAGCAATTAGAACGCATTGCAGAAAAACTCGGTGCTCCCTTAATAACAGGTAAAGTAGGCAACGCAAAAAGAGAAAAGCTTTATGAACAATTTCGTAGTGGTGAAATAAACGTACTCGTTGTTAGTAAAGTGGCAAATTTTGCTATTGATTTGCCGGATGCTTCTGTTGCAATTCAGGTATCGGGAACTTATGGAAGCAAACAGGAAGAAGCACAGCGGCTAGGCAGAATTTTGCGTCCTAAAGATAAACCCGCTTACTTTTATTCGGTAATATCTAAAAATTCAAAAGAGCATGATTTTGCAATGAACAGACAGTTATTTCTAACTGAACAGGGATATGAATATTTTATCGAAGATTATGAATGATAAATTATAGTTCTTTGTGGTTCAATTTTTTGAAAATGAAATTGCAGAGTATGTTTAAGAATTGTTCTTTTAAATTAACAAACATTAGAGCAACCATATGATTACTTCTAGCGATAATTGCTTCAATTGAAACTTTGTCATCGCCTATTTGCAATTCAATATCTTTAATAATTTCTTTTTTTTCCGTAATTTTGAATAAATCTTGGTTAGGTGGAGAGAATGATAAAGCAACCGGGCTTATAGCAAAAACTTTGGTTTTGATTTTCGTTCCCTTGTAATCAAATTCAATATTAACGTTATCTTTTTTAGATGTTTCTATTCTTACATGGCCGCGTCTCTCACCTTCTTGTTCAAGGTAACGTATAATGGACAGCATTTGCGTGGTAAGATGGTCAGGAATGCTGGAATGATAAATAAAAGCAGTAATTCCGTATTGATATAATTTGCGCAAACATCTATGGTTGTCATGGGGTAAATAAACGGCTATTTTTAAATAATCGTATTTACTGTCTTGTTTTAGATTTGCAATAAAATCAACCCAGTAAATAGTTTCTGCTGTAATATTAAAAAATATGGAATTATTTTCTTTTTTTAGAATCCATTCTTGAACTTCTTTTTCAGAGTCAGCCGTATATAATTCAACACCTAAAGGAATAAGTTTGGGAATCATTGAGTCCAAAAATTTTTTATCATGTTGTACGAAAAGTAATTTCATACATTCAAATATACTTTTTAAACTATAAAAGTAAATAAAGAATAAAAAAAATTAGGTAAAAAAATGGGAAAAAAGTTACTTTTAGTTAATAGTATCGAATTTGCGTTTTTCCGGTGTTTGGATAGTAATTTTTTTATTTTTAGAAAGTATGATGCTTAAATCTCTGGCTGCGATTGAAAACCGTGATGAATTAATGTCTTTTGGAGATTCGCAAGTCCTAATCATTGCAATTTTGTCGTTGCCTTTATGCGAAAACGTTTTTACCGAATATAATTTTAAAGTTTTTATTTCATCAATATTATTTATATTTTTACAAATATCATTCCCGTAGATATTTATCCAGTAAATTTTAGTTATTATTTTTTCTTTAATTCCAAAAAGTTCTGATTTTGAATCTTGTAAATCGTGTGCAAATCCGGCAGAAGGTTTTAATTCTTCAACGCAAAGTTCATAAAATTCTACAAGTTCTTGTAAAAATTCAAATTTATTTGCGTTTGTTATATCGAATTTAAGTTCAAATGCTTTATCTTTTTTCAAGGTTAGATGTAAATATTTTTTTTTGTTATCGCTTAAAAAATCAAGTATATTAAAGTCATGGGATTCTATAAAAGGACAGATTTTCTCTTGTAAAACAGTTAAATCAAACTGCTTATAATCATCATCACTATCTCCGCCTAATGAATATTCTTCCGGAGTAAATATACCGCCTTTTGAAAAAAGGAAATTAAATACTTTTTGAATATTTTCAGATGAATTAAAATAAATTTTAAAAGTGATAATATTTTTCATTAAGGTTTCCGTAAATCAATGATCCCGCGCTTCAAGTGCGGTCATTTCAATTAATTCTGTATAATTTCTTCTTATGAAATTATATTTTTTATCTTCAGCTTCAATTAAAAGAATTATTTCTCTTTCATAGGGATAATATTTTTTATGATCAAAACGTATTCTAAAAGTAAAAGTCTGTTTATCATCGCCGTCATCCGTTTTCTGTACTGCTTTTGGCCAAAACGAGTAAAATTTTCCCGTTGCTTTTTTTGTTTCGTAGGGATTAATCCAGCTTGTCTCATGCATTTCACAGAGTTCGTCATTTAAATAAAGCGTTACTTTTACATTCTCAATTACTCCCAAATCCATACGGTCGCAAATTTCTCCGAGAAAATGTGGAAAATTAAAATAATCATTACCGTCAAACTCTACAGGACCGATTTTTTCATCTATTTTTTTCTCTTCTTCATAATCCCTCGGTCTTGAAATAACGACTTCAATAGCTTCATTCACTACTGTAATTATATCTTCCTTGAAACCGGGGTCGTTTTTTTCATCAATTATAGAGTGAGTGAAACCGCGTTCACTTACAATATACTTCGGTGGAAGTCTGTTTAAAGTAAAAGCAATTACATCGCGTCTAGCCAAATCAGAAAGTTTAAGTTCTCTTTCTTTTAAAATAATGTCAACAACGTCAGTTACAACGTCTTCCATATAGTTTTTTAAAGCCATTTATTTACCGCCTATTTATCTTATGGAAAAAACGAGTATCCGGTCTTTTCCAGAATAATCTTTTACCTGCTCGTGAATAATATAATTATTTAAAGTATATAATTCAACAATACTTTTCATTTGTTTTTCTCCGATTTCAAAAAAAATATATCCTCCGGGGTTTAAGTTATTTTTAGCTGTATTTGCAATTTTTTCATAAAAATCAAGCCCGTTTTCCCCGGCTAGTAAAGCGGTCTTTGGCTCGTAATGAACATCAATAGAAAGGGCTTTATATTCTTCTGTTGAAATATAAGGGGGGTTGCATAAAATTGCATCGAATTTTTCATCTATGTTTTCAAGAAGATTGCTCCGTATAAATTTAATTTTATTTAAGATATAATTATTTTTTGCGTTTTTTTGGGAAATTTCTAGGGCTTCTTGGCTAATATCGCTTAACGTTATCTTTATATGCGGGGCTTTATGTTTAACCGTAATCCCAATACATCCTGTGCCGCAGCATAAATCAAGTACATTCTCTAAATCATGGCTGTATTTTAGGAAAACGTCTATCATGTGTTCAGTTTCAGGACGCGGTATTAATACGTTTTCGTTTACTTCAAATCGTAACCCGTAAAAATCCTTGTATCCTGTAATGTAAGCAATAGGGTAATGTTTAACGCGTTTTTCTGCTAAGGCATAAATTAATTTTCGTTGTTTTTTAGTAATTTTTTTTTCAGGAAACGCAAGAATTGTTTCACGCGGTAAACCCGTTACTTTTGAAATGATTAAATCCGCATCAATATGCCGGGATAAAATTCTTGTCTCTTTAAAACGGTCTGAAAGATTCTTTTTTATTGCGCCGATACTTAAATCAGTTTTTGCCCACAATTTCTTCTCTTTCATAATTTTTTAATTCGTTAACGAGTTCGTCCAGTTCACCTTCCATAATTTTATCAAGCTTATAAAGAGTTAAATTTATACGGTGGTCTGTAATCCGGTTTTGCGGGTAATTATACGTTCTAATTCTTTCGCTTCTGTCTCCACTGCCTACCTGATTTTTGCGTTCTTCGGATATTTTTGCCATTTCCTCTGCCTGCTGCATTTCCTGCAATCTTGCATAAAGAATTTTGAGCGCTTTTGCTTTGTTTTGATGCTGGCTTTTTTCATCCTGCATAGAAATAACTATACCGCTAGGAACGTGGGTTATTCGTACTGCGGAATCCGTTGTATTTACGCTTTGCCCGCCCGGCCCTGAGGCGCGGAAAACATCAATTCGTAAATCACTTTGGTTAACTTCAACGTCTTTTTCTTCAGCTTCGGGTAATATCGCGACAGTTGCCGCAGAAGTGTGAATCCTTCCCTGTGATTCCGTTTCAGGAACTCTTTGTACCCTATGCGTTCCACCTTCATACTTCATATAATCCCAAACATCTTTACCCGATAAAGTAAAAATTATTTCTTTATATCCGCCCATCTCGCTTTCACTAGCAGAAAGAACTTCCATTTTCCATTTGTTTGCTTCATAATAACGGGTGTACATTCTAAATAAATCACCGGCAAAAATAGCGGCTTCATCCCCGCCTGTGCCCGCACGGATCTCTACTATTACGTTTTTACCGGAATTTGGGTCTTTAGGTAATAAAAGAAAGCGTAATTCCTCAACGAGTTTTTCAAGCTGGGGGGTTAAGTCCTCTATTTCCTCTTCTGCTAATTCAGCCATTTCAGGGTCATTAGTTAATTCTTTAGCTTCATGAAGTTGCTTTTTTATATCTTTATATTCTTTATATTTCTCAACGGTTTCTGTTAATTCGGAATGCTCTTTGGAAATATTTTTGTATTCTTTTGAGTTATAATCAATATTACCGGTAGAGAGTATTTCCGAAATTTCGTTATAGCGGTTTAAAATTTTATCAAGCTTTTCAGTATTTAATTTTTCCATTTATTTAATTTATCTAATATGGCTTTAAATAGTCAAGATTGTAGGGGCAAAATATAAAATCTTTGGTAAAAATGAATTATTATAAGAAAATTTACCGGAATAAATTAAAGTAACATCTAAAAATTAACGTTTTTAATTTTTATTTTAATCTTACAATGCTTTATTATTTTACTTTTTATAATTGCGCCGGATACCGAAAAAATATGATCAACGCGAATCCGGAGTTTAGATTTTTTAGCAATAGCTTGAAATTACACAAAAAAAAAGTCTTTGACCGGATTTTTTTTATTATCTATTTAACTTTTTTTGTAATTTATCGTCTAATCGTATTAAATAGACTATAATGTAAAATAAAGGAGAATTTATGAGTACAGTTAAATTGAAAAATTTAAATAAGGATTATGAACTAGGCGAAACAATTGTTCACGCGCTTAGAGATATAAATTTAGAACTTCCTCCGGCTAAATTTATTTCGTTTATTGGCCCTTCGGGAAGCGGTAAAACGTCATTATTAAATCTTATCGGATGTATAGATAAACCTACGTCCGGTGAAGTAATAGTAAATGGTGAAAACCCCGTTAACTTAAACCGAACGCAGTTGTCTGATTTTAGAGGTATTAATATTGGATTTATCTTTCAAAGTTTCAATTTAATTCCCGTTCTTTCGATATTCGAAAACGTTGAATATCCTCTTCGTATAGTAAAAAAAACGGATAAAGATAAACGAAAAGAATTGGTGGAACAAATATTAGAAGATGTAGGAATCATTGATCAAAAAGACAAAGTACCTGATAAATTATCCGGCGGTCAAAGACAACGCGTTGCAATTGCCCGAGCATTAGTCATGAAACCGAAAATAGTAATTGCAGATGAACCTACAGCTAATCTTGACCATAAAACAGCGGGCAGTATTATGCATTTAATGCATGAAATGAAAAATAAATATAAAACTTTATTTATATTCGCAACGCATGACCCTAAGGTTGTAGATGAAGCGGAAATAATATACAATCTTGAAGACGGAAAAATAGTAAACGGAAACTAAAAATAAAAAGAGGTTAAAAGAATGAAGAATATAATATTAATTTCATTAAGAAATTTACGTAGATATAAGAGAAGAACAATGCTTTCATCGTTAATAATAGTATTGGGTCTTTTTATCGCAATATTATTTAGCGGTGTTGCGAATACATTTAAAAATACCATGATAGGCCAAATAACGGACTCAATGTTAGGCCATGCGCAAATACATCGAAAGGGGTATACACAGTCAATAGATACTTTACCGTTAACGCATTCAATTACCCCTGAACAATTAAAAAGTATTAAAGCGAAACTGAAAAAAAATAAATCAATAAATTCAATTTCACCGAGATTGCGTTTTAACGGTTTAATCAGTAATTATAAAGAATCAACGAATATAAGAATTTTTGGCATTAATCCCAAAACAGAAATTAAAGTTTCACCCGCATTACCTTCAAGAATAAAAAAGAGAATAAGCGGGATTTCCGGTATTCCCGTTCAAAAAGGCGGTATAGTTGTACCGGAAAATTTGGCGAATTCTATGAATTTAAAGTTAAATGATACCGTAGTAATTGTTGCAACAAATAAAGACGGTTCGGTTAATGCTTTGAATCTTAAAATTATCGGAATATTGGATAGAATCTTAGGCCCCGGCGGAAAAGATAGTTACGTTCACATTCAAAACGCACAACAAATATTAAGGACGAAAGATTATCATGAAATTGCAATTAGAATGAATAATTTGAATAACGCAGAAAAAATTGTTAAACAAATTAAAAACAAATTAAATAAGAAATTTGAAATACATCCATGGCAGGCTTTCAGCCCGTTTAGTACAATAGCAAATGTTATAGATATAATGTTCATTTTTTTACAGATATTACTTGTAACAATAATTCTTGTAAGTATTATGAACGTAATGCTTATGGCTGTTTATGAACGGATAAAAGAAATAGGTACTTTAATGGCAATCGGCACAAGGCCTAAAACGATTATGATGATGTTTTTTACTGAGGCATTTTTTCTCGGTTTGTTTAGCTTGATTGCGGGAATAATAAGCGGAGTTGGTGTTGTTTATATCCTTAATCTATTAAAAATAAATTTTAAGTTTGGTGCAATGAATTTAACTTTAGAACCAGTGGTAAGTATTTCCAGTATAATTTCATTATTTGTAATTGTACTTGTATTTACTGTAGTTGCGACTATTGTTCCAGCAAGAAAAGCAAAAAATCTTGAACCGGTTGACGCATTAAGATTCAATTAAATAAAAACGGAGGAAAAATATAATGAAAAAAATTATTTTTATTACAGTTATTACTTTATTATTCGTAAATGCATCATTTACTAATAAAAAGAAAGCAAATATTATTTTAAAAAAAGTAGATGGAAATTTGAGTTTTAATCAAGTAATATCATACAGAAAAATTATTAATATAGAACCGAACAGAAACCGAAAAGAGTTCGTTTTAAAGTTTTTTAAAAAAGACCAAGATAAAGTCGCTACTTTGTTTCTATCACCTTCAAGCGATAAAGGAAGAACATCATTACGCATCGAAGATAATATGTGGCTCTATATTCCTAGTGCAGGCAAACCTATACGTATAACGAGTTTGCAATCAGCAATCGGCGGCGTATTTAACAATTCGGATATTATGCGTTTAGATTATCACGTTGAATATAATGCTGTTAAAATGACCGAAAGCAAAAAATATTATACGTTATATTTAAAAGCTAAGACTAATCAAGTCGCTTATGAAAGACTGGAAATGAAAGTGAATAAAAAATTAATTTTGCCTGAATATGTTAAATGTTTTTCTTCTACGGGTATATTAATTAAAACATTAAGCTTTAAAAGAATAAAGAATTTTGGTAATGGTTTGGTCAGACCTTCGGTTATAGAAACAACGAGTCCATTGCAAAAAGGTTATAAATCCATTATGGTGATAGGTAAAATGATGAGAGCGAAACTGTCCAATGATATGTTCACATTATCATATATGTCAATCCTAAGCAATAGGGGTAATTAAATTGAAAACTCGCTGGCTAATAATTTTAGTATTATTTTTATTGTTTAAATATGGTTATTCGGCAACGGTTAATGAAAATCAAAACAATAATAATAATCAGACACCGAAAGTTCAAAATCAAAATAATAATTCAAAAGCTGATAATGTTAATGAGGAAAATAATAGCGATTATACCTTTAAAGTGCCTGATGAATCTTCTTCAAACAAAAACAGCTTAAAAATTAACGGCGCATTTGAAGGAATTTATGAAATACATTCAAAGAGAAAAGATTCGCCCTTTTATTGGGTTAATTTTTATAATATTTCTGATGATAAGCATGCTAGTTATTTAAATTTATTTCAGGGAGATTTATATTTAAATTTGGATTTTGTATACAAAAAGGTAGAATTTCACGGTAAAAGCAGATTTCAATATATAAATCCTGATGATTTAGGTTTTACTTTTTTTGAACTATTTAACCGGATAAATTTTAGTGCAAATATTATGTTTGAATTAGGCGTTATTAGATTTGACTGGGGTAAGGGGTATGCATGGAATCCCGTTGGATTTGTGAATCCTGAAAAAGACCCTGAAGACCCTTCTAAATTATTTCAAGGTGAACCTGCTGTTCATTTACAAATACAAAAAAGTTTCAACAGTAAAATTATACAAGCTTTTGCAATTAATTTTATTGGATTGCCTGTATTTGAAAATTTGAACAATAAATTTGGAAGATTAGAACGAATAAATTTTGCAACAAAAATATATTTTCTTTTTTTAAACACGGACATCGATTTTATGTTTGCATACGGCAAGGGGGGACCTTATAAAATCGGCGTAGATTTATCCCGTAATATAGGCGAGGCGGTTGAAATACACGGTGAATTTGCTTATGAATTTAATTTTGATTATAAACATATAAATTCAAGTTTTAATTTAGTTTCTGAAGAAAAAAATATAATCAGTTTTTTAATAGGTTTTAGAATTACTTTTGTAAGTGAAACAACAATTATATTAGAGTATTATTATAATGGCGGCGGTTTTGATGAGAATCATTACAATAATTATTATAATTATGCGTTGTCCGGTTATAATGATTTTATTAACACGAGTAATACTACGACACTAAGCATGATTAAAAATTATCAAAAGAATTATTTTAATAATTTCACGTTAAAAAGAAACTATCTTTATTTTAAAATTCAGCAAAAAGATATGTTCGCGTTAACTTATTTTAATCCATATCTATTTTTAATATTTAATATCGATGATAAAAGTTTAATGTTATCACCGGTATTAAGCTATGCACCGTTTCAAAGTTTAGAATTTACACTCTATATAAATATATTAATAGGAAAGCAAAAAACAGAATACGGAGATAAACATAATAAATTTAAGACAGGATTTAAGTTTAAGGTATTTTTTTAATTATGAAAAATCAGAAAAACATAGTAATTGAAGTAATACATTTAAATAAACAATTTGGCGAAATTATGGCTGTTAATGACGTTATTTTTAACGTTATA
>CAYUYT010000071.1:15035-16140 GCA_964449345.1 uncultured Spirochaetia bacterium | reverse complement strand
GGATGATTGCAAAATGTTTAGAAAAGCAAAACAAAACAATCAATAGAATTTATTGGTTATTTTTAGCATCCCTTGGCAAAAATAAAAAATCGCATTCCGAATTAGAAAAACAATATAATAACTTAAAAACACTTTTTAAAAATAAAAATTATTATAAAGCCGTAAGCGTTATAGATATTATCGAACAAATAATTTTAAAATTAAAAAATTCAAATAAAACGCATTATATTTATCGGATACGTAATATAGCGCTAAAATTTATTAAATTGGCAATAATTATTTACAACAAGACCAACCAAAATGAAAATGCCAGGAAATATAAAAATTATATTTCACAATATTTTAAGTAAATAAAATTATTCAATTTTTATCTTTCCATCAGCAACGAGTTTTACAATATCTAAAGTTGCAATAATGCCTTTAACTTCATCATTTTCTGCTAATATAACTCTATGGATATGTTTTTCGTTTAACTTTTTACAAACATCTACCAAAGTATCATTTGGAGACATAGAGTACACTGGCGTGCTCATAAGGTCTTTAACTTTCATATCAAAAAATTCTTCGGTGAAATATCTGTGAATATGAATACAACCGTCATAAGGGTCATAATCTTCTTCATCTTCATATTTAGCAAGTTCTTTACTAACGTAATCGCAACGCTTGATAACATCCGTACCCGATATAACGCCAACGAGCTTATTATTGTTATCTACTACAGGCACACCCGTAACTCTGTTATCTTTCAATTTCTGCGCTAACTCGGCTACGGTAGCTTGGGGATTTATTGTAATAACGTTTTTCTTCATTACATCTTTAGCTTTTAATTCTCCGGCCATATTTTTCTCCTTAAATACTTTTTTCCCGAAATCATTATACCACGTTTCAAATATAATTGCAATTTTTTATATAAATTATATAAAAAAAATTAATAACAAAGTATAAACGTGTTTAAAATATAAAATACTTTTTATTAAACTTGATGGACAAAGCAAATTATCCGATATTTAATAAAAATAAACAGGATTACTTACTATGAAAAGAAAAAATACCATTTTAATTTTGATAATATTATTTATTTCAAATTCCATATTTACTCAATCGG
>CAYUYT010000071.1:0-15025 GCA_964449345.1 uncultured Spirochaetia bacterium | reverse complement strand
AATATAGAAAAAGTAAAAATAAAAAGCAGGATAAAAATAAAAAAGTTATTACTATTAAAATCCCCTTAAAATTAAAATGGGGAATGTCCCCCCGACAAGTTGCAAAAACAATCGGGATATCAAAATTGAATTTTTCAAACTCAAAATGGGCAAAATACGTTAAAGATGAATTCAGATATTGGTTTTATTTTAGCGGGGGCAAAAAAAAATTAAAACAAATATCAATTTACTTCAAAAATAATGAAGCATTTAGTGCGTTTATGAACGAATTTAAAAGAAAATATTCCGAATTAATCGTTAAAGCGAATTTATATAAAGACCCGAAAACAAAAGTCGGTATAGAAGCAACCATAAAGCCACAGGTAATATTTCTGAATTATTAATTAAAAGGCAAAACTTAGGAATCCCTGAATTTCTCTTTTTTCTGTTCGTAAAGCTTGCTTAGTCTTTCGCTAACCTGCTTAATATCATCAGGGGTGTTAAGATTGAAAAATTGCAAAACGCTAGGATGTAGTTCGCCAACGGTTAACTGTCCGGTCTCAATATTACAAAATGCATTTGCAAGGTAAACTGTGTAAACAACTTCCATATTTTCTTCATCTGCAAAAATTGGTTCATGATGATATTCAATAGCTTTTATTAGAGTTTCCGGAAAATTCCACTTCTCGGCTAAAATTGCGCCAACTTTTGCATGGGTTATGCCGAAAGCAAGGTCTTCAATTAATTCAATATCAAGGTGTTTATCAGCTGACACGGAAAAGATTTTTTCAATCAAATCGGGTCTTACGGCAGTAATTAAAAATTTACCTATATCGTGTAAAAGCCCGCCTAAAAACGCATCTTCCACAACAGGCTTGGGAAATCGACGGTTTTTCGCTAATTCTTGAGCGTAAAAAGCGCATCTGTATAAATGCTCCCAAAGTTCGCCCATTTCTCCGAAACGTTCGTCAAAAATCTTTTTAGTTCCGTAAGTAACGAGCATATGTTCAAGCCCCGTAAAACCTACAATTTTTACAGCTTCATCAATACTTGAGACTCTTCTCGGCAACATGAATTGCGCTGAGTTAGATAACTTTAACAGATCAGCTGCAAAAGAAGGATCCTGTTTAATTACAGCGGCAATTTCATTGATTTCAGATTTTTCATCTTTAATTAAATCCTGTAAACGTTCAATACTTTCAGGGAAAAGGGGAAGAACGTCAATTTCATTGTATATTGTATCTGTAAGCTCGGACATTTTTTGCTCATCGATTTTTTTAAAATGCACAGCAAGACGAGCAACAGTTAAACCTTCGCGCGAATTTATAATAAAATTCTTAGGATTTATTCCTACTTTTTTAAGCATTAAAATTGTCATAATTATACCGAGACCGGCACCTTCTGTCTGGTCAACTGCATCGTAAAAAGCTTGCTCCGCATCGCTATATTCTATCGCTTTATCATATCTATCGCGTATTCGCTTTAATTCTGCCTTATTAACGGGAACGTTATTTGAAACCGTAATCACAACGCCTTCTGATGAATATTGATACGTTATTTGTATATAAAATTTCATTTCTTCAAGCAGCTTGTTATATAAATCAATATTATCGCTGACATCGGCTTTAAACTGCTCCATACCGCTCTCATAATCTTCTGCGTTGTTTATATCCAAACCATGTTTTCTAAAAAAAGCTCTTTTCAGGTTGGCTTTTTTGGCGTTGCCCGTTATTTCTTTTAAACATAAACTCATTGCATTATGTAAATTGCTTTTCTGATATTTTGTTAAAATTTTATCTAAAATATCATCAAGTAACGTTTCAATAGAATAAGGCAATGTTGTTGTTTTTAAAGATATGGGTTGCCCTTTTTGAATAGCATCAAGTATCTTTTGCATAATAATTATCTATCTTTTTAAAGTTTTTATATTATAATAATCGGAACTTTTTTTTATCTCACCCTAAAATACTAAAAAAAATCCTAAATAAAGAAATCAATATTAACTAAAATCTAATAAAATATACAAAATATTAAAGACGAAAAATAAATTATTTTAATTCAAGATTTTTTCATTCAGTAATTTTACTATTTTTATATGATATAAATCAATAACTTTTTATTAATATAATATTAAAAATTCTATATTATCTCAATTTTTTAAAGTATAATTTATTTAATTCGAAAATAAAATAAACAAGGATACAAAGAGGCGCTTTTGGATTCAAATCAGGAGAATAATAACTATATCGAAATAATCGAAGGTAGCGAACTTAATAAAAAAATTCAGGACAAACACCTTGGAAAAACATTCCGTGAGATTTTATCAGAAACAGTTAAAATACCGAAAAACATAGGCACAGAACTCGATTTAATATTACATAACAAAAATGATTTCTCTTTACGTCCTATGGGAAACATGGACATTGCTAAAACGCTAATACAAAACGAGAATACTTCTGTACAGATTATAAAACTCTCTAATATTATAATGAAAATGGCGGTTAAATATACACAGGATATTTTCATGAAAAAAAAGAAAAAACAAATTAAAAGCGAATTAAACGAACTCGTTGATGAAATACGGCAAGTAAAAAAAATTTTAGCGGAACTGGAGAAACAAATTCATATAAAATAAACCCGTTTTAGAAAACCCACCTAAAACCCGCATTTATATAAATACAATTGCCAACGTAAATATCTTCGCCCGTATTTCTTTTTACTTTGCCACCAAGTGAGTAGCCCGCTTCCATAAATGCCAATTGAGAATAGTTGCCAAAAAATACCTCAATTCCGCCGAATGAATTTAAGTTAAATAATACCCTACTCTTATCCAATCCTTTTGCCGAAAAATAAACTCCCAAGGTAGTTCCGAAATAAACGTTTAAATTTCCATTTAAAATAAAATTATTTATCTTAAAACCCGCAGCAGTTTTAACAAAAAGTGTGTTAAAATCTTGAGTAAAAAGAAAATCAGGGTCAACTAAAATTGAAAATTTATTAGAAAGCGGAATATCTAATAATAAACCTAAAAACGAAAAATTTAAATTTAAACCAAGATTCATACCCAAATTAAAGTGAATGGGATTTTGTTCCTTTAATTTTTCCACTTTAGAAATCCTTTTATTTAAGTGCGCATCTACGTTTTTTAAAACAGTTTCTATTCGAATAATGCGTGAATCTTTTGTTTCAGTACTGCTTTCTTTGTTTTCAGTAGAATATACGTTTGATACATTCAACAACACAACAAAAAAAAATACCGTATATTTGATACTTTTTTTCATTTCGCCTCCTTTTGTAAAAGCACTATTTTGATAGTAGCTATATTCGTATATTACATATATCGTATATTACAAATATTGCAATTTTATATTCAATATATTACAAATTTATTAATTTCAAAAGACATGTATAAACCAAAGAAGTGATTAGAAAACTATTAAAAATATCTGATACCAAAATTCAATAATCCCTATAATTTATAATACTACTAAAATTATAAATCCGTAGACAACCACCGATTTAAATCGGTAGTGTCAAGTTTTTTGTGTAAATTTTTTTAACAACATGATTAACGCATTAGAAAGTAAAGCATAAGAAACCATACAGTCATATAATTTGTCATAATTTAATAATAAAATCTCCATACAATTTATTTTTAAAATCCAGCCCGGGGGATGCGTGGAGGCTGTAATTTGGAAATAAATCACTCGCTATAATTAAATCTATTCTCTTTAAAGTATTTATAAGCAAAACAGAAAACCCTCAAACTTAATCTTACCGGCTTTACGCATGGATTTTATCTTGCTTAAATTAAGAAATTAACGTATTTCTTTCAACAGTAACTTTCCTGCTAAAACAAATTTCGTTTTTATAGGTGTTCGCAAAAATCAAATTTTTATCTTTATGCTCCCTGAATTTTTAGGCGTTACTTTATATTTAACAAAACAATAAAAAATTATAGAGGACGCTCGGAGGATACTCTTTCGGAAATGTATTGTGATAAGATATCTCGGCTATCTTCATAAAATTCAAGCATTTCAATGTTAACGTGTCTGCCATTGAAACTCCTGACTGCAACGCGGGATTTGATGCGTTGTCCCTGGATGATTAATTTAAACGGATTTAACTCTTCCCCGAATTCAAATTTTTCAATATTCACACTACCGTCTAACGCAAATTTTGCACCGCCTAAACCTATATCAATTACATCCCCTGTAACCACTTTATCATTATAATTAAATTGAACGCGGGCGTTATCCATTAAACTTACTTTAATACGAAAATGTTTTCGCCGTTCTGTTTTGCGGATGCCTTCTTTTTCGAAAAAATGTTCAAGATTATTCATAATGGTTTCTGGGGGTAGACTATTTGCAATGTAACCCACAACATTAATATAATTAACACCGTGAAACGCAGTATATTTTTCCTCAGTCGAAAAAACTATCACTTTAATTTCAGGTTGATATTTTAAAAGTTCCTGCACCAAAGAAACGGGATTTTTTAAACCGTCTATATTAATAAGTAAAAAAGTAATTTTTTTATCCCTAACCATAGAAAGAGCAGAATCAGCGTTGCTTGTTTGCAAAAAGAAAAAACCTTTTGGAGTATACGTTGTAATTAATTTCTTCAGTATATCCGGTAAGATGTTAAATAAAAGAATGGATATATTTTCTCGAAATTTTTCGTTTTTGTTTGTTATATAAATACGATAATCACCGTATTGTGTTTTTGCCTCAACCACAACCGTGGTAATATTTTTAGGGGCAAGTACAGCGTAATTTTCATAATAAGCATCTTCGGGCATACTTTTACATTTATAATTATGAGTGTGCATTGTACTTATTATTCGGCCGTTAATCAAATTTCCCCATTCTAACACAACGGATTTTAAAAGTTCGTTATATTCTTCTTTGGTTTCGGCAAGGGACCATAAATCCGTTTCCCCGGCAGTTGCTAAGGCAATTTGAGAAAAAAGTTCTTTGGATAGGTCAAAAATAATATGCCCTTCAATATCGCCTACAACTTTTAAAATTACTCCGTTGCCTTCAAAAGTAGACGCACCTTGTTGAATAGATTTCTTAATATCGTAAGATTCCACCCTAACGATTTCTTCAAGCACCCCGGTAGTGCTGTTAATTAAACTATTAATAAATTGAACATCCATATATAAAATTAACCCTATACATAATATTAAAAATTATTATAAAAAAAAACTACAATATATTTATAATTTTTAATTAAAATTGTATTATACTAATATGATTTTAAATTAAAGTGATGGAAATTCTAAATTACTTTGATCCAAAGATTTAAATCGTTGGTTGTCTACGGATTTATAATTTTAGTAGTATTATAATAAAAAATCAAGCAGTTTAAATTTATAACAATGTTTAAAATTAAAAGATGCCCGGGATGCGGGAAAAAAAGAAACGGGAAAGATAAAAAAATTTGCTCAAAATGCGGATTCGATTTTGTTAAGCTAAAAATTAAATGCCGTTTGTGCGGAAATTATTATGAAATTGAAAATAACTTCTGCCCGAAATGCAATCATTCTTCCGCACTTTATAAAATTCACGCTAAGGATATTGAAAACGTAAAAAAAATTATCAAATATAGATTCCTAATAATAATCGCTTTGTTAACGCATACCATTTTATTAATAACGCATTTAATGGCGTATGAAAAACAACCGGTAGAATTATTAATTTTTATTCTTTTTATTTGTGCACTTACTTATCCGTTGTTATATCACAAAGTAAAAAAAAATCCCGTTGTTTCCTTTCTGCTTTCTCATATACTATTACTACTTTTTATTTATTTCCTCATTGAATCTATTTACAATAACGTTTATTTTGCCTTTTTTATTCCCGCATACACTTTCTTTTTAATAAATTTTGCCAAGGCCTATGAAATTTCATGGAAAATCAATGCAAAAGAAAAACTTAAACGATTAATTTAACATACTTTTTCAATTTCCGGTTCCCATGCAGGGTCAACAATGCATAGAAAACTTAATTCCGTATTTCCTTTGTTTTCAATTGACTGTACAGAATTCGGCGGTATGTAAACCGTATCATTTTCTCTAATTTCTTGCGTTTTACCGTCAATATGCATTACCCCCTCACCTTTCAATATATAATATACTTCTGAAACGCTTAGGATATGGTCGAGGGTTTTTTCTCCGATATTAACCGTTGCATGAGCAAGGGAATAATTTAATTCAAGCGATTGTTTTTTCGGATTGAAGATTTCACGTAAACGCGTTAAATCTCCTGCAAAGAATTCTTTACATGATAATAAAGGTATTATTTTCACAAAAACCTCCGTGAATAAATTAGTTTGTCCATATAATATCGCATTTATGGTTTTTATTGTGGAAATTTTTTTCTAAGTATGTTAGTAATATTAATAAGCCATTTTTAAGGAGCAAAACAGTATGGAAAAAAATGAAAACGAAATAAAGAAAAAAAACATAGAAGAGCTTGAACAACGGATAAATTCATATTTTACACGTTATCTGGTAAAAGCAGGATCAAATTTTGATTTACCCGCGTTCCTGCGGTCATTTTATGATTATTATATTCACCTTGCATATAGTCCCGGCACACAATATAAATTAACAGTAGAATATCAAGACTTTTTAGCGCAACTGGCAAAAGCCCTTTCCAATCCCGATATAGATAAAAAAGACAAACGTTTTTCGTATAAATCATGGAACATATTTCCTTTTAATGCTTTAAGGGATTCTTTTCTCGCTTATGAAGATTATTTAAAACGAATATTCAACGCAGTAAGCGGAGTTAATAAACATAACGAATACATGATTAATTTTATGGTTAATCAATTCGCTGAAATTCTCAACCCTCTAAATAATCCGTTTACAAACCCCGAAGTTATAGAAACCACTATTAAAGAAAAAGGTGAGAATCTTGTTCGCGGAATGAATAATCTGATTAACAATTTAATTGAAAATCAAGGTGAAATTAGAATACGGCACGTAGAAAAAAACGCTTTTACCCTTGGCAAAGACCTTGCTTTTACTGAAGGTAAAGTAATTTTTAAAAACGAAATTATAGAATTAATTCAATATAAATCCAAAACAAAACAACAATATAAAATTCCTGTGCTTATAGTTCCGGCATGGATTAATAAGTATTACATTCTCGACCTTGACTCTGAAAAAAGCATAGTGCAGTACCTTTTAGAAAACGGGCATCAAGTTTTTATGATAAGCTGGAAAAGTGCTACAACAAAAATCAGTAATTACGGTTTTGAAGAATATATTAAACTCGGTATCGTAGAAGCAATGAATGCCGTTAAGGAAGTTACCGGGCAAAAACAAATTAATATGGTTGGGTACTGTATGGGGTCTATACTCCTTGCCCTAGCAGCAGCGTATTTAGGCGGAAACAAAGACAATTCTATTAATTCCTTTACTTTCTTTGCAGGGCAAATTGATTTTTCCGATGCAGGCGAATTAACGACTTTTATTGACGAGAGCCAGTTAAACTTTGTTAAAGATTTAATGGGCGAAAAAGGTCATCTTAATAAAGAAGATATGGCAAAAACGTTTTCCATGTTGCGTTCAAGAGATTTATTTTATTCCTATGCAATTAAAGAATTTCTTTTAGGTGAATCACCCTACCCCTTTGATATGCTTTACTGGAATGACGACTCAACGCGCATTCCGGGGAAACTCCACATAGAAATGCTTAAAAAATTATACTTTGAGGACCAAATAACCGAAGTAAAATTCAAAATAGATGGTAAAAATTTAGACCCGCGTAATATAAACGCGGATATGTATTCGGTAGCAACGATAAAAGACCACATTGCCCCGTGGATTAGTGTATATCGTATACCTCATTTTGTTAATTCAAAAGTTAAATTCATTTTATCATCATCCGGCCACATCGCCGGAATTATAAATCCGCCTTCAAAAAAATCCCGGAGATATTATTTCAAAGAAGGAGAACACGGACAGGGACCCGAACACTGGAAAAATACTGCCAAACGCGTTGAAGGTAGCTGGTGGCCGGACTGGCTTGAATGGTTAAAAACCAGAGCAGGCGAAAAAGTTGAAGCCTATAAATACAAACAATCAGGAAAATATAAACCAATATATGATTCACCGGGTAAATACGTTCTTGAACAATAAAATATAAACTTTTATAAAAAATAAAAATTTTGAATTGTATAATAAAAACGCAAAGTATATATTTCTTAAATAAAATTTAATTCTACGGTAATTTAAATAATGGATAAACACGATAACGGACAGGATCCAAACGAAAAGAAAAAAAAACTTTCTTCGCTGTTCTCAAAAAAACAATTTACCCCGGTGAATAATCTTGATTTAGGTTATGCCGAACGTAGCAAAAAAATTGCGCATTTTGCTTTTATTTTAATTATTCTCGTTCTAATTACAATTATTTTAAAGGAGCTTGCGGGTATTTTCCGACCTCTAATTGTATCCTTATTCTTTATTTTTATACTAGAACCCATAGTCAGAGTATTAAAAACGAAATTAAAAATACCTCAAATTCTGGGATATTTCATAGCTTTTAGTGTGTTCGTTATCGTTTTATATTTTTCCGCAAAAATAATTGTTTCTAGTTTAAGCGATTTTTCTGAACGCATTCCAATTTATGAAACTAAAATCGATACGTTCTTACAGCATTGGAACCAAAAACTTGAAATAGTTAAAGGTAAAATAACGTTTTCCGTTCTTATTAAAAGACTGCCTAAAAACTTTTACGGTGATGTTTTACGCTTTTCTGCCAGCACTTTCTTTGATTTGCTTTCATTTTTATTCTTCATGCTGGTTATTGCTTTATTTTATCTGCTAGAAACGCAAAACCTAGACATTAGAATAATAAAAGCAGTTGGAATTGAAAAAGCAAAAATGGTGAGAACGGTTTATAAAAATATTACAATGAATATAAAACGTTATCTTGTTTCCAAAGCAGTAATTAACGTTTTAACCGCGCTATATGGCTGGTTAATAATGATTATATTCGGTCTTGATTTTTCCGTTTTGTTTGCATTTATAGTTTTCTTTCTTTTATGGATACCGTACATCGGTTCTTTTATTTCAGTAATACTCCCAACCATTGTTGCTTTTTTGCAGTTCCCTGAATCATGGGAACCCGTTGTATTTTCTATCCTCTTAATTGCAGGAATATCTTCATCCGGCACGCTTATAGAGCCGAAAATTTTAGGCAGACGGCTTAATGTAAGCCCGTTGCTCGTTTTAATGGCAATGACTTTCGGCGGATGGTTATGGGGGCTTTTAGGCGTTATTCTGGCAGTACCTATAACCGTTGCTATTAAAATAATCTTTGAAAACTTTCCAGCAACCAAACCCGTTGCTTATTTAATGTCGGAAACCATTGATAAAGATGAGGCAGACCGCATAATTAAAGCGTATAATAGCAACGAATAATTGAGTAATAATACGTTTTTTTACATGGATACTTGATTTTTTTTTACGGATTAATATAATTTTAAGAACAATTTATATGAGGCCTAATTTATGAAAAAACTTAAACTCTGCCCTTACGTTGAAGAAAACGACTATGACGGGCTTTTAAACTGTATTGCAAAAAGATTACGCTATTTTAATACGGATAATAGCGACCCTGACAGCGCAATAATCATTCGCATTCTTTCAGAATTCGGTTTATTTTTAGTAAAAATGAATGAACACCCTTTTCACGAATTTCGTATGCGTGATGAAGTTTATAAAATGGCACAAAAAATTGATGCTATGATAGAACACGACATAGATGCATCAAAAGCATTCATAAAAGTTATGGCTAAAATATCAAACTATGCTTTTAAAGTTGAATTTGCAAATAAACTCGGTTTTGAAAAAATTGATGACCTAGATAAATATCTGGATGAAACGTAATTTAAAAATAAATCTTACAAATTTTATATTTATATCTATAAATTCTCAATAAAAGATAGATAAGATTTTTTTTTCTTTAACTCAAATAAAGTTTATGTTATTATTTTTTATTAAGATAAACTTATTTCATTTAATTAATATAAATTTGTAACGAAAATTAAAATATGTCCAAAAAATATATACATGGGGTATTTTCATGAGTGAACTCTCGGACAGTATTACAAGCGCGGTAAATGAAGGCAGGGCAATTAAAATTATTGCTTATTACATGGGAGAAAAGATTGAAAACCATATAAAAGCCGTTTTAGACGCAATTCTTTCCAAATATCAAAAGCCGGAATTCATGGAAACACTATATACTGCAATAAAAGAACTCGCTATCAATGCAACTAAAGCAAATATGAAACAAATGATTTTTGAAGAAAATAACCTTGACATAAATGATGAAGAACAATTTCAAAAAGGTATGAAAATATTTAAGGACCGTCTAACGGAAAAATGGGTAGCCGCCTACGCTCACAAATGCAAAGAAGCAGATGTTAGCGTAAAAATAACATTTTTTCACGACCCAAACGGACTTCGCGTTGTTATTAAAAACAATATTCCTATAGCTGACGCAGATGAACTAAGAATTAGGTCAAAACTAGGAAAAGTTATGCAGTATGAAGACTTAGTACAGTTTTATATGGATAATGCCGACGAGACAGAAGGACAGGGATTAGGAATCGGTTTAATCGTTATGTTACTAAAAGGTGAAAACTTAGACCCGCATCTATTCAGAATAGGAATTATCGACAAAAATACAACTGCAAGAATTGAAATTCCATTCAGCGAAAAATTTGTTTCAACAAGGGAACGAAAGTTAATGGAACAGGCCGCTCAAAAAGAAAAGCAACAAGTTTCTCTGGAATAATTTTATCTGAAAAAATTATTTATACTAAAATTTGCCAAAATATGGAATTCGCTACGGAACACGCGAAACATCCCAAAGATAAGAAATACACCGTGTTTTACCGCAAACAGCTTTCTTCTCATGCCCCCTTTAATAAAAGGGCGGAGGAAGAGAATCACCCTCTAGTATGGGCATTCTCTTCTCTTCAAGCTCTTCTTTATCAAAGGGATTAAAATAGAATAAATTTTTATGATTTAATGCTAATTAGTATAAAATGTTGAATAATCTTTTCAAAAAACATTAATATGCCCTCGCAGAATCACTCAAAGGTACGTACGGCTTATAAATGCGTTGGCTTGGAAGAAAAAAGAAAACCATACGTTTTTCCTCTTTATGAATGACGTAAATATTCTTAAACTGTACTTTGCGCGTATAACCGGCAGCAACCCATATTTTCATTTCTACTATTTGTTTATATTCAAGATTGAATGCGTTTGATTGTTCATTCATCATTGCTAAAACCTGCTCGCGCGTGTATTCTTCTTTGCTTAAAGTAACGAGTGTGCTAGCGACGGCTTTAGCCGCTTCTGAAAACGCCATTTTATACTTTGCCTGTTTAAGAGATAAATCTCTAAACTCTTCTCCGTTAATTACCGCGGTAATTTTATCAGGCATTGGTATTTTAACTTCATAACGGCATGAGTTTAAAATTAGGGAAAACAGTAATATAATTATTGTATAACGCGTTTTATTCATATCCCGTGCTCCATATTTGCGTTTCGTAATTGTTGTACTCAGCCAAAGCGAGTAAAGGAAAATAAATCCGGTACAAATCATAGCGCAAGTAAAATGCCCGGGGGAATCCCGTTCCCGTGAACTCTTCCTCAAGCCAGTCGCCGTTTTTCTGCTGCGTTTTTAAAAGCCAGTCAATTCCGAGTTTAACCGCTTCGGATTCTTTTTCCCAGGCAGCGATTAACGATAAAATAGCCCACGCTGTTTGGCTAGCTGTTGAGTTTCCTTTGCCGTAAAACTCAGGGCTATCGTAAGCTTTGCAGGACTCGCCCCAGCCTCCGTCAGGGTTTTGTATACTAAAAAGCCAGTGAACGCATTTTTGCACCCAGGGCTCTTTCATATTGTATCCAATCGCACCCAAACCGCGTAAAACTCCAAAAGCTCCATAAATATAATGCACACCCCATTTGCCGTGCCAGCTTCCGAAATCTTCCTGCTGTTCTTTTAATGACTCTACGGCTTTAGCAATAAAAGGCGCATCCATACTAAAACCAAGGCGACCGAAAAGCTCTAAAATACGCCCTGTTAATTCCGGTGTAGACGGGTCAATGTAATTGTCAAGGTCGTTTAACGGTATTTTCATTAAAATTTGTTTATCTATTTTGCGTTCAAATGCCGCCCAACCGCCATCCGGGTTTTGCATATTATAAAGCCAGTCACAGCCCGCTTTAAAACCTTTAATTTCATAAGGGTCGCCGCTTTTTACGCTTTCCTGCAACGCCATTAAAACCACAGCTGTATCGTCAGTATCGGGAAAATAATCGTTGTAATGCTGAAAAGCCCACATTCCCGGTTTTGCATCAGGGGCGTGAACTTTCCAGTCCCCTTCCGCCCAAATTTGTTTTGAATAAAGCCAGTCTTTAGCCTTTTGAATTGCATCATCGTCATAAGGTATTCCGGCGCGGTTTAAAGCGAGAATTGCCCATGCCGTATCCCAAATCGGAGAAACACAGGACATTTGCATTATTTCGTCTTCGGTAATGTAATGGAAACGTTCTATTGCCTGTTTTGCCTTTTTGATAACCTCGCTGTTATTATCGTATCCCATTTCTTTTAGCATAAATGAACCGTACATCATAGGAGGGTATATTCCGCCCCAGTCCCCGGATTCGTCCTGATGCTCTAGAACCCAGCGTAACGCTTTTTTCATAATGCGTTCTTTGGGAAGAACTTTAACCAGCCATTTAGCAATTTTAGATGCCTGATAAATTACGTTTTCAATTGAAAAAAACTTAATTTTCTTAGGGCAAGTGTACTTTTCTTTTTGGTTTAAATCAATCCACAATTCATCGACATCACAATATTCTCCGGGATCGTGAACGGGTTTAATATAATAAAGTATGCCCATTGACAACAAAGTAACGCGAATCCAGTAAGCCATATTCCACATGCTAACGGGAAACCATTTGCCGAGCATTACAATGTGAAGAGGTATAGGTACAACGCGTTCCCATGTACTCTTCCCGAAAAGTGCCAGGAGAAAACGCGTTTCCACGTTGCCTTTTTCAACTCCGCCGTTTTTAAGTATGTATTCCCTTGCTTTTTTCATAGCCGGATTCTCAGGGTCAACACCTGCAACTTTAAGTCCGAAATAACAATGAATTGTGTATGACAAATCACCGTCATCACCATAATAAATACGCCATGAGCCGTTTTCGTTTTGTATGTTTAGAAGATAATTGACGCATTTTTTCTGCTTTTCTTTGTCAACCATGTCCATGTAATGCATGTAAAGAATGTATTGCGCGGTTAATGCAGGAGTATCTTCTATTTTGCCGTCCCAATATGTGTCATTTTTTCTCTCTTTTAAGAGGTATTTCATTGCTTTTTTCGTTGCCGTGTTTATTTTAGAATCCGTAATAGGTGCAGTTTTAGCGGCTTTAACACTTCCCTGTAAATAAGTATTAAGTAATTTTTCATAAAACTTAGAATCTTTAATAAGTGTTTGTTTTTTTTCGTTGTTTTGGTTTTTAGCGGACACTTTAACCTCCTGCTCAAAATTGTTCGTGAATTAAATTTATATGAATAAAATGAAAACGTAAATCATAAAAACTTAACGCTCGCTTTTACCGTTTACTCCGAGAAAATAATCAATGTGTTCCCCAAGCAAATCCATATCAATTACCGTATTTCTGCAAGGGCCTTGCGGGCGTTCGTTACAAACACCGAGAACGCTGAATTTCGGGGCAACGTCTTTAATTCCGGCAACAACATCCCTCTCACAAGCAACGCCGATAATCGCAGTGGGCTTGAACTCGATTATTTTTTTACGAGCTAAAGTACCTCCCTCAACAATTGCAAGTTCAATATTTCTTTCGTTGCACATTTTTTTAACGCTTTTAAAAATTTTCCCTGTTAAGCACCGCGGAAGCAAAATTAGTAAGCGTTCTTTTTCTCTTTTTTTATGCGTTGATTTTGTAAACTCGTTGCCTATCTTAACAAATGAGTTTGAAACCTTATCCTTATCCGTTCTGAAAAAGGAAGATATTTTATAAACGCGTGTTAATATAGTATTCACCAAATAACCGGCTTTTCTATTTAAGAAAGGCAAACGCATTCTTGTATAACTCGTTAATAATAAAAAAAGAAACCATATCCATAAAAAAGCAAGGTAAAGCGTAAATACAACGAAAACAGCGGGTGTAATGTATTCGTTCCATGCATCCAGACGCGGTTTTATTAAATAAAGTATTCCGTAAAGCAAAACCGAATTAAACAACGAAAAAAGGAAGAAATAAAATAAAAACAGGCGCTTTGGTTCGTCAATTTTCACGGCAGCGGCTTTTCCGTCCCAATCTTCCCATTCGCTTCCTAGCATTCGTTTATGAAGTTCATCTTGGTTTACGTTGGCGCTTGCTTTTTGACCTTTAACGGTTATCGCATCAACGGGGCAACTAGCCGCACATGCGCCGCATTCAACGCATGCGTTAATGTTAACTATTTTTGCTTTTCCGCTTACTATTTTATATACGTTAAACGGGCAAACTTCGGTACACGTTCCGCACCCTATACACTGTTCAACGTCTAATTTTAGTGATTTTTCGCTGTCCATTTTTTACCTTTTTAAAACGGGTTTTGTTTTCAGAAATTAAATTTACTATGCGTTAATTTATATTGCAAGCGTAATTTATAAAACGATAAGCAAATAATAATGTTCGCAAAAACCGCCCTATTTACCGGATAAACTTAATATCTTTTGTTAAAAACGCGTTTTATATAAAAAAAATTAAAAAACTGGAAAAATATCCTGAAATTATATAAAATAGTGATTAGTTGTTACAAATATTTTCATTACTTAATATCATTTCAATTGTGTAAAAGGAGTGTATTATAGAAAAGAAAAGTATTACTAATTATACTTTATTTCGCCTTTCTTTGCTGTTCATTGGTTTCTCCTTTCTAACCGGGACAACGTGTATCACACAGGATTTATCTCAAAGCGGAAAAAT
>CAYUYT010000070.1:15460-16146 GCA_964449345.1 uncultured Spirochaetia bacterium | reverse complement strand
AGCCGGTGTTCGCCGAATAAAAAAGTTAGAGCGTATAAAAGCAGAACGCACAGCTAATGCCGATGAATAAGTAAAAATTGCGCCGTTGGGTTTTAGGATTTTATATAAAACACGGAAAAAATCTAAAGTCCAAAGCTCCGGATTTTTAGGTGGCGAGAAAGGGTCTAAAAATATAAAATCAAATTGCCGTTTAAGTTCGTTAACTTTCTCCCGCGCATCTCCAGTTATTAATTTAATACTTGAGAGATTGGATTTATATTCTCCGGTTTCATTGAGAGAATTCAGAATTTCACGTTTACTTTGCGATATTTCGAAATCTAATAAAAGAGAACACGCATTTTTATCTTTTTCAATTGCTATAATTTCTACGTTTTCAATATTTTCAATAGCGCATAAAGAATTATATCCAAGTCCGAAGGGTAAATCTAAAATTTTAACTTTCTTTGATTTTTGGGAAATCATAGACAGAGCAGGCTCAACGAATTTTTTCATTGCCTCCGTGTGAGCCCCGAAATGGCTGTGATACATTTCTTTGTATTCGTTATTGAAAAAAGTAATGCTTTTGTCGCGGGTGCACACCGCGTTATATTGTTTCATTTTTGAAATTTATTTTATAAGAAATATTGTGCTTTTATTAAAGCCACCGCGTTTTATTCCAGTTCTTTGCGCGAAGAAATAATTTCTTT
>CAYUYT010000070.1:0-15450 GCA_964449345.1 uncultured Spirochaetia bacterium | reverse complement strand
CGTATTCTTTTGCTTCTTCAGGGCTAAGCCAAAAATTTCTGTCTGCGTCTTTTTTAATTTTATCAAGTTTTTGCCCTGTAGCATCGCTTATAATTTTATAAATTCTGTCGCGCATTTTTAAAATTTCTTTTGCTTCAATATCAATATCCGTTGCCTGCCCTGTAACTCCGCCTAATGGCTGATGAATTAAAAAGCGTGTATTGGGTAAAGTATATCGGTTTTTCTTTTGCGCTGCTAAATAAATCAATGCACCGGCAGAAGCAACCCATCCCGTTCCTATGACAATAACCTGCGGTTTTATAAACTTAATCATATCATGAATAGTATCCCCTGCTTCAACGTGCCCCCCTTGTGAGTTTATAATTAATTTAATAGGCTCGTCTGAAACAGATTCAAGGTAAAGCAATTGATTAACAACGCGTTCTGCTAGTTTTTGGTCAATTTCACCTGAAATTAAAACCGTTCTCGTTTTTTTTAATATTTCAAAGGATTTTTGCTCCTGTTGTTTGTTATCGTTTTCATTGTTCTCACTCATAGTATAAACCTCTCGCTCCTGTGCGTTTTAAAAGTAATTTTTTTAAAGATAACGAATAATATTAATTTTTGTGAAAAAAATCAAAAAAAATATTTTGAATTAGAATAATAGTTGTAAGCCGGCGGGTTTAAATTTTTTTTAAAAGTTGTTTCCGCTTTTCCGTTTCTTTTACAAATTTTTTTACAATTTCCTCAGGGGTTTCAATAAAACGGGAAAAAAGCTGTTTTTCATAATAAAGGCGTAAAAAACCTTTATTGTTCTTTTTTTTAAAATTAACCCCGATTGAATATTCATCTTCTGAAATAAAGATTATTTCCGGCATGACTCCGCATAAAAAATTATAAAGCCCTGAAAACATATTAATTCTTTTTTTAAGATACTGTTCAACAGGACCGTTATATTTTTCAATTTCCTTAAAAGCAACGGATAACTGATTTTTAACGTTTGCCTTTTCATCAATTTTTGAAGGTTTATAAGAAATAATCACGGCTTCACTTGATTTATAAACGTGAAACCTAATTCCAGGAAATAAATCTTCAGCAATTTTTCTCGTTAATAGTGATATATCTTGCTCAGTATTTAATGTATAATTATGCATACTAATACCACTCCCCTTAGTTGTACAAAGCTAATAAAAAGGAAAATTTACGGCAATAAAAAATATTTATATTTTTAAAATTTAAAATATTACGAGTAACGTCGTATAAAATAGTTTAAAATTTCAACAAAACTGCCTATAAATTGAAAAATAATGGCTTATAAAGTATATAATATTATATTTTATAGTATAAACAATAAGAAATATTTTTTATACAAATAATACCACAAATTTAATGAGTGCGGCTATTAAATTTATGTAAATTTTTTTAAAGGGCTATATTTATAAGGTGAGACAACCTGAAAATAAAAACTACATTAAACGCATGGCTAAACTGGCAGGAAAGGCAATGCATGATTACTCAATGATTAAGGCAAACGATAAAATAGCTGTTGCATTTTCCGGGGGAAAAGACAGTTTTACTCTGCTTCACATTTTAAATATGCGAAGAAAATGGATACCCGTTGATTATGATATTTATGCCGTACACGTTAGAATTAATATGCCATGCAATTCTGTTGTTGATTCGGATTATTTAAATCAAATTTGTAACGAATTAGGCGTTACTTTAATAACGAAAACCTTACAAATTCCCCAAGCTCAAAGATCCCCGTGTTTCTGGTGTGCATGGAACAGAAGAAAAGCGTTGTTCCGTGCTTGTGAAGAACTGCACTGCAATAAACTTGCTTTGGGACATCACAAAGATGATATAACGGAAACATTGCTTTTAAACCTATTTTATCATGGCGAGTTTTCTACCATGCCCCCTAAACTTGATTTTTTTCAGGGTAAACTAACACTAATCCGTCCCATTGCTTATCTAGAAGAGCAACAGACAACGCGTTACGCAAAAGAGCACGGTTTTGTCCCTACAACGTGCGATATGATTTATGCGGATAAATCAAAACGCGTTATGGTTAAGAAATTGCTTTCTGAATTGAAAAAAGACATTCCCGGAATTAAAAGCAACTTGTTTAATTCTATGAAAAAAGATATTAAACAGGACTACGTTTTATAATTATTAAAAATCACTCTTTAAGTAATTTAATCATTTCTTCCGAATCCGTTAAAGGAGAATTGCAAGCGTTGTTTTTGCACACATAGCAAGTGTCGTTACCGTGTACGGTTTTCATATCCTGAGTAAAAGGCGCCGATTGTGCAAGGAGTATTTCGTTTTCCGGTGATTTAAATAAAACGCACTTATACGGATAATAAAATCCGCGCAGTTTTTTTATAAACGCGTTGTTTTGCGGTTCATGTTTATTAGAAACGATTACTATTTCTGTAAAATCCGATAAAGCCATATTGAATAATGAAAGCGTTTTTGTAAAGCCGGCCGGCCGCTGTTTCATAATTTTTCCTGCCGAGATTACGGTATTCATTGCTATTTCTTCATAGTCCTTGTTTCCTGTTAAGCGCGATAAATTGAACAAGGCGTGAGCGGCAATAGCGTTGCCCGAAGGATAAGCGCCGTCGAAATATTCTTTTTTATTAACCGGTAAATCGTCTTTGTAATGAGGAGATAGAAAAAACCCTCTTTTTTGCTTATCTTCAAAGTGTTTAATCATAATTTCCGCTAAATTTATTGCAGAAGAAAGATAGTTTACATCGAATACGCTTTGATATAGGCTGCAAAGCCCGTAAATTAAAAACGCATAATCATCGAGAAAAGCATCTATTGCCCATTCTCCGTCTTTGTACCGATGATAAAGCGTACCGTCTTTTTTTATTGCGTTTTCTAAAAAGAAATCCGCGCAATTTTTTGCTGTGTCTATTAAAGCTTTGTCATTAAACGTAAAACCGACTATAGCTAAGGAATGAATAACGAGACCATTCCAGTCAGTTAATATTTTGTCGTCTTTAAAGGGTTTTATACGCTTTTCCCGTTTTTTAAAGAGTGTTTTTTTCACGTTATTTATTTGATTTTTAAGTTCTGTATAATCAATATTTTTTTGTTTCGCTATTGTTTGCATATCATCAGTAAGGTAAAGAACGTTTTTTCCCGTTTGTTTTCCCGTTGCCTCATCCGTAAAATTTCCTCTTTCGCGGATATTAAAAATATCATTGAATAGTTTTGCCTGTTCCGGGCTTAAAATATCATCTATCTCGTTTTTTTCCCATACATAAAACCCGCCTTCCTCGCCACCGGTATCTGCATCAAGAGCGGAGAAAAACGCGTTAGTTTTCGACAGCATTTCTCTTTTTAAAAAATCCACAGTATCATAAACCGTTTTTTTATACAAATCATTTTTGGTGATATTATATGCGTTTGTATATGCATTAATGAGCAATGCTTGGTCATAAAGCATTTTTTCAAAGTGCGGCAATATCCACTTTTCATCGGTTGAATATCTGTGGAACCCGCCTCCGAGTTGGTCGCAAATTCCCCCTTTTCTGATTTTTTTTAAAGTATTCTCCGCCATTGAGCAGGCATGAGTAAAATCAGAATTTTGCCCGATTTGCAATAGGAAATTTAAGTTATGCGGGGAGGGAAATTTTGGCTTTATACCGAAACCTGCGTTTTGTTTGTCATAACTCGCCCGGAGAATTTCATACGCTCTCTTGATAATTTCAGTAGTTACTTTTTCTCCTTCCGGTATATTTGTAATTGAACTTAAAACAGCATTCATTGCTTTTTCTGCAGAGTTTAATATCTCTTCGGGATTGTTATTCCACAAATCTATTATTTGGAGCAAAAGCTCTTTTAATCCAGGCCTTGCGTATGAATTTTCTTTTGGTATATACGTTGCGGCAAAGAAAGCTTTTTTATCCGGGGTTAAAAACAGGTTTAGAGGCCACCCGCCTGTGCCCGTCATCATCATGCAAATATCCATATACATAGCATCAATGTCCGGGCGTTCTTCTCTATCAACTTTTATAGGTATAAATGTAGCGTTTAATAATTTAGCCACATCGTTGTCCTCAAAAGATTCCTTTTCCATAACATGACACCAATGGCAAGTTGAATATCCGATTGAAAGAAAAATACATTTATTTTCTTTTTTTGCTTTTTTTAAAGTTTCATTATTCCATGGATGCCAATTTACAGGGTTATATGCGTGTTGTTGTAAGTAAGGGCTTTTTTCGTTTATAAGGTTGTTTGGGGTTTTATTCAAAATATTCTCCGTTTAGTTATTGCCCTAATTATAATATATTAGTAACCAGATTGACACAAAGTAACGGATAAGTTGATAAACTAAATCATATATTGAATTTTTTAAAAGCGCAAAATTTCGTTTTTAATATTTTATTTAAAATCACCGGCTTTATCAATAATGCGTTTCATTACTTTATAGTTTGCGTAACCATCCATGCGTTTTCCGTTAATAAAAACAACGGGAGTTCCTTCGATTTTATATTTATCGCCCATGTCAAAAACTTTATTCACAAAAGCTATGGCTTTTTTGTTATTAAACGCTGCTTCTAATTCTGCTTTGGAGATTCCGGCAATTTTTAAAGCTCGGAATATTTTTCTTTTATTTGCTCCCGGCGTTAAATAAATATAATTATAAAATTTTTCAAAAACGCCTTTTTTATGCGCAATGTATGACGCATAAACGGAGAGGCAAACGGCTGTTTTCCGTTTCCCCAAGCACCTGCCATTGTCAAAGTTAATTGGTATGACGTATACTTTTATTTTTTTCTTGTTCTTTTTCATGTATTTATGAATGTCTTTTGCAAATTTCAGACAATATGGACAATCAATATTAGAAAATTTGATAATTTTGATAGCGCTTTGGCTTTCACTTCCGAAATATGGAAACCCATTAACGTTGATTTTATACGTTTTGGATTTTATAACTGAATTCACAAACTCTTCTATTTGTTCATTATGCGTTTTAGTTTTGTTTCTAATTTTTTGGCCGATTTTTAAATTAGCATGCGTTTTTACCAGAGAAAAAGCAAGTAAATTAAATCCTATTGCGAAAACGAGAATAAAAGAAAAACCTGTAATGTTTTTATTAAAGCCGATTTCTTTTTTATATTTGGCAAAATTATTTTTATCAAAAATATTGGTTTTTAAATAATCTTTATATTGTTGATAAAGCGCGAGTGTTAAAAACGCGTTGATTATAAACATAAGGGGATAAAAAACCCCGGCGTTTTTGTTGAAAACTATTGAGGAAAAAGTAACGAAAATGGAAAGAACTGTGATTAAAAAAAACGGAAATAAAATAAAAGAAATAACGAGGCTTTTTAATTCTTTTGCTACAAAAAACCAAAGAATAAACATAAAAACGGAAAACGAGTAAATAATAACGTAAATAAAAGCTATGGGAATTCCAAAAAGTTTTGTAAACTTTGAGAACACCTCATTAAAACAATTAAAAAAAGGGGAAATATTACACGTTACTTTTAGAGAAGGAGAAATTCTTAATGCGCTATATGTGTGTAATGCTAAAAACCCTGTGGCAATGCCTATAAGACAAACAATAATAAAAACAATTACCCAAATTTTTTTCTTTGTCATAATAACACCTTTTAATACATTCTTTTTTAATTTATTATAAAATAGCGCAATAAAGAAGTTTTTTTTTACTTAAATATCATACTTTTATTTCAAAAGGCTTTAATTCAAAATTAGTTATGTTAAATTCGAGCTATTTTTTATTTCAATAAAACTAACCTTTTTTACTCTATTAAGGAGGCCACATTGTCTAATATCGCCTCTGTAACTGATGAGACTATTTAAATAGAACCAAATTAATCAACAATCTATCTACTTCGAAATTCGCGTTAATTTTAAAAGCGATTTTGGAAATAAATTTTAAACGTGTATTTTTTATAGATTTAACTAATTTCAAATGTGTAACCTAAATTTTAATTTACTTTCAACCAGGTGCATATTCCGGTTGAACCTAGTCCACTTTTTTGCTAAAAAACGGTGGAGATTTTCTTTATTTATACTTTTCTTTAACCCAATCAACAGCCGCGTTTTTTGTGTTTATTTTTCCTTCGAGTTGTAGGTTTTCCGTTTCTGTTAGGATTTTGGAAAACATAGGTCCGGGCTTAAAACCCATTTCAATTAAATCCTTGCCCGTTATTAATGGCTTAGGTTTAAGTTCGGTTTTTTCGTTTTTATATTTGTTAAGTTTTTGTTTGCAAAAATCATAATTTTCAAGCAGTCCGTGGGACGAAAGGCAGTCAAGCCGGTGTAATTCCAAATGATCTGTAAAATCATCAGTACGCAAAAAACGCTTTAATTTTGATTCACGCATATTTTTAACGTCCTTAAACTTCATGTGGTTTAATACAAGAGCGTGAATTTTTTTCGTTGATGCGTTAGATAATCGCATACGCTCACACGCATTGAGCGTAATTTCCGCACTCACCTTTTCGTGCCCCGAAAAACGTATCCTGTCCCGTTTTTCATAGGTTGCAGGTTTTCCCGTGTCGTGTAATAAAACAGCCATTGCAAGCTCGAAAGACGGGTTTTGCATTAAATCAAGCATTTTTAATGTGTGTTTATAAACATCACCTTCAGGGTGAAATTCTTCGGGTTGCTTAACGCCTTTTAAAGCCGTTAATTCCGGCAAAATTTGTTTTAATAAACCCGTTTTATTTAAAAGCTCAATACCTCTTGCCGGGTCCGGAGATAAAAGAATTTTTTTAATTTCTTCAGTAATCCTCTCCGCGCTAACCACATTAATCTCGGACGCTAATTGTTTTACAGCATTATACGTTTTCGCTTCAATTTCAAACCCCAATTTTACAGCAAAACGAACGCAACGCAATAACCGTAGTTTATCCTCATTAAAACGTTTTTCCGGTTCACCGATTGCCTTTATAACTTTAGCATCAATATCATTAATACCGTCTGTATAATCAATGATTTCTTCGCATTCAGGGTCGTACAACAAACCGTTTACTGTAAAATCACGGCGCAATACATCGTGTTTCTCATCCGTAAAAACAACGCACTTTGGTCTTCTACCGTCAATGTATTCCTTATCCTGCCTAAAAGTTGCAACTTCAAAATGCGTACTTTCCAAAATCACAATAATAACGCCAAATTGCTTGCCAACGTGAATAGTGCGGTTGAAAAGGGAAATAACGTCATCGGGTTTTGCATTAGTTGCAATATCAACGTCATTCGGCGTTTTTTGCATATACAAATCCCTGACACATCCACCGGCAAAATACGCTTTGTATCCTTTTGAATTCAGGCGTTTAGTTATATTCAAAGCGAGATTAAACTGTTCATTGTCCGGTAATTTATATTTTAAGCGTCTCACACTTAATAAAATAACGAATATTGATTTTTAAACAAAGCCGGTGATAAGATATGTATTTTTTTTGCGTTGATTTATAATTTTATAGCATCACCGTGTAAATTTATACTTGTTTCTCCGTTTTTTGTTATTTCTACTTGAATTATACCTGATTGTTGTTTGTTATCAATTTTACTTTTATATTTAATCTTTTTATCTTTTTCCATATGTTTTTTTGCCACCTCTTTAAGCGGATTTAAAGGTTTAACTTGTTTTTCTAAAATTGAGGAACAATATACTTCTTTACCCTTTAATAAACGCAAAAAATCATCATCCGGTAAATTATGATGAATAAAAGGAAGAATTATGTATTTGGTTTCCTCATTGATGTAATTCTTTTCTATCAAATTTTTTGACATAGCATTAATAGAACCATGATGACTTACTTTAAAAATGTCTATTTTGTTTTCATTTGTAAAATGAATTCTAAAATCCTCAAATGTTTTTTCTAAAGTGTCCGCCCCGAACAAAATTTTTTTATTTTTATATTCAAGTAAAATAACCCCTGATAAAGTATATTAATGTGATTTTAAAATCAAAGTATTGTATATTGTAATTGCTTCTCAACCGACACTTCAAAGTGTCGGTTGCATAAAATTAAAGTATTATTAGTATATTAATTAAATCATTATCTTCTTTACCGTTTAATTGAAGCTCCAGATTTTCTTTCTTAATACTTACAGCTTTGTTCATAAATTTTTTATTACAATTTTTAATTAAATTTAATGATGGAGCTATCACTTTTAAGCTAATATCTTCATCTGCGAATATTTTCACTTTTACAATAATGAAAGATTTCATGAGAGCTTGGGTTACAAAACACCTAGAGAAATTTATATTCAAAGTAATGAAATAAATGAAAGAGAATTATCAGGAAAAGTATTGACAAAAACAACATGACAAATTAAAATTAAAAAATCGTTTCCATAGGGCTAGCCCTATGGAATGCACCACCTTAGCAGAGGCTGTTAGCTGTCTAAACAATGGGGTACACCTCAATTCTTTTGTCAATGCTTAGAATAATATCAATCTTCTCTTTAATACTTTTTAAAATACCTTCATTATCAATTTCTAATAATGAGCATATTTTTAAAATATTTTTAATAATATTGTCACTATTAAATTCATATTCTAAATTATAATTTATTAGAAGTTCTATAAATGGTATTAATTCATGGTATTCATCAGCGAGTAAGTCATAAATAAAAAATGATTTTTCTTTAATTATCAAATCAACAATATCTTTTAAACCTGAACATCAATTTTTATTAAAAGAAATACTTGCTCTTTTTCTATTTTAGTTAAATAAAAATCGATTTCATTGATAATTTTTTGATTCTCTTCAAAACTAATTTTAACCTCTTTAAGAACTCCATAATTATATAATGATAAAATATTAATGAAAAGTCCATTTTTTAAAATATAACAATTTTCATCTAAAAAACGCAGCAGCGGACTGTATGCCCTTGTTCTTTGCGCGGGCTTAATTCCGGCTCAACATCGCATTCCGGCTTTCTGAATTTGCACCGCGTTTTGAACTTACACCCTGTCGGAAGCTCTGTAAACTTAGGCACCATACCCTTTATTTCTTCAAGCTTTTGCCCCTTTTTGCCAATTTTGGGTATTGAAGCGAGAAGGGCTTTTGTGTAAGGGTGAAGAGGGTTTTTAAAAAGCGTTTTAACATCAGCATATTCTACGATGCGCCCTGCATACATAACTGCAACGTAATCCGTTATTTCGGCAACAACGCCCAAGTCATGTGTTATAAGGATAACGGAAGTGCCTGTTTCGTCTTTTAGTTTTGCTAGAAGTCCTAAAATTTGTGCCTGAATAGTAACATCTAAGGCGGTTGTTGGCTCGTCCGCAATAACTAATGAAGGATTGCATGATAACGCCATTGCAATCATAACGCGTTGCCTCATACCCCCGGACAATTCGTGCGGATAAGCATGAACGCGTTTTTCAGGTGAAGAAATTGCTACGGTTTTAAGCATTTCAATTGATGCTTCGAGCGCTTCTTGCTTATTCATTCCTCTGTGGAAACGAAACACTTCGGACATCTGATTACCGATAGTGTAAACAGGGTTAAGAGAAGTCATTGGCTCTTGAAAAATCATACTGATTTGGTTTCCCCGTATTTTCATAAGCTGTTTTTGGGTTAGTTTTGTTAAGTCTGTACCATTGAATAAAATTTTGCTTTCTGCCGAGGTTTTGCCGGGAGGGGGAACTAAATTTAGGATTGACAGTCCTGTAATTGTTTTTCCGCTTCCGGATTCGCCCACGATAGCAAGGGTGTCCTTGCTTTTTAAGGATAAATTAACCCCGTCTACGGCTTTACCAGTAACGTGTTCGAGGTGAAAGTATACTTTTAAATTATTAATTTCTAAAAGTTTTGTTTTGGTTTTACTTTGCGTCATTGTTAGTCATCGTAAATAATTTTTTCAAGTTCGTGAAATGCTTTGTCAAGATCATTGTTAACAATGCGGTATTTATATTTGTCTCTGAACATCATTTCCTGATCCGAATCTTGCATCCTCTGTTCAATAACTTCGGGCTGGTCAGTATTTCTCATTCTAAGCCGGCGTTCTAATTCTTCCATTGATGGTGGTTCGATAAAAATAGATTTACATCCGGGAAATTTTTTCATAAGTTTCATTCCGCCCTGAACATCAACATCGAGAAGCACCTTATGCCCTCTGCTTAATATGCGGTCAATTTCCTTCCATTGAGTTCCATAATAATTTCTATGTACGTTTGCCCATTCAATAAACTCGTCTTTATCAATCATTTCTTTAAATTCACAAACTGAAACAAAATAATAGTTTATTCCGTTCTTTTCGTTAAATCTAGGACCTCTTGTTGTAGTGGAAACGGAAAATTCAATGTCATCGTGTTTATCCATTAACATTCCAATTAGCGTTGTTTTACCGCATCCCGAAGGGGCTGTAATGATTATTATGTCGCTGTTTTTCGTCTTGGCTTTCATAATTATTCAATATTGCGTATTTGTTCTTTTATTTTTTCAAGTTCCGTTTTCATATCGATAACGTATTCTGAAATTTCAACGGAATTTGATTTTGCTCCGATTGTATTTATTTCCCTGTTCATTTCCTGAGAAATAAAATCAAGTTGCCTTCCAACAGCATCATTTTTTTTGCACTGTTTTTTAAACTGCTTTATATGCGAAGTAAGGCGTTCAAGTTCTTCGGAAATATCCGTTTTTGATGCAATAATACCAACTTCCTGTAATATTCTGTTCTCGTCAAAATCTTCACCAACCAAATCAAAAATCTTTTTTCGGACTTTTTCTTCGTAAACCTTTGAATATTCTTTGATATTTTTTTTAATTGTATCCGCGCTTTTTTCAATATTTGATAGGCAATCCAAAACGTGTTTTTTCGTTTGCTCGCCCTCGGACTTTTTTGTTTCGTAATATTGATTTAAACACGTATCAATGTATTTTGCAAGTATATTCCAAAGACGCTCTGCATCCCTGTCTTCTTCTATAACAATAACGCCTTCGGATTTAAGCATATAACTTAACCGAACACTATCGTTTAAATCGAGTTCGTCAATTAATTCTGCAAAACAATCGTAATATTTTTTTGCAAGTTCGGGGTTTGCCGTTATTTTGTAGTTTGGAGTTTTATCTTTTATTAAAACAACCGCATCAATTTTTCCTCTTTGCGCTTTTTTTAAAATCATTTCTTTTATATCGCGTTCATAAGGGTTTAAAAAATAAGGCATTTTTATATTAATATCACAATACCGGTTATTAACGCTTTTAATTTCCACAACAATGTCAATGTTATTTTCCGTTGTTTCTATGTATCCGTATCCGGTCATTGAGAGCATATATTTGTCCACTTAAAAAAATTTAAAATAATATTATCACTGCTTATCATTTTAGTCAAGGTTTTATACTCCAAAGTATAATAATAACGGGAAAACTATTTAAACTGTTAAATTCTTGCAAAACTAGCGCACCAATTTATACCAAAATATATGGAAATAAAAACTACGCTACACCGAGGGAGGATTTCTTAGTGTGAATTAGCGCTCACCGATTCAATTTCGAAGTGCATATTTCATCCGCAATGTTGGCTGTTGGGCTTTCTTCCAATTCTTCAAATTCGTACTCTGGTTTTGTAACAAAAAGGTCGCCTTCAACTGTTTCAAGTTTATTCATTGTCGCTTTTATTGCGTGTTCTGATTGGTCAATTCCAATCCATTTTCTTCCATTTGTTTGGGCAGATTTTAAAGTTGTTCCTGAACCACAGAAACAATCAAGAACAATACTGTTTTCATTAGAAGAAGTCCGAATAATCAAATCTAATAAATCAGGATTTTTTTCAGTAGGATAAGTTGGATATTGTGGGTCTTTGTATTCCCAAATATCTTGAACTCGTTTACCTTCTCTCTCGTCTGCAAAAATTATTTTTCTTGGATTACCTGTTGAAGACCACTCAATTAACCCATCTTTATCCCATTGCTCTAATGTTTCTACATCTGTTCTCCAATGTCTTCCTTTAGGTGGTAAAATACCTTTGAAAGGCTGATTAGATTTCCCATTTTTTGTCTCGCCTGGTGCGTGAATTGGAACGGTTGTATATCTTCTTCCTTGTTTGTTTTTTTTTGGGAAGAGTTTTTCAAAATCTTTTTCAGTATATTTTTCTCTTGGCTCGTTCCAAGTTGGATTACTTGATTTGCTGTAAAAAAGGATTAAGTCCTTTACATTACCATAACCAAGTCTGTTGAAATTTTTTGGATTACATTTAATTCTCGTAATATCGTTTCTAAAATTTTCTATTCCAAAAACTTCATCCATTATTATTTTAACATAATGCCCAATTTTATAATCAATATGTAAGTAAATAGAAGATTTATCCGACATCAACTCTTTTAATAAGAGCAGTCTTTGCCTAATGAAATCCAAAAAATCGTTCCCAAGTAGTTTGTCTGAGTAAGCTATATCCCCATTTCTTGAATTACTAATAGTTGAAGCTCTACCTTCTGTAATGGTAAAGTTGCCACCTGTTGCAAAAGGTGGATCAATGTAAACCAAATCAATCTTGGCTTTCAAATATCGCCCGTTCAGCAAGTAATTCAATCCTTTAATATTGTCAGATTTTATAAGTAAGTTTTTCATACGCTTAAATTTGGTAAAGAAACTCTCTTAAAACAAGAGCACTCATTATGTTGTAATCTTTGTAAGTTTCGGTAATTCACTTATAAAAAATAAACAAATATGAACTAAAATACAAATTCTATGCTAACTTTTAGTGCGGGCTAAATATAGGCAAAGCACTATGACAACGTAGAAACGCGTTTCACCGCGTTCCACCCTTGCGCATTTCCGAACTTTTAACACCGGTAGAATGCTTTTAGATGAAGTTTATCGGTTAGCTGTGTGCGGGAAAATCGCATACGCGGTTAGATTAAGGGGCAGGAGAAAAAAGCTATTTGCGGTAAAAGCCGTGGGATTTCTCTTCTTTCAATCTGTGTCAGAGTAGTTGTCGCCTCCATAAAAATATTTTTAATTGCTTATTTTTCCCGTTTCCCGTTGTTTATATATGAGCGTTGTTCGTTTATGATTCAAAGCATTGGTTTTTAATTTTCAAGTCCCGTTGAATTTTAATATAAATGTATATAGTAAAATTTTGAAAAAAACGCTAATGCATTTATATTTCCTCCCGATACACATTGTAGTTAAGCATATATTTAACTACACATGGATGTGTTTAATAATCACGGAAGTATAATATTATACCGGAGAAAGTAAAATGATTATTAATCACAATCTAAGCGCAATTTACGCAAACCGTATTTTAAAATTCAATACATGGGAATTAGACGATTCCATGGAAAAACTTTCCTCAGGCATGCGCATAAACAAAGCGGGGGATGATGCATCGGGTCTTGCTGTTTCTGAAAAAATGCGTGCGCAAATTAGGGGTTTACGTCAGGCAGAGCGAAATGTTGAAGACGGTATTTCCTTAATTCAAACTGCAGAAGGGTATCTGGATGAAATTAACCAGCTGCTTCAAAGATTAAGGGAATTAAGCGTTCAGGCGGCTAACGGTATTTATTCAACTGAAGATAGAATGCAAATTCAGGTGGAAGTGTCCGCTTTAATTGATGAAATAGACCGCGTTGCCAGTCATGCACAGTTCAACGGGTTTAACATATTAACCGGACGCTTTTCAAGGGGAACGGATACACAGTTGCCCGTTTCATCTATGTGGTTTCACATGGGCGCTAATATGGATCAACGGGAAAGAATTTATATCGGTACAATGAATTCTCAGGGATTGAAACTTAAAAATCCCGTTGGGCCTCCTCATGCTGCGACTTTCATTTCAATTTCAACACAGGATAAAGCGAATAATGCAATAGGTATGATTGACAGGGCACTCACAATTGTAAACAAGCAACGCGCAGATTTGGGCGCTTATCAAAATCGCCTTGAGTTTGGAGCTAAAGGCCTGTTAATCGGTTACGAAAATTTGCAAGCGGCTGAATCACGAATTCGCGATACTGATATGGCGGAAACCATGGTTGAGTATACTAAAAATAATATTCTCGTTCAGGCGGGCGCGTCAATGTTAACTCAGGCAAATCAAAAAGCGCAAGTAGTTTTACAATTGCTAAGACAATAGTGTTTTCTTATAAAATCAGGATTTTATACTGTCAGCTTTAAATAACGTAAATAAACATTTTGATTTTTATTAAATAATTAGTAGGGTTATTATAATCCCTGCGCACTGCAAAAAAATTATATAATAAAAGCAAAAACAGGTTTTTAATTAACTTTACTCTATTTACGTTTTATTCAATAATAAAATTTTCAAAAAAACCGTTTTTATTTTCCCCAATTTAAAGAAAGCGTACCGCGTTTCCGATAATATAAATGCAAACGGGAAAAAGCAAAAAGGATTTTGTATGCCCGTTCGCTAAAATCAAGGAAGATGATACCCTTTTTCTAAAACACTTATCAATTAATCTTAATCATCTCCTTAAATATTTTATAACGTCTTTATAAAGGTTATTCTCTTAATAACTAAGTTATGGTGTGTTAAAATCTCCTCCCGTTTGCCCGTTGGGTTAACGGGTTTTTTTTTTTACTTTTTTTCAAACCTTATAAGAGTTATTTCCGGATCAGCATTATATCGAATTGGTAATCCCGTTACACCATACCCCCTGTTAACGTACATAAGTTTACCGTTGTCCTTATAAAACCCTTTTAGATAATCAGTAACTAAATAGGAGGGTGAAGTCCTAAAACCTTTAATATCAATTAAATTTACCTGACCGCCGTGAGTATGGCCGGAAAGCATTAAATCAAAATCGTATTTATTCGCGTATTGGTGAAATAAATTTGGCTGGTGGCAAAGCAAAATTCTATAAGTTTGCGGCGCGCCTGTTAACGCTTTATCAACGTCCTGTAGTCCCGTTGATAAATCTTCAATCCCGGCAACAACGATTTTTCCCTTGTTTCTGTGCAAAACTTTGTGTTCGTTTCTAAGCAAAGTAAAACCTGTTCGTTGTAATACTCTTGCCATATACTCATAACCGTTATATTTTTCATGATTTCCCATACAAGCAAAAATACCGAATTCGGGATGATTTAATTTTTTAAACGCGGAAACAAAATCTTCAATATATGATCTATTAAAATCAACAAAATCACCGGTTAAAAAAACAGCGTGCTTATCTAATGCGTTTATTGTATCTACAAGTTTATCAAGGGCAGGCTTTTTCATATATTTTCCAGCATGAATATCGGAAACCTGGACAAAAGTAAAACCGTGAAATGAATCAGGAAGATTTTCCCTTGTTAATAAGTGAAAGCTTATTTTCTGAGCATAAGCAAAACGTAAATTTCCGTATATAGCCGACCCCAAAATAGCTACGGGTACTACAGGGGCTATTTTTTTAAAAAAGTCCCTCCTGCTTTGTGAAAATTCCATTTTTTTTACAATACCTTGAGCACAAGACATTTGCTTCAATAAAAAAGTTATAGCTTTATAAACATATTTAAAAAA
>CAYUYT010000069.1:0-16353 GCA_964449345.1 uncultured Spirochaetia bacterium | reverse complement strand
CTTTAAAGTAGCAGGAACGCGTCAAGGAATAACGGCATTTCAAATGGACATCAAAGTTGAAGGAATTACCCGTGAAATTATGGAAGAAGCTCTTCAAAGAGCAAAAAATTCCCGTTTTAAAATTCTTGACATAATGGACGCAACAATTTCAGAGCCGCGGGAAGAAATGAGCGAGTTCGCACCAAAAATTGCAACATTTATGGTGCCTTCTGATAAAATTAAAGACATCATCGGCCCGGGTGGACGAGTTATACGCGATATTATTGAAAAAACCGGAGTTGATATAAACATTGATGATGACGGTAAAGTTGTTATTTGCTCTAAAGATGGCGAAGCCGTTACTAAGGCATTTAATATGGTTGACCAGATTATTGAAGAGCCTGAAGTAGGCAAAGTTTATCACGCAACCGTAAAACGCATTATGGATTTTGGCGCATTTTGTGAAATACTGCCGGGCAAAGAAGGCCTTTTGCACATTTCTAAAATAGCAAACCGCAGAATCAATAACGTTGAGGACGTTTTAAGCGAAGGTGACCAATTATGGGTACGCCTTGCGGAGATAGACAGGCAAGGGCGTTTAAACCTTACTGCAAAAAACGTTGAAGAAAACGAAGATAAATTCGAATAAAAAATATTTTCATATAATATAGAAGCACCGTGATTTCCGTTACGGTGTTTTTTTTTTGCATAACACATTTTATACCAATAATTTTTATTATACCAATGAGCGTTAAACTATAAAAATTTATTGAAACAGCCGGGAACGCAGAATACATCTGGGTTGTCATACAGCATGAAATTATTGTAGTTATCGTTAGTAATTTTCCCTAACCCTTCAAAACGGCTAACGGTTTTACGCGGGCGACTTTCTGCGCTAAACCTGCTCCGGCAATAACGTCAATAACCTCATCAATGTCTTTGTAAGCCCCAGGTGCTTCTTCCTTAATTTTAACGCGTTTTTCGCATATCAAATGAACGCCTTTAATGCTCTCTTCAAATTGCCCGTCCGTTATTTTAGCTTCTTTGACAACGCGCCCCTTTTTCCGTTTTCCTGCGGCTTCGGTTCTGCTCATAACGCGCCCTGCTCCGTGACAAACGGAATACAGACTTTCGCTTCCCGTAGATACACCGGCTAAAATATAACTGTGCGTTCCCATGCTTCCGGGGATAATAACGGGCTGGCCTGTTTTATCAAACGGCGGCTGCATTAATTCGGGGGGAAACGCGCGCGTTGCTCCTTTTCTGTGTATCCATAGATAATTATCACCGTGTTTCTCTTTTTTGACCATGTTATGCGGAACGCCGTAAAGAGAAGGCAAAGCTAAATTTTTACCGTATTCATAACGGATGTTTTTTCTGATTAACATTATCATTATCAAACGGTTTACGTATGCGAAATTCGCTGCTGCGTGCATGGCTCCTGTGAAATCCTTGCCTTTTTGTGTGTCAGCGTAAAGGTAAGTTAATTGTTTTGAAGGAATAGGCATGGCTTTATTTTTACACTCGTTTAATGCAATTTTCATATATTCTCCGGCAATTTCGTGCCCAAAACCGCGCGACCCTGAATGCACCATAACCGTTATCATGTCTTTTTCAATGCCGAAAGCGCGCGCTTTTTTTTCATCGTAAATGTCAGTTACTTTTTGTATTTCTATAAAATGGTTTCCCCCGCCTAAAGTGCCTAACTGGGCAATTCCCCTTTCTACTGCACGTTTCGAAACGGCATCAGGGTTGCCCGGCATTTTCCCGAAATCTTCCGTTTTGTTTATGTCGTCTGCGAGTTCGTTTTCATTGAAAAAATCAGAAAGCCGCCTGTCTTTTTCTGCAATTTTTTTATACGCATCAAGCCCGAATGACATAACTTTTTTAAAAACCGGTTTCGTTACTTTTACGTTGGTTTTCCCCTCGCCAAGGGGTATGTCACGTGAAATGCTGTGCGCTAATTGTTGCGCATCAATGTCTTTTTCATAAAGAGGCGTTGTAATTAACCGCATTCCGCAGTTAATATCATATCCGACCGCGGAAGGAGAAACAACGTTATCCGTTGCCATTACGCATCCGATAGGTACGCCGTAACCCAAATGAATATCCGGGGTAGCAAGAACTTTTACAACGCCCGGGATTTTCGTTGCATCGGTTAACTGAGACAAGGCGTTGTTATCCGTTTTGATTTTATCGGAAATATAAACCGTTGCCGGAACTATCATGTTGCCCTTTTTTTCTATTAATAAGCGGTATCTGTCAATTTTTTTCACGTTACCTCTTTTATAACTTATGGTTTTATTATAACGCAATTTTTATTGCAGGTATATACTAAAGTGATTTTAAAATCAAAGTATTGTATATTGTAATTGCTTTTCAACCGACACTTTAAAGTGTCGGTTGCATAAAATTTAAAGTATTATTAGTATATTAATAAAATAATAAATTCGCATACAGCCAAGGGGTTACTCCGTTGGTTGAAAGTAAATTAAAATTTCCATTCGTTCAATTTTAAATAACTTTAACATATATCCGTTAAGTATGATTGAGTACTATCCGTTTTGATTTCTAGTATTAACGAAGTTTACAGAAAATCTATGTACATTTTTTATTTAATCAAGATAAATTCGTAAAGTCAGGCTGCAAGATTAAGTTCGAGGGTTTACTGCAAATATTTTAAAGAGGGTAAATATGTAATTATAACGGAAATAAATTGGAAACGCTTTTTTATTGATGGATTTACCAAGTTTAAAACTTGCACTTTATTATAGTGAACCGATTATAACCTTGCACTGTTTGCCTTTTTATATCCGAAACGCTCTAAAGCTTTGTCGTCTTTACTCCAGTTTTTAACAACGCGTACTTTAAGTTCAAGGTAAACTTTAATTCCCAAAAGTTTTTCAATTTCCTCTCTTGCCTGTGTGCCGATTTGTTTGATTTTTTTACCGCCCTTTCCTATTATAATGCCTTTTTGAGAATCCCGTTCAACGTTTATATCTGCGTATATATTAATAATGTCATCAAATTCTGTAAATTCATTGACCATTACAGCGCATGAATAAGGCAATTCATCTCCGGTAAGGAGAAAAATTTTTTCCCTAATAAACTCAGCGCAAATATCTTTTTCAGGGCTCGTTGTTAAAATATCAACGGGAAAATAAGGCAGGTTTCCCGGAAGATAAGGCACAACGGCTTTTTCAATTTGTTTAACGTGTTCTGTGTTTAATGCTGATACTGAAATGGTTTTGTCGAAAGAGTAGAGTTTATTGAATAACTCAATAGTATTTTGTTTTTTTTCTTTGGAAATTAAATCCGTTTTATTTACAACGAGAATAACCTTTCCGACAAACGGCTTTAAATGTTTTATTATCGTTTCGTGTTCTGAATCGGGTTTTTCTCCGGCAACAACGATAAAACAAATTACGTCTGCATCTCCGAAAACGCCATATGCTTCATTAACCATGATTTTATTTATTTTTTGTTTCGGAAGGTGGATTCCCGGGGTATCGAGAAAAACCATCTGGTAATTCTGCGTTGAGTGAATGCCTGAGATACGGTTACGCGTTGTATTGGGTTTATGGCTAACTGCAGCGATTTTTTCACCTAAAATAGCATTCATGATTGTGCTTTTCCCGGCGTTGGGTTTTCCGATAATAGCAACAAAACCGGCTTTATAATTTATGTCCATTTCCATGCTTTAGTCCTTTTGAATAAAATGTATATATATGTTGAATATTTTAAAACTTTTTAAAGTTTAGAAATAAATCGTTGTTTTTATTAGTAAAATATTTTAAAAATATAACATAAATTATTATAATTTAAAACAATTTCAGGGGGCAATATGGCTCTTCGCGTAGAAATTAAAAAAGACATAACGGGTACAAATTGGGTACTCGTAATAGGTAATTGCAGGAAAATACTTGCTGATAACGAAATTGCAAAAATGAAAAAAATTGCAAAAGGTTCTAAAACGTCAGAGGCGGCAAAATATCTTTTAAACTACTTTAAAAATAATCGCCTTGATATTATCCGTGAAGCTGATTTAGATAAACCTAATAGAAGAAAGCTTATTACCGAGGCAATTATCAAAATTTTAAATCAATATTTTTAATATGGAGAAGAACAAAGTGTTTAACCATGATACTGAATTAATGGATGTTAAAACGGATTTAAACTTGTTTCATAAGGGTAAAGTGAGAAATGTTTACGAAGTAGACGGCGGGCTTATACTTTGTGCAACGGACAGGGTTAGTGCTTTTGATTGCGTTTTTCCGAACGGTATTCCTTCAAAAGGTAAAGTTTTAACGCAAATTTCTAACAAATGGTTTGAAATTTTTAAAAACGTTCCCAATCATATTATTGCTACGAAAGTAGATGAATTTCCCGAGCAAACGCGAAAGTATAAAGATGTATTAGAACACAGAAGCGTTTACGTTAAAAAATGCGATCGCATTGATATTGAATGCGTTGTGCGCGGATATATAATAGGGAGCGGATGGAAATCTTATCAAAAGGACGGAACTGTTTGCGGGATAAAATTGCCAAAAGGGCTTAAAATGGCAGAGCAACTTTCAGAACCCATATTTACTCCCGCTACTAAAGCGGATACCGGACACGATGAAAATATTTCTTTTGAAAAAATGAAAGATTTGGTAGGGATTGAATTATCCGAAAAACTGCGGGATTTAAGTATTTCAATTTATAATAAGGCCTCGGACATGATTTATGACAAAGGAATAATCATTGCAGACACAAAATTTGAGTTCGGAATTTATGACGGTGAAATAATGCTTATTGATGAAATATTAACACCGGATTCATCAAGGTTTTGGCCTGTTGATAGTTATGAATTGGGGAAATCTCCGGTATCGTATGATAAACAGTTTATCAGGGATTATCTTGAAACATTATCTTGGGATAAAACGCCTCCGGCACCGGAATTGCCCCAAAATATAATTAACAAAACGCGCGAAAAATATTTAGAAGCGTATAAAATTATTTCTTCTCTGGATTAAAAGCGTTATTTATTTACAAAAAACTATTTTTTTATAAAAAACGGATTTAAAGTCAAGATTTATATGCCGGTATTCCGATTTTAATAATATATAAAAACGGAGAATTTTGGCTTGAGATACAAATATTTAAAACTTTTAATTATTCCATTATTAATTTTCATCGTTATTTCCGGTATTTTTGCCGTGTTTTTAATTTTTTCCGGGGCTATGGCTTTAACGCAAACAGGAAAAAATTTATTGTTAACGGGAATGGCAACGCTGTTTATAATTTCTTTGTTTGCTCTCGTTGCTTCTGTATATACGTTAATTTTAAACGATAAAAAATACCGCAAAGAAGAATTTATAAAAAAAGCCGGTATTTACGAGGATTTTTACAATACTTTTTATGAATACGCTATAGAAAAAACGTATAATGCTGAAATATTGAGCAAACTAAAAAAAGAGTTTACTTTTCTGTCCGTTTACTTATCCGATAGGGTAATAAAACTTTTTAATGATTATTTTATCCAGACCCAGGATTTTGAGTTAGATCATTCTCTTGATAAAAAAGAAATAAAACAAAAACGCGTTACTTTTGAACAATGCGTTGTCTGTCTGCGTCATGAATTAGGTTTGGACGTTGTTAAATGCTCAACTGTTCAACAGGTTAACCGTACCCGAGATATTTTTACAGGTCTTGAACTTAAATGGTTTGACTGGAATAAAAATAAAATATGGTTTTTTGAAATGTGCCGCGACCACGGCAACGTAGCTATGGAATATATGCGTAAGCATAATTTAATTTTCATAGGCGGTGGCCCGAAAAGCGTGAATGCAAATGTAATTAAGCAAATAAAAAAAGACGATATTATTCTTGCTCATAAATACGACGAAGGTTACGTTGCAATCGGTGTTGTTACTGTTGATACTAAAACAATTATCTGGCCTAAGGACAACCCGCTTTTATACAATGACGGTGAAATACGCGTTCCTGTAAGATGGTCATTGTTTCTTAATATTGGCGTTAATGCGGGATATACTCCTACAGGGCTTGTAACGCGGATTTTAAATACGAAAAAAGCTTTAACAATAACTGAATCACTTTATAAACGCGCAAATGAAGCGGGCAACGAATTTAATTCTAGTGAAGTTCGCAATATAATTGAAAACTTAAAATCCAGAACGCGTTTAATCAAACCGAGAATAGATAGAAAGATATAAATATAATTAATCAGGAATTATCATATAATATACTACTAAAATTATAAATCCGTGGGCGACTAACAATTTAAATCGTTGATTCAAAATAATACTAATTAACGTTAAAATATGGAAATTTATTCTATTTTAATCCCTTTGATTTTGATAAAGGAGGGCTTGAAGAAAGGCAAATCTCCCTAAATCCTCCTTCGAATAAAGGGGGACTTGAAGAAACGAGAAGAAAAAGCCACATTGTAGAGGCGACAATGCCGTTGACTTTTGGGCAGGCTGTCCCTACAAACTACATTTTTACCGGAGATTAAAGGAGGGTGGTATAAGTATAGAGACAGGTTGTGAACCTGCCTCTATTGTATATTTAAACCAATTTTACGGCTTTGCAATCAGATTAAAAACCTACTCCCAAGGTAACGAGATACTCAATATTGTTTTGCCCCGGAGTGTAGGTTTCCCCGTTATACTCAAACGAGTTTAGTTTAAACAGAGCGGTTTTAATTTCGATTCCTATAAAAAATTTAATTTTATTAGAAGAAATAAAACCCGTTGTCAATGTAACGAAATGTTCAAAATGTTTATGCTCAAAAGTTAACTCGCCATTTTTATCCCAAAAAAGTGTCTCGTAACCTACTCCGAAATAGAACCATCTATGTTTTACCGTGAAAAAGATTGCCTGCCCGAAATAGCTTAATTTTTTTTCGTTGCTAAAAAACCCGTTTTCAAATAATTCATATCCACGCTTGCTGTAAAAAAAATCTCCCATTATTCCTAGCGTAGTGTAATCGCCGGTGTTGAATAACATCATGTAGCGGATACCCATATGCGTAACTTTTACGTTACTTTTTGATTCTAATTCAACACCCGTATTAAATGAACCGTATCCCAGTTTTATTCCAAGAAAATAGAAATTTTCTTGTGTTTTTTTAGTATTTGTATTTTTCTTTTCTGCTTTGCTTTGGGTAAGCGCCTGAGCATTTAAAGTTAAAAATAGACCGAAAACGATAAAAAGCGTTGTCAATATTTTTTTCATAAATATTCACCTCTTTTTAAGAACGAAAATACTTTTTTATATTAAACGTATTTTCTTCCTTCATGTCAAAAGGCCTTAGTGATAAGAAACCGAGGTACACTAAAAATGTAACGAGTAAGCTTAATATCACTTTTTGTCTCCTTTTTTTTCTTTGCTATTTATTATAAAGCAAATAGCGTGCCATATTTATATAAACACCTATGTTGTCAATATTTAACGTTTTATAAAGTAATTAATAGAAAAATTATTTTGCAGGTTACCTGAGTATTGCAAAAAATATACGTTTGTTTGTGTTGAATACAAGCCAACGGGGAAAAATAAAACTTTAAAATGCATTGAAATGGAATTATTCTTATTCGCAATTATTGAAACTAAAAACTTCTGTATTCTTTTTAATAAATAGAACGTTGTAATTATTATCATTTGCTTTGAAAAATTTATCACCGAAAATGAACGAATTATTTATCCGGCTTACTTTAGAAATAAAAATCAGTAATTTTAGTAGCAATTTTCATGCTAAATTTGTACATTTGCTAATTTTTTTTTATATTATAAATCTTAGATTAAAATGGTTCTAAGAAATACATTTTATTTTATAATATTTTTAGGAAAAGTATAGTGGAGGAATTATGCATAAAAATTATTTAGTAGCTCCGGGCCCTACGCCAGTAGCTCATGAAGTATTATTAGAAATGGCTAAACCTATTCAGCATCATAGAACGGATGGTTTTAAAAAAATCTTTAAGCAAGCCCTTGAAGAATTGAAATGGATTTTTCAAACTAAGCAAGACGTATTATTATTATCCGGTTCGGGTACTTCGGCAATGGAAGCTGCTGTTGTTAACACGCTCTCTGCCGGTGATAAGGTTATTACAATTGAAGGCGGTAAATTCGGTGAGAGATGGAGCGAAATTTCCCGTGCATACGGGCTTGAAGTAATCACAAAAGAAGTTGAGTGGGGAACTACAATCGGAGCTAAAGAAGTTAAACAACTTCTTGACGAGCATAAAGACGTTAAAGCGGTTATGACACAGGCATCCGAGACTTCAACCGCGGTATCGTTTCCTATTAAGGAAATTGCTGAAGTTGTTTCAAAAACCGATGCGATTTTAATCGTTGACGGAATAACCGGAGTAGGCGTAGATGACATAAAGTTTGACGACTGGAAAATTGACGTTCTCGTTGCCGGCAGCCAGAAAGCTTTCATGTTGCCCCCAGGCGGCGCTTACATTGCTTTATCGGAAAAAGCATGGGAAATGAATAAAACGTCAAAATGTCCGAAATATTATCTTGACCTTGCAAAAGAAAGAAAAAATGCAGGAAAAAGCACAACTTCTTACACAACTCCTGTAACTCAGGTAACGGGATTGTTAAAAGCCATTGAAATCATCAAACAAGACGGACTTGAAAAATGGTTTAAGAAAAACGCAATTTTAGCAGAAGCAACGAGAGAAGCAGCAAAAGCAATGGGGCTTGAGGTTTTTGCAAAAATGAACCCGGCTAATTCTGTTACGGCAATTTCATTGCCAGACTCCATCGACGGCGGAAAATTACCCGGCTTATTACGCGATACTTACGGTGTTACTGCAGCAGGCGGACAAGCTCAATTAAAAGGAAAAATATTCCGGATTGGGCATCTTGGTTACATTGGACCGTCAGATATGGTTGTTACTTTGCAACGCGTTGAATGGGCATTAAAAGACCTTGGTTACGATGTTGAATTCGGAAAAGGCATTGGAGCGGCGCAAGAAGTATTTTATAAAAATAAGATACTATTTCAGGCGTAAATATATACACCGGGCTTAAAATTTAGTCCGGTTTTTTTAGCATTTAGATATTATTTTAAGGAGAGAACTATGTCTATAAAAGTATTAATTAGTGATAAACTTTCAGAACAGGGTGTGGAAATTCTTAAAAAAGAAAAGGATTTAACCGTTGATATAAAGACGGGGTTGACTCCCGAAGAGCTTAATAAAATTATTCCCGAATACGATGCTATTTTAGTTAGAAGCGGAACAAAAGTTACAAAAGACGTTCTTGAAGCCGGTAAAAAACTAAAAATTGTTGGCCGTGCAGGAGTAGGGGTAGATAACGTTGACGTTTCTCATGCGTCAAAAAAAGGTATTTTCGTTGTAAATGCTCCTGAGGGCAATACAATAAGTACGGCAGAGCAAACTATGGCTTTAATGCTTGCGCTTTCCCGTAAACTTCCATGGGCTCATAATTCTATGCAGGAAGGAAAATGGGACAGAAAAACGTATAAAGGCAACGAACTTTATGATAAAACAATTGGTGTTATTGGTTTAGGCCGTATCGGTAAAGAAGTTGCGCACAGATGTAAAGCATTTGGTATGAGAATATTTGGCTTTGACCCGTATTTACCCGAAGAACAAGCCGAGATATTAGGCATTAAACTAAGCACGCTTGATGATATATTTAAAGACGCTGATATTATTACGGTTCATACACCGTTAACAGACCAAACAAAGGGCATGATAAGCACAAGCGAAATTAAAAAAATGAAACCCGGCGTTTTATTAATAAATGCTGCCCGCGGTGGTATAATGGTTGAAGAAGACATTGCAAAGGCGCTTAAAGAAGGCAAAATCGGCGGCGCAGCTTTTGATGTTTATTCATCAGAACCGCCTAAAGAGTACATTTTTAAAGGCATTGATAACTGCATAACTACGCCCCACCTCGGCGCTTCCACTTCAGAAGCACAGGTTAACGTTGCTGTAGAAACGGCATCTGTAATTGTAGATTTCTTTAAAAAAGGCGTTGCACGTAACGCAGTTAATTATCCCTCCATTGCTCCTGATTTATATCAGGAAATAAAGCATCACGTTACTTTGTCCGAAAAACAGGGCAAACTTTTATCCGCTCTAATTCAGGGTAAAATAAAAGAAGTGAATATATTGTATCAGGGAGAAATGGCGGAAAAAGCAATTCACATAATGAAATTAAGTGTTTTAAAGGGAATTCTTGAGCCGATTTTATCAGAAGCAACGAATTTCCTAAACGCTCCGATTATAGCAAAAGAACGCGGTATCAATGTAAATGTAATGGAAAAAGAAATCGATAACGATTATGTTGAACTTGTTCGCGTTGAACTTAAAACGGATAAAGCCGAAGCATGTGTAACGGGAACTGTGCACCAGCACGGCGAGTTTAGAATTATCACCGTAAATAATTACGATTTTGATTTTAAACCCGAAGGAAACTACATCATGGTTAAGCAAAAAGACAAACCCGGTGTTGTCGGAGTTATCGGTACAATCTTAGGAAATAACAACATCAACATTGCAGAGATACAATTAAGCCGTGCAGACAAAGGCGGCGAGGCAATTACTTTTATTCATGTTGACAGTGAAGTTGATAAAAAAATATTGGATGAACTTAAAACCGATGACAAAATTATTGAAGCAAGTGTGGTTAACTTCGATTAATCTTTAGCAAAAATAAATAACGCCCCGGTTTTTAAAGCCGGGGCTTTTTCTTTTTTCAAATACTAATAAAATTAATAACTGAAATTTTATACTAAAATGTCTTAGAATATGAAATATTACAGATACATGAATTAGGCAGGGAATAAAAAATTAAATTTTTGGAAATGTAAATTTTTCAAATAATTTTAGTTTTTATACCGTCCTTTTAGCCTCTATTGGCAGGTAACGTAATTGCTCCTACAAAACTACAATGCTAAAAAATCCTATGTGTCAGCGTAGTTGTCGCCTACATAAAAAAATTGCATTTTCAAATACAATTATTGTAATCCCGAATTTTAATACTCGTTATTATTATATACAATTATTAATATTGCTGTAAACACACAGTCCTACAGCAACAGCATTCAAAATATTTATAAAGACGTTTAGGCACGTTTTTATTATTTTTATGTGATGAAAAATAACGTTAATGTCGTTGTAACGGGAACGGGTTCTATATCCGCTCTCGGACTTGATATAACAAAAGCAACGCAAAAACTTAAAAACAAGCAAACGGGTTATTGTAAACACGGGTGTTTTAGAATACCGGAAAAGGATATGAAAAAAATAAAATCCGTTTATAATTCAGGTGAAACCTCTATAGACTTCGCGGTTTATTCTTTAATTATGGCTTTAGAAAACGCAGGATTGCGTAGAACTGATATACCGGATAACGCGTTCGTTGTATATTCATCGAGTAAAGGCGGTGTCGATTCTTTATTAAAAGCGAGTAAAAGCGATGAAAAATTAGAACGGAATTTTTTTAACTATTTTCCTACGTCTGCGTTAAATCACGTTTGCGGTTATATCGGGAAGCCGTTGCCTGCAATGAACGTGGTTTCTGCTTGTTCAACCGGGCTTTATTCAATTATGAATGCTTTTTACGCAATTTTGCAGGGTTCGGAATTAGCCGTTGCAGGTACAACGGAAAGCTCATTAAACGCGTTAATAATTCAGGCTTTTTCAAATATGAAAGCATTAACTAAAGACATTGCCCGTCCTTTTGATAAAAACCGAAGCGGTTTTGTAATGGGACAGGGTGCAGGGTGTTTAATTTTGGAAAGCGAAGAACGGGCAAAAAAGCGCGGCGCAAATATACTGTGTAAAATCTCCGGCTTTGGCAGGTTTACTGATACTTTCCACGCAACTGCACTTGATGAAAGCGGTGAAGTTATTTCCCTTGCAATTAAAAAAGCTATGGAAAACGTAAAGGAAATTGACTGGATAAATTCTCACGGTACTGCAACGAAGATAAACGATCTTGCCGAATATAACGCGTTTAAAAGCGTTTTTGGTATGGATTTGAAAAATATTCCCGTTAATTCTTTGAAACCGTATTTTGGGCATTTACTCGGTGCATCTAGCACGGTTGAAACAATTTACGATATACAATGTATGAATGATGGTTTTATACCGGCAAATTTGAATTTACAAGACCCTGCTTTTGATTTGAATTTGCCTTTAGAGCCGGTTTTTAAAGAAATTAACTCGGTTTTGAAATTGTCGCACGGTTTCGGCGGTCATATCGGCGCATTGGTATTTGAAAAATTTGAAAGTTAACGTATAGCAATTTGACCTTATACTATTATAATTATTTAAACTATAAAAATTAAGATTCAGCACGCAAGACTCAAAGGGAAAAGAGATAAAACGTCAAGTAAGGAAACCAAAAGCAATCAATTAAAAACGTGAATTTCAAAATAGATAGATTATCGATTAATTTAATTTCAAGTAAATAGTATTATCAGTTACAGAGGCGGCATTAGCCAATACATCCAGTAAATAAATAATTATATTTGAATAAAATCTGAAAAAAATAGAAAATTTATATATAAAATTTATATTCAAAGTGTTACTATTAAATAATAAACACGTTAACAAGGGAGATTTATTTATGTCAAAAATTCGAATAATTTTGGTAATAATTTTAGCTTTTTCCGTTATTGCATCTGCACAAAATGTAGGCAATATTGCTCCGGATTTTAATGTTAAGGACTGGAACGGTAATAGTCAGTCTTTATCAAAGTATAGAGGTAAAGTAGTTTTGCTAAAATTCTGGGCGGCATGGTGTGGCCCATGTAGAGCGAGTTTCAAAGCGAAAACGCAAAAGTATTATAATAAATACGGTAATAAAGGATTAATAATTTTTGCCGTAGGACTTGGAAGTAAAGAACGGGATGAAAAATTTCTTAAAAGCAACGGATACAAAACGCACGTGAACATTGACGGCAGGAAATATAGAAACCAAATCCAAAGCAAATATCATTTCCGCGGAATACCTTTTGAAGTTCTTATTTCTAAAAAAGGTAAAATTTTATGGAAGGGCCACCCGTATCGGTTAAGCGATACTTTAATTAAACAAGCTTTAGCAGGTACTGCGAAAGTAACAGTAGAAAAACGCGATGCAAAAGCGGATTTACGATACATTATTTTGGCTTTTGATAAAATAATTAAAAAGGATATGCGGTCAGGTTTTATAAAATCGGAATTGCGCACAACGCTTTCCCGTTTGTCAAAAAAAGCAAACACATTAAAAGACTTTAAATCACTTTTGATCTCTTTTGAAGGCGCTGTTAAGGAGGAAGGAAAACATTCCCGCTGGAATAACTTAAAAAAGAATTGGCAAAATAAAATATGGAATGCCGGCAAGGTTGATGAATTAATAGCGCAATTTACATATTTGCTTACAAAAGGGCTTTCATACGGCAAGGTAGCAAACAAAGAAATCTGGCGCAAGCATGCTTCAAAAATAATGAAAATAATAAAACATTACAGATAGTTTTTAAAAAGCCGGGCAAAAAACTGTCCGGCTTTTTTTTATATTGTAATAAATAATTATATTTTTTTTTGTTTACAGGATACACTGCCGAAATTATTATTAATAGACAAAAGATTAATGTTTTTTTTAACATTTTCTTCGTTCCTTTTGTTTAATTTTTTACGTATATAATATATACTATATAGTGGGGAAAGTTGTTAATGGGGAAATATTCATTCTATGAGTAGCGATAATTTATACCAAAATATTATTGAGCAATGTAAAAGCATCATCATTGTTGTTAATAAAGATCTTACCGTTAAAACAGCGAGCAAGTATGCAATTGATTTTCTTGGATACAAAACTAAAATACCGAATAATGAAAAACTTACCGCATACATTTTTAAAGATAAAAAAAGCAAAAGTGAATTTAAAAAAGCAATTTTCGAAATTACTAAGAATTCATCTAAAACCCATGAGTTTATTTCAAAGTCCGAATTAAAATCAGGGCAAAAAGTTGATATTTCGTGGAAAATTAACGCGTTAAATAACGACCCTGAACAAGGGTTTATTTTTACCGGAGAGAAAGTTCCGCAAAAAAATCTTCCTCCTGATGAAGGTAACGTGTTTAAAAGTATGGATTTCCACCGTAAACTCGTTACTGCTGTTAGGCAAAGCCCGGCTATTATTGTAATAACGGATAACAACGGAAGAATTGAGTATGTTAACCCGGAGTTCACTAGAATAACGGGGTATTCTAAGGAAGAAGCTATAGGCAAAAAGCCTAGTATATTAAAATCAGGGGTACACGGTGAAGAATACTATAAAAATTTATGGGAAACAGTTTCTTCAGGAGAAATTTGGAAAGGGGAATTTTATAATAAAAAGAAAAACGGTGCGTTTAACTGGGAACGCGCTTCGATTTCGCCAATTTTTGATGAACATGGCAAAATAACGCATTACGTTAAAGTTTCCGAAGACTTTACTTTAGAAAAAGAACAGGAAACTGATTTAAAAGTAAGTCAAATGCGTTATAGAAGTATTTTTGAAAATTCTCTAACGGGTATTTTTTATATTAATACAAAAGGCGAAATATTAGAAATTAATCCGAAAATGCTTGAAATATTGGGGTCTCCTTCCCTCGAAGCAACGAAGCAAATTAACGTTTTTACTTTTGAATCTTTGGTTGCTATCGGTTATTCAGAAGATTTAAAAAAATGTATTCAAACGGGAGAAGTTATTCACGGTGAAAAACATTATAAAAGCAAATGGGGCAAATTAATCTATGCAAGATACTATTTTAACCCGATTAAACGCAATGATGAAGTTGTAGGCGTTCTTGCTAACGTTGAGGATATTACAGAGCAGGTTGATGCAAGGGACATAGTAAAGCAAAGCCGTGAACGTTTTAAGAAGCTTTCCGCTTTAACTATAGAATCAATAATTATTCATAAAAACGGTATTGCGATTGATGCTAATTTAGCAACAAGCAGAATGATGGGATATGAACTAAATGAAATTATTGGCAAAAACGTTATTGAAATGCTCGTAGCCGAAGAGCACAGGTATATATTGATTAAAGGCGCGAAAGAACATAGGCAAGAGCCTTATCATATAAACGCTGTCAAAAAAGACGGAACTGTGTTTCCCGTTGAAATTGAAGTAAGGGATATCGAGTGGAAGGGCGAACAAGTACGCGTTGCCGCTATACGGGATTTAACTGATAAAATTAAAGCTGACAAGCAATTGAAAGAAAGCGAGGAAAGGTTTAAAAAACTCGCTGAACTTACTTTTGAGGGCATTATTATTCATAAAAACGGTATCATCGTTGACGCGAATATGTCGTTTTGCAAGTTAAGCGGATATGATAATGATGAAATTATAGATAAAAACGCGATTGAATTGTTTATACCGGAGAAACATCACAATTTAGTTAAAAAACGGTTGCAACAAGGCATTACCGAACCTATAGAACTCGAAGGAAAAACTAAAAGCGGTAAGTTGTTGCCGGTAGAACTCGTTACTAAGGAAATATTTTATAAGGGCGAACAAGTACGCGTTGCCGCTATACGAGATATTTCTATAAGAAAAGAATATGAAAAAAAATTAATTGAGAACGAAAAGTATTTAAACACAATATTAAACTCTTTCATTGACGGTATTTATGTAATTTCTCCCGAATATAAAATTCAATATTTAAATAAAGCCATGCAGGAAAAAATCGGTGAAAATGCCCTTGGGGAAAATTGCCATAAAACAATTTTCAAAAATGAAGATATTTGCGAATGGTGCGTTTATAATAAACTTACACCGGAAAACAGGATTATGTCCTACGATTTATACGTTAAAGAAAAAGATGAATATAAAAACATTAGAAACGTATTGCTGGAAAACGGTTCAATACTTTCAATATATTATGATATTACAGTGAGAAAAAAAGCCGAAATAGAGCTTCATGAAAGCAGAGAGCGGTTTGAGCTTTCCGTTAACGGTAGTAACGACGGAATCTGGGACTGGCATATTTTTACTAATGAATTATACCTTTCTCCGAAGTGGAAAGCCCAGGTTGGATATAAAGACAACGAGTTGGCAAACGAATTTAAGACTTTTGAAAAATTATTACATCCTGATGATAAACCTTTTATTATGAATTACGTTGATAAGTACCTCAAGGGTGAAATCAAAGAATTTAATGTGGAATTCAGGTTGAAGCATAAACAAGGGCATTATATCTGGATTAATGGGCGTGGAGAAGCATTACGCGATGAAAACGGTATCCCGTATAGAATGGCGGGTTCTCATACTGATATTACAACGAGAAAGTCAGAAGAGATAGCTTTACAGGAAAGTGAAGAGCGGGAATTCGGTGATCTCGTTGCCCGGGCCCGG
>CAYUYT010000068.1:0-16520 GCA_964449345.1 uncultured Spirochaetia bacterium | reverse complement strand
ACCGACACTTTAAAGTGTCGGTTGCATAAAATTTAAAGTATTATTAGTATATTTACTAAAGAAGATATCTATATCTAAATGCAAAATTGTTTAAATTAATTAAAGCTGAACTTTTTGATAAAACATAGATGCGTGTTAAAGTTTTAATAATATCCGCTTAAACTACCGCGGTTTTCCGTAATGTCCCGGCCATTCTCCGTACAAAGTATTAAACTCATAAACCGGTTCATAGGGTTCTTTTGTACTGGTGTAAATTTTATTTATTCCCGTTCTATTGCTTGCAAAATATATACGTGTGCTGAATTCCCATGCAGGGTGAAAATCATCCGCCTGATTATTCGTTATATTTGTTTGCGTTGTCCCGTCCGCATTCATAACGTATATTTCTTTATTTCTGTCCCTGTCCGATGTAAAAGCAATTAAACTGCCATCCTTTGAAAATGTTGGTTCGATATCGTTTGACGGGTGGTTTGTAAGGTTGCGTTTACCCGTACCATCCGTATTCATTTCGTATATTTCATAATTTCCGTCACGGTTGGTAGCAAATAAAAGTTTATTTCCGTTTAAAGACCATGAAGGCATGGTATCCGTTGCCGGGTGGTTTGTAAGGCGGGTTAACGCGTTAGTTTCTAAATTTAAAACGTATATTTCATCATTGCCGTTTCTGTTACTAACGAAAGCGATTTTCTTAGCATCGGGCGACCAAGTCGGAAATGTGTCGTCTGCAGGATTTTGCGTTAGCCTGATTTTATTGCTGCCGTTTTTGTTCATATAATAAATATCATAATTACCGTGTTTTCTGTATGCGAAAACTATTAAATTACTAACCTGAGAATAATTAGGGTGAAGTGAATCGTAATAAGTAATGCGTTTTTGATTTCCAAAGTTTGAATAAATAAATACGTTTGAGTTTGATATGAAAGTCAGGAAATAAATTTCCCGCGGTGTATAATATTCATTTATTTGTTGTTCATCAGGCGATGATATTTCCTGCGTGCAGCTTGAATGTGAAGAAGAATCCGTGCATCCCGAACTTGAATCTGATGAATCCGTATATTCATAATGCGTTTGCTCTTCCGTATCATCGTCATCATAATTTGTCCCGTCTTCTTCATCCCACCACGTTTCATCATAATAACCCCCGTCCGAATCATTATCCGTTTCAGAAGGATAATCAACCGTGGTTTTTTCTTCGGATGTACACCCTGTAGACGGTTCGTCCGTTTCCTTTTCATCGCAGGCAATATTTGCAAGAAGTAATAAAATTGCTAAAAATAAAAAGATAACTTTCACACCGCATTTTTTCATATCAGTCTCCGAATTTATTCTTTCTTAATTACATTGCAAATTGTGTGCCATGAAACATGAAAAAAGTGAATTGTAATTCATTATTATTATGGTATTTAGAAACGTGACTGTTTTTTAAAATTGATTCGTTTATAATATGTGTTTTTTTTGCAACTATTTTATTAGACTTGTGTCAGTTAAAATACAGGGGAAATTATATTTTAACTTCCAGCCCCTCATAAGCGAGGTAAACGTTTATATCAAAGCCCTCGAAGGAAGATTTAGAAACGTCAAGATAACCGCACACATCAGTTTCCGTTTTGTAAAGCTGTTTATCGGTTTTGTTAAAATTGTGATGGAATAAAATTAAGTTTTTAATTCCCGCCAACCTTGCCAAATCAATTGCGTTCCCGAAATTACCGTGTCCCCAGCCTTGAAAGTTGGTTGACTCTCCGGGCGTGAAATGCGCATCAATAATTAGAGTGTTTGCGCCTTTACAAATTTCAATTAATTTTTCTTCTAATTTATCAGGCGGTTGTTCGAAATCCGTCATATAAACAACGCTTTTATGCGTTTTAGTATCCGTAATTTTGTATGTGTATGAACCGATTAAAGGGTGTTCCATTTTATACGGTTTAATTACTGTTTGCTCTCCGATTTGAGATGCATCTGTAATTTCGTAAAACGTAATATTTTTATTAACATGGTCAAGTTTAATCGGAAAATTATATTTATTCATTTGTTTTTCAATTATAGTCTGAATATTTTCGTTTCCGGGTACAGGCATACCCACAAATTTCATTTTATTTTGCGAAAATATTAAAGCGGAAAAGGGAATTGATTGAATATGGTCCCAATGATAATGGCTTAAAAAAATGTAAATTTCTTCTTTATTTTGCTGGAAACTTTGATTTTTCATTAAATCTTTGGACAGATTTAGAAACCCTGCCCCTGTATCAAGGGCAATGTGCTTACCGTCATTTGTTTGAATGTAAACGCAAGGGGTATTTCCGCCGTATGTGTTTCCTATCCAAAAATCAAAATTTTTACGGTTTTTAATAAATTTTTTAAATTCGTCTTCGGGCAGATTACCCTTGTCATCGAGTTTGTTTTCAATGCCTTTTTTTTTAATATAGTTTTTATAGCCACCGTGTTCGTTTAAAACTTTTTGATAATTGTAAATTTTTCCGGCAATTTCATCCCCCGTCATAGTTCGTGGAAAAGAACCGGTGCAACCGTATATTTTTATTTTCATAATTTTCGCTTAATTATATTTTTCCAATCTAATTTTATTTAAATAGAGTTATATTTCAAGGAAAAAAATATTAAAATATTATTTTTAATATAAATTTTTAAATTTTGTTAAAAATTAAATAAATATTAGGCGGATGTAATTATTTTCTTGTAATTTTATGTGTTTAATGTAAAATATAAGGCTATGGATTACAATAAGTCTTTATTAACAATTCTTGCTCTGGATGATAACGAATTAAACTTAAAGTTAATTAAAAAAGTACTTGAACAAAATAATTACCGCGTTTTGACTGCAACAGAACCTAAAATAGCGTATGAAATTTTTAAAAACAATAAAATAGACCTCGCCATTTTGGATATTAAAATTAAAATTCCCATTACAAACAGCGGACAATTTTTAAATGAAGAAGAAAAAGTAAACGGATACGATGTAATAAAGAAAATAAAGTTAATGGATGTAAAAAATCAAACACCGATTATTTTTTTAACTTCCGTATCAGATCCGGAAAGTAAAGTAAAAGCATTTAAAGCAGGTGCTGTTGATTTCATTACTAAACCGTTTAATTCTTCGGAACTCGTTGCGCGTATAGATATGCATATAAGATTAAACAAAGAAAAAGAACAGCTATTTACACATTCTGCCGAACTTGAAAAACTTGTTAAAGAAAAAACAAAACAGCTTGAAGATTATTCAAAAAAACTTGAGCAAATGGTTGAAGAAAAAGTCGGTATAATAAAACAAAATAACGAATCTTTGCTTAAAGACATGGAAAGTGCGCGCCGGCTTCAAATAGGGCTTTTACCCGAAGCTTTTCCTTCAATAAAAAATTTAAAAGTTGATGTGCATTACCGCCCTTGCGATCAGGTTGGCGGTGATTTTTACGATGTTTTTAATCTCGATGAAGCTCATGTGGGTTTTTACGTTGCTGATGTATCAGGACACGGAGTTTCAGCGGCAATGGTAACTTTTTTTGTCAAGGAACTTGTTGACAGTTTAAAGAAAATAATTTTTCCTGACGGCAGTTATGAATTTACGTCGCCTTCCGTTATTATGGAAAAAGTTAATTTAAAAATCTTGCAGGAAGATTTCGACGGAATTTACATTACCATGTTTTATGCATTGTTTAATACCCAAACGGGTGAATTGAAATGGTCGAATGCCGGGCACATTGCCTATCCATTAATTTGCCGCCCGTCATCCTGTGAATGTGAAATTTTAAAAATGAACAGTATGGCTCTTGGCTGGTTTGATTATGCGCGTTACGTTGATAAAACTATAAAAATTGAAAAAGGCGATAAAATTGTTTTGTATACGGACGGCGTAACGGATAGTAAAAACAAAAACGGCGATTTATTCGGAGTTGATAGGGTTAAAAATATCATCGAAACCCGCGGTTTTAAAAATTCTTCATCGCTCGCATTTAGGGTTTTGAAGGAATTAAGAAAATTCCAACGAAAAAAAGATTTGGAAGACGATATAACGTTTTTGGTTATAGAGTATTTGTCGAATTAGTATTATTTTTAACATTATTGTAACATTTCATTAAAATTTTAAAAAAATTATTTTTTTTAAAATTTTTTTTACGTTTTACTATTGAAATTCAATGATTTATTTTTATATTGTTGTAACTAAAAATTAATGTCCGTGGTTTATAATATCCCACGTTAAGGAAAACTTTAGGCCTTTAAATAAGGAGGGTATTATGAGATTTGAGAAAGAATTAACAACGGACAGTTTAGTTTATAAAATATACGGACAGATGTCTGTTTCTAATTTTGAAGAAATTGATAAATTAATAAAGGATATAAAACAACACGCGGATTTTTTAAACAAAGGTTTTATCTGGGATTTTACGGATATGCCTTTTATAGATTCAACGGGTTTGTCCGTAATTGCGTTAACGGTTGCGCATTCAATAAAAAACGGCAGGTTTGTCGGAGTGTACGGCGCAAACGAAGAAATTATGCGTGTTTTAAAAACAGCGCGTATGGAAAGCAGTGTGAAGTATATTAAAGTGCTATCTGCTTTTACATCGGGTCAGAACAAACGTAAAGCCTTGAACCTTGTAGAGGACTTAAGTTAAACGCACTAGGCGTTTATATTTCTCTATAGGTTTTAGCAAAGCCAAAAGGAGGTTTTGGTTATGAAATTTAAGAAAATAATTCAGGGAAAAAATGTAATATACTCAATCGAAGGCAATATGGGATATGATAGCTTATTTGAAATTGACCATTTGCGCCTTGATATAAAAAATACCGCATTAAAAGGCGCTTATAATTTTATTTGGGATTTACACGCTTGCCCAATTATTTCAGAACCCGGGCTTGCGGCAATTGTAATGTCAATTTCGCAAACTATGCGGTCTAATACCGAAACAGTAATCTTCGGTGTAAATAATGAAAATCTTGAGGTTTTGAAAAGCTTTCACATGGATAATCAGATACGGTTAGCTGAAAATCTGACCCATGCTCTTGGTGAAAAACAACGAGAAACGGAAATACTGGATTTTCCGGACAACGTAATAGATTGGATATAAAAATTGAAAGCCCTGTTTTTAACGGGGCTTTTAATATTGTGCTAATTGAAGATGTAATAAAATTTTTTTCTTTTTAGAATGAAAATTTAATATAAAATTGCGATATTTATTAATCGTGGTGTTGGAAAAGGCACTAAGTATAAAGGGGTACTTTATGACTTTCAAAAAGAAAAAATTTGATAATAATATTATTTACCAGATAAACGGTGATTTAACTATAAATAATTTTTCAGACATAGACGAATTAAACCGCGACATCAAAAAAACTATAAATAAAGACAAATATAATATTATTTGGGATCTTGAAAATGCGCCTATTATAGATTCAACGGGATTATCTATAATTGCAATAACGGTTGCGTATTCAATAAAAAATAATACTTTGGTGAAAATATGCGGCGTAAACCCTGAAAATTCAAGATTGTTTAAAATTTCAAGAATGGGCGGTAATGTTAAACTCTTTGCGTGTCTTGATGAAGCACTTGAAATTTTAGTGGATATTAATACATCTAGAGGGATTATACAAGAGTTCAATTATTAATTTAAGGAGTTTATGAATGGACAAACTTACCGTGTTGTTTTTATGTAGGACAAACTCAATTAGAAGCCAAATGGCAGAGGCTCTTTTAAAAAAAATAGCGCCTTTGAAGTTTAATGTTTTAAGCGCCGGAGTAGAGCCGGATTTTTCTCTATATAAAGATACAAACGGAGTCCATCCCATAACTTTAAAAATTTTAAAACATAATGGTTATTACGTTGAAGGATTAAAGAAAAAATCATGGGAAGATTTTAAAAATTATGATAAAAACATTGATTTCATTTTTACCCTTTCTGAAACAGCCGAAAGAACAGCAATGGAAAACGGAATAGATTTTCATGGCGACCCCGTTATTGCGCACTGGGGAGTAGAAGATATAGGTAGAATGTATTTACCCGAAGATGAGTTGCAACGTGCAATGTTAACCGTTTTTGCTGTAATACGCAGGCGAATAGAATTATTCGTTGCTTTGCCGCTTGATTCACTTGAAAATTTATCTGCATTTAAGGAAGCAGTAACTAAAATCGGAGAAATAAGAGAATGATAGTATATAGTTGTAAAATTAATATATAATATGAATGATATTCATAATTAAATTCACGTTTTTAAAGAAAATGTAATAGAATCTTAACAACTTATACTTGAAAATAAACTATAATACTTTATGTAAAGGCGCATTGCCTAATATGGAGGTAATTAAAATGCAAACAACGCAAACAGATGTGAAACTTGATTCGGGACAATCTGCGATAATTACGCAGGAAAACGAATTAGCCGTTTTAAAAAAGTACGAAAAAGCTAAGAAAGTACGCGGTCAATTAATTGAAAAATTGGCAAGCGAGGTATATTACGTTAATTATAGCAACAAAATTAAAGACCTGGTAGATGACTTTAATAAAATGCCTGAAACTCAGGTGGTTGGCGTTGTTGGTGAAGATGAAAAATATTTAGGAATTATTGTGCGAAAGCAATTATTCAACATGATTGCAAAACCTTTCGGAAAAGATATTATTGAAAATAAAACAATCAAGGAAGTAATTGAAAATGACGTATTAGGCAATTTGGTGGAAGACGTTACTTATTACTACATTGAAAGAAATATTTTTTCCGTTGTTGAGGATTTAAAACCGGATTTAGAGTCAAAAGATTTAATTTATTTCGTTCTTTGTAAAAATGACCGTGAGTTTGCAGGTATTTTTACAAATATTGACGTTCTGTTTTATTTATCCTCAATAACGCAGGAAGATTTAAAAACCGCTAAAATGTTGCAGCAGACTATTGTAAAGCAACATAGCTATATGGAAGAAAAGCGTTTTCGCTTTGTCGGCGGCTCTAGCATGGCTAAAGGCGTTGGAGGCGATTTCTACGTTATAAAACAAATCCCTGATACAACGCGTTGGTCTATATCCCTTTGCGATGTTTCGGGTAAAGGCGTATCAGCGGCTTTGGTTACGGCTGTACTCGGGGGTTTGTTCAATATTTACAATTTCAATCAAAGCTATTCTAATTTTATAAAAAAAATGAATGAATACATCCTGTCATCGTTTAATATGGAGAAGTATTTAACCGGAGTATTCATTAAATTTGACGATAAAACGGGAAAAGTAAAACTCTTTGATATGGGGCATGCTTATGTTTACGTTTACCGCGACAAAGGGTTATATAAATTTAAAACGCATGAAAATAACGTGCCCATCGGCTTTGTTCCTGAAATTGATCCGGTTGCTAATCAATTTACTTTGAAAAAAGGCGACATTCTTTTTACGCTTACAGACGGAATAAATGAACAGCCGAATGCCGAAGGATCTGAATACGGGCTTTCACGTATGCTTGAAATAATTGAGAAAAATAAAGCTGACAATTTTGAAAACATAGTAAAGGAAGTTTTTGCAGACTTAAATGATTTTAGAGGATTTTATCCGCAACACGATGATATGACAATAATACTTTTTCAATATCTAGGTGATTAGTTAAGCTGAGAATAACTGATAACATAAATACCCTGCCTTGTAAAAGAGGCGGGGTTTTCTATTTTAGTCCCTTTGATAAATGACCTTGAAGAGAAGAGAAAAAAAAGCCCTTACGGCTAGCTATCTTAAATTCATAATCACAACGTATAAAAAAAACCTCCCTCTTTACTTAAAGAGGGCATGAGAAGAAAGCTGTTTGCGGTAAAACACGGGGGATTTGTCTTCTTTCATCTGTTTTGCGTGTTTTGTGGCGAATTGTATATTCTAGCAGTTTTTAGTATTACTTGTTAATTTATCTTTATGTTAAGAGCGTTTTTAGAGGTTATTTAATATCGCCTATTATAGTATCTGTCATTAATTATTCCGTGTCTTTGATAATGGTTAATTCGGCATCAATATTTCTTTTTTTTAAGGAATGTTTTAATTCCATAGCCAAATTATTTTCAAGCCTTTTTTTGCCTGCCCTGTTATCCATGCAAGTGTTGCGGCAAAAAAATTTTTATTTTTGGTAATTGCCTTGTGTGGCTTTTTTATTTTTATGCAAATCATATTGAATATTTATAAAAATTTGATATAAATCCAACGTGTTTTTTTAGAATAACTATTTTTTTATAAAAAGTTTCCGTTTTTTTTATGTATTTTTAATGTAGCTTGACCAATTGTAAGTATCTAAATATATTTATTGTAACTTTACCGCGGAATGTGGAGAGCCCTATTAAAAGGCTCTCTTTTTCATTTATACTTGTGTCAGGATAAAATATGCTTTATGGCAAAGAAGAAAGGGAATTATTCGAGCGTGAACTTGAAGGCGTTGTTAATCCGTTAGGTTTTAAAATTGTTGAAGCGCTAATAATCCCGGGTAAAGAAACGGTTAAATTGCGCATTACCATATATTCAAAAAACGGAGTAAAGGTAAAGGATTGCGTAAGTGTTAGTAAAGCAATTGAATCGGGATACGATTTGGAGAGCGCATTCGGCGAGAATTATTTTCTTGAGGTATCAAGTCCCGGAATTAACCGTAAATTAAAACGGTTAAAAGAATACCATATTTTTACGGGAAAGCCCGTTAAATTGTTTTTAAAGGATAAAATAAACGGCAAAAATTGTTTTACGGGAAAAATAAAAAAAGTTGAAAATAATAAAATTTTTATTTCAACAGATGAGAATGCTGAATTATCTTTTGATATATTTGAAATTTCAAAAGGTAAAATTAACGAAAAAATTAAATTTTAAATAAAGGTAAAGGGTAATAAAAGTGAATATTACCGAATCAATTAGACAATTAGTTCATAATAAAGGCGTTAATACCGACCTGGTCTACGATATAGTCAGGGAAGCTTTGTTGGCTGCTTATAAAAAGAAATTCGGGAACAATGAAAACGCAGAAACACGTGTTGACGATGAAAACGGCGAGCTTCTATTATTTGCCCGCAAGGAAGTTGTTGACGAAGTTGAAGATGATTTGACGGAAATTAGTTTAGAAGATGCCAAGTACTTAAATTCGGATTGTGAGATAGGCAACGAAGTATTAATCGAGATTAAGCCGGAAAATGCTTTTGACCGTATTGCAATTCAAACCGCAAAACAGGTAGTAATGCAAAGTTTACGTAGAATAGAAAAGAACATAACTTTTACTGAATATAAGGCAAAAGAGGGCACTCTCGTTGCAGGAACTTTTCAACGCGAACGTTACGGAAACATCTACGTTGATTTAGGCCGTGCAGAGGGGTTTTTGCCTAAACGCGAGCAATCTCCGCGTGAAACTTACACTCAAGGCGACAGAATAAAAGCTGTAATAGCAGAGGTAAGGGAAGACGAAAGCGAAACCAATATTATTTTATCACGGGCAAGCAAACTTTTTATTCAAAGAATCTTTGAAAAAGAAGTGCCTGAAGTTGAAGATAAAGTTGTTGAAATCTTAGATATTGCGAGGGAAGTTGGTTACCGTACTAAAGTTGCAGTATATTCGCGGGATATTGACCCTGTAGGCGCTTGTGTAGGCATGAAAGGTATGAGAATTCAGTCTATTGTAAAAGAGCTTGAGGGTGAAAAAATAGACATAGTGCGGTATAGTGATGATCCGCGGGAATATATTAAAAACGCGCTTACGCCTTCTGAAATTGAAAGAGTTGTTATTGTTAACGAAGAAGATAAAAAAGCCGTTGCTGTTGTAGATGAAAAGCAATTAATGCTTGCAATTGGAAAACAAGGCCAAAACGTTAAACTTGCGAGCCGTCTTTCTGGCTGGAGCATTGATATAAAAACAATGGAGCAATTTGCAGAAGCAGAAATTGAAGAAGAAGCTGTTACTCGCGCTAAAGAATTTTTTAAGGAAGAGGAAGAAGAGGAAGTACACGAACTTTCTTTACTTGCAGAATATATTCAGCCCTCTGCACTCGCTAAACTTGAAAGCGCAGGAATACTTTCAATTGAAGAACTCGTTGAGAAAACAGAGGATGATTTAAAGGAAATTCCAGGTATTGGCGACAAAACAGCTGCACAAATAATTGAAATAATAAATGAAATTGTTGAAGTTGAAGAAGATGGCATTGAAGAAAAAGATATCGGTGAAGATGAAAAAATCGAAGAAGTATACGAAGAAATAGCGGTATACGAATGCCCTGAATGTGGAGCAGAAATAACCACGGATATGAAAAAATGCCAAAGCTGTGGTATTGAAATAGAATTTACTGAAGAAGAATAATTATTTAAAGGGAATTTAATGTTAACTAGTGAACTAGCAAAAGAGTTAAACACAACGATAAAAGATCTAAAAAGTGTTGCAAAAGAATGTTCAATATCCATAAGTAGTGGTAAAACTGAACTATCGGAAGATGAAACAAAAACAATAAAAAATTATATTAAAAAAGGCAAAGACGAAAAAAAACAGGAACGCATGATAATTGTCAAAAAAAATATAAAACCAAGTGAAGAAACACAAGAGCCAAAAAAAGTTAAGCCTGTTAAAAAAGTTAAGATAAAAATTAAAAAAGTTGTTAAAAAAGCTCCTGAACAGGGTAAAACAAAAGAAATTGAGAAAAAACCCGCTGTGATTACAAAGGAAAAAGAAGCAGCCGAAGAAAAAAAACACACAAAATATCATGAATCTAAAAGAACGCATAAACACGAAAAAGAATTGCTTAAAGAAAAAGATATTCAGTTTCGGAAAAAACGAAAACAAAAACCCCAATTTCATGCCGTACCTAAATCTATTGATATTATGGAAACAGTGTCTGTTGCAGAACTTGCTAAAAAAATGAACCTAAAAGCAAGCACAGTAATCCAAAAATTAATGGACATGGGAGTGATGGCAACGATAAATCAGATTATTGATGCAGAAACAGCGCAGATACTTGCTGAAGAGTTTAAATGCGAAGTTCATATTGTTTCTCTTTATGACGAAACATTAATAGAAGAACAAGAAGACAAAGAAGAAGATTTATTACCACGCCCCCCTATCGTTACGGTTATGGGACACGTTGACCACGGGAAAACAACTTTACTTGATTATATCAGAAATACTAAGGTCGCATCAGGTGAAGAAGGCGGAATTACCCAGCATATCGGCGCTTATAAAGTTAAAACGAAAAGCGGAGAAATAGTTTTTCTTGATACTCCGGGACACGAAGCATTTACGGCTATGCGTAACAGAGGGGCACAAGTAACCGATATTGTTATTCTCGTCGTTGCTGCAGACGAAGGCGCAAAGCCGCAGACTATTGAAGCGTTAAACCACGCTAAAGCTGCAGAAGTGCCTATTATCGTTGCTGTAAATAAAATGGATTCGGAAGGCGCAAACCCGGACAGAGTAAAACAACAATTATCAGAATACGAACTCCTGCCCGAAGAATGGGGCGGGGACACTCAATTCGTTAATGTTAGCGCTATATCCGGACAAGGTATAGATGATTTGCTTGAGAGCATTTTATTAACAGCGGAAATACTCGAATTAAAAGCAAACCCGAATAAAGAAGCCATTGGAACTATTGTTGAATCACGTATTGACAGAGGCCGCGGTCCGGTCGCTACGGTATTAATAGAAAGCGGAACTATAAAAGTGGGCGATAATTTCCTTGCTGGTATACATTTTGGTAAAGTAAGAGCGTTATTCGATTGGGAAGGAAATAACGTTAGTATGGCTCTTCCGGCGACCCCTATTGAAGTATTGGGTTTGGATGGTGTGCCGGAAGCCGGAGATCCGTTTCACGTGGTTACGGACGAAAAAACAGCTAAAGATATTTCAGAAAAACGTCATGAATTAAATAAATTCGAACAGGCGAAAAACGTTAAGAAAGTTACTCTTGATAACTTGTACGAAGCAATTCAGGACGGAAATATTACTGAACTTAAACTCGTTATTAAGGCAGACGTACAGGGTTCTGTTGAAGCAATAAAAGATTCTCTTGAAAAACTATCCACAAGCGAAGTAAAAGTTAAAGTGATTCATAGCGGTACGGGTGGTATTAACCATTATGATGTAATGCTAGCTTCAGCATCCGATGCAATAATTATAGGGTTTCACGTCAGGCCGAATAAAAAAGCTATGGAACTTGCTGAAAGCGAAGGTGTGGACATTCGTAAATACGGCGTTATTTATGACGTTATTGATGAAGTTAAAAACGCAATGGAAGGCCTGCTCGCGCCCATAATAAAAGAAGAAGTTTATGGAACGGCAGAAGTACGCGAAACGTTTAAAGTAACCCGTCTGGGCACAATTGCAGGGTGTTATGTAACATCCGGAAAAGTAACGAGAAACTCCCGTTTGCGTATTGTAAGAGATGGAGTCGTTGTTTATGAGGGCGTTCTGGACTCTTTAAAACGTTTTAAAGACGATGTTAAAGAAGTTAGCCAAGGTTATGAATGCGGTGTCATGATTCAAAATTATAATGATATTAAAAAAGACGATGAGCTTGAGTTCTATCGCGAAGTGAAAATTGCAAAAAAACTTTCGGATACAAAAAAGAAATAACCAAACAATATCATAAGATACCTTAAATTTTCCCATAATCCCGCATCTATGGTTTGTTCGGATTACTCTTATGATTTACAACTGCAAATATTGTTACAAGGCAACGCGTTTATCTTAGAACCTGTTTTTGATATTGGTTGGGGTAAAACGAAAATCTTGTTCGTTATTTACATTTTAAAGGCTATGATATTCTTGGTATAGACCGTGAAGCTAGTGATAAAAACGACGAAAAACAAATTTATTATAAAAAAGAAATATTTGAATATAATGAAGAATCGGCGTGCTGATAAAAATCGTTCTGAAATATAGTCTCATTTTTATACAAGGGCGATAACAAAATTCTATATAATCTTAACATTTTGTACTAATTAAAAGGAAAAGTTAAATAAAAAAAAACGAGTTTATAAATACTTGCCTTGTAATAATTTAGATTTTTTTTTGCAATTTATGGCTATAAAAAAAATATTTTGGTTTATGTTTATTTATATTTTTGCTATAATATGCTCTAAGATAAATCGAAATAGTAAGCGTGAATTCATATTTAAATGCTTAAAATTTAAAATATATTAATAAAAAATACCGGCCTGGCTTTTATGGAGTAATATTTATATGTATAGAAATGATTCACTTGATAAATACGTTTTAGAGTTAAATTTTTCAGGAGATAGTTTGGCATCGCTAATTTCTTTATTTAAAAGCGGGGTTGACGTTAACATTGCAAATAGTCAGGGGAAAACAGCAATAATGTTTGCCTGTGAAAACGGTGATGTTGAGAGTATAAACTTTTTATTGGAAAAAGGTGCTGTTGTTAATATGAGGGATAACGAACTTGTTACGCCGGTTATGCATGCGGCTGACGGGGGAAATACTAATGCAGCGCGCTTACTTGATAGATATGGCGCCGATATTTACGCTTTAGATGCTTATGGCAGAAATGTTTTATTTTATGCGGCTAATAACGTAAAAATGCTATCCTATTTTATTTCGAAAGGCGTTGATATTAACGAAAAGGATGACAACGGGAAAACCGTTTTAATGCATGCTGCTGAAATTCCGGGTAATAACGCTGCTATTGATTATCTAACTTCCATTGGCGCTGATATATTTGAAACCGACAACGATAATGCAAACGCTTTAATGTATTCTGCCCGGTCCGGTCATACAGGTATTGTTAATAAATTTTTAGAATACGGTTTATGCGTTAACTCTAAAGATAAATGGGGAATGAATGCGGTATTTTATGCTGCGGAAATGGGTAATTTTGAAATTCTTAATTTACTCGTTGAAAAGGGAGCAGATGTTTTTCTGACGGATAATGAAAAACGCACTATTTTAATGGCTGCTGTTTATAGCGGTGATTTTAGTTCTGTTGAATTTTTGCTTGATTTAGGGCTTGATATTAATGCGATTGACGAAGAAGGAAATACTACTCTTTTAATTGCGGCAAAAAACGGAAATACTAATATCATTTCAAAATTGCTTGAAAGAGGTGCGAACATAAAAATTGAAGAAAATTTAGGCAAAAACGTATTAATGATAAGCTGTCATTTTGGGCATCTGCCCGCTGCGCAATTGTTTTTTCATAATGGGATTGAGATAAATGAAACCGATGAAATGGGTAATACTGCATTAATTTACGCAATTTTAAACGGCCATAATGCAATAATTAAATGGTTAATTACAAACGGCGCTAATACAAATATTGTTACAAAAGAAGGAAAAACGCCTCTAATGTATGCGGCTTATTATGGTAATTCAGTTGCAACGGATTTACTTTCCCAAAATCCGGGTATCGTGAATTTTTGCGATTATTACGGCAGAAACGCTTTGATGCACGGCATTGCCGGGGGGTGCAGACGTTGTATAGAGATATTAATTGATAACGGTGCGGATAAAGGTCAAAAAGATAAAACAGGGACTGATGCTTTGGAAATGGCAAAGCAAACGAATAACAATGAAATATTAAATTTGCTAAATTAAACCTCTTATTAAACCTAACGTGTTTACTTAATTCTAAAATATGCAAAAAATATATATGTCAGATAAAATATTTGACGAAAATAATTTAAAGTAACAATTGTTTTACATTAATTTGAAATTATATTAATATTATTTAGGTTATTTTTATCATAATTTGTTAAATTTTATTTAGAATAATCTGCCTTTTGGTGAGGGTTTAATGGATAACCGGAAAAAAGAAGAACAATTTTTGGAAAATATTCAATTTATCGAAGAAGAAAATAACGCGTTAGATGAAGACATTGTTTCCGACGAAGACGAGAGTAAAATAGAAAGGCTAGACCCTGGCGCTCCCGATGAGGAACTTGAACACATAATGGATGTTGAAGATGAGCACGCTTAGTTTTGAAAAAATACAAGTATTTCCCATAAAATAAATATAACGAGTAGAAATATTACGGATATTAAAACCCATTTTCTTATTTTTCCCGAATAGTCAGAATAAATAGTTCCCGTTAATGATTTGCCTTTTTCTTGTCTCATATAAAGGGCAGTTTTGTAATCGGATTTATTGCTGTATTTTTTATACAATTTAATATAGGATTTTTCAATAAAAAACGAATAATCCCGCGAACGCGATAAATATTCAAGACGCTTTAATGGAATTAACAACTTTTCTCGTTGATTTTTTAGTTTAAATAAAACGCGTATTTTTAATTTTAATATCCTTGCCTGAAATTCAATATCCCTTTTTTTAGTACCGGATAATTTGTCAGCATAATTTAAAAAATCCATAGAATAATTGTAATATCCTGCTAAGTAGAATGCTGTCGCGCATTTATAACAAAAAACCAAATTATTGGGAAAGTGTAATACTAATTTTGCCAAAAGCCCTGCGGCATTTTTAAACAAGCGCTTAGTTAAATAAATTTCGCTTAAATAATACATAGATTGAATTCTATACTTTTTTTCTTTTAATAAACGAATAAAAATTTTTTCCGCTTTATCCCTATTTTTAAGTAATAAGCTTTTTGCCAGCCAAAAATCAGCAGCAGGATAATTTTCTATTTTATCTAATATTTGAATTGCCCTGGATATATTTCCGGTTTTTATCAATGATTTTGCTTTATTAAAAAGGAAAAAAGGCGTTGGCTCTAATTGAGCTGCTTTTTGAAAATATTGTACAGCTTTTTCATCCTGCTTAATTCCGGAATAAATTAAACCGCAAAGCGCGTTTATATGTGAATCAGAGGGACGAATTTTAAGCGCTTTTTTTATTGTTTCAAAGGCCATATCAAAGTTTTCGTTTTTATAATCACAAAGAGCTTTTAAAAATTGAGCATCTATAGAGTCTGGCTCATACATCAAAGCGGACGTAGCTTGATCAGCGGCTTGTTCAAAGTTACGCATTTTAAAAAAACACATTGCTTTCATTAAAATTGCAGGAATGTATTCAAAACGGTAATAAACGGATTTATCAAAAAATTTTAAAGCCCTATAGAAATTATTATTTTTATATTCACGTAATCCCGAATTATAATTTTTAATACATAAAAGTAAATCACGCATAATAAAAATATACTACGGTTTTATATCATATCAACGCGTTTTTAGCTTTAAACGCGAATTTCTAAAAAAATGATTGCAACTTTTTTATAACGCCGGCAAAAGCCATGATATATTGGAGCAAAGAAATTGTTCACGGATTTTTTTAGCATTGTAGTTTTACAGGGGCAGGTACGTTACCTGCCCGAAAGCCCACAAATAAAGCAGATAAGACACAGAAATCCCCCGGCTTTTTACCGCAAATAGCAGAGGAAGAGAATCACCGCTGTATCTCCCTCTTTGAGTAAAGAGGGCGGATTTTTTTATACGTTGTGATTATAAATTTAAGATAGCTAGGCGTAGGGGTGGGTACGTTACCTGCCAGTAGAGGCGACAGTGGCCATTATCGCCTCTACAATGTGGGCATTTTTCTTTTCTTCTCTTCAAGTCCCCCTTTACTC
>CAYUYT010000067.1:0-16535 GCA_964449345.1 uncultured Spirochaetia bacterium | reverse complement strand
GTTCCGGGTTTTTTTTCGTTTTTCCAAAACCGGTAAAGCTTAGGACAAGCAATGCTGTAATAAATATAGTTTTTTTCATTTTTGTATTTAACTACCCCGGATAATCAAATGAATTTGACTTTTGTATTTGAATATAATAAATTCAATCGAAATCGGATAGTAACAAAGATGCAAAGTCAGGGATGTTGCCTTGCATTTTATTTTCTGCCGTTAATTCAAAAAACAATTTTGAAGATAATTTATTTGTCTTTTATTTTTATTTATTATGGTATATAATAGATTAGAGTAAAGTCGTTTTGCAGGTTATTTGTGTTTGCTTCGGAGGGTTAATTGTTTCTAAAAAGGTTATCAATTTTCGGGTTTAAATCATTTGCGGATAAAACCAAATTTAATTTTGAAGGCGGTGTCGGTGGTTTAGTCGGTCCTAATGGCTGCGGGAAATCAAACGTAATTGATGCTTTTCGCTGGGTTTTAGGTGAAACGAGTATGTCTACTTTACGCGCTAAACGTTATGAAGACGTTATTTTCGGGGGAACTGAAAATAGAAAAAAACTTGGTTTTTGCGAAGTTGTAATTGATGTTGATAATTCAACAGGGCATTTTAAAAAATATGACACAAACGAGATTTCGGTTAAAAGACGTTTATACCGTGACGGGGAAAGTCAGTATTTTATTAACAATGCGAGGTGTAATTTAAAAGATATTCACGAGCTTTTTCTTGATACGGGTGTGGGTAAAGCCGCTTATTCAATTATCGGTCAGGGTGAAATAGAAAAAATAATATCCACAAAACCTGAAAAGCGTCGTGAAATTTTTGAAGAGGCTGCAGGAATAGCAAAGTATAAAAACAAAGTGCGAAGCGCAGAAAAACGCCTTGCTAAAACCGAAGATAATTTAATTAGAATCAACGATATTATTTTTGAGGTTGAGAAAAATTTAAAAAATTTGAAAGTACAGGCGGATAAAGCTAAGGAATATAAAAAATTAAAAAATGATTTAAAAAATACTGATATTCAGCTTGCCCTTTTTAAAATAAAGAATCTTGATTTTCAGCGGGAAAAAATAGATAGGCGAATACAAAGAACTTCTGCCCGGAAGGATGAAATTAGGAAAGAAATCAATGGTTTATATAAACAAGCTGAATTAAAACTTTCAGAAATCCAAAACAAAGAAGAAGGGCAAAAGGAACTGCAAGCGCGCGCAAACGATATTGAAGTTGAAATCCGTACTGACGAACATAAAATCGTAATGTTAAGGGAACAGCATAATTCCTATGAAAAAGCAATGTTAGCGGACCAGGCAAAAGCTGAAAATATTCATGAGCGCCTGAATGAAATCGACAAATACATAAATTTGCGCTATGAGGAAACGCATAATATTGAAAACAAAATAGAAAGCTATCGGTCTAATCTTGATGAAATAAACGAAGAACTGCATCAAATAGAATTAACTTTAAAGCAACACGGTGTTGAATTATCCCGTCTTAAAAATTTAAACGAAGATTTGCGGCATGAAGTAAGCATAAAGAGAAAAGACCAGAGAAAAGCAATTGATGAACTCGTTGCAGTGATTGATGATAGAAAAAAAGAATATTCAAATGATTATGAAAAACGTAAAGAGATGAAAGAAAATATTTTTAATTTTATTGACAGGATAGAAACGGGTTTAACGGAAAAAAGAAACCTTATTGATAATATGATTAAAGCGGGAGTTTACAAATATCCTGAAAAACACCCGGAGATTAAAGAGAATTTTTTTCAGATATTATTTGAGCTTGAAGCCTGCACCGGGTTTACGGAGAAAGTGAAAAATAGTTTAAATTATTATTTTGAAATGGAAGACGGAATAACGTCTTTAATTTTTGATAAAAAAGGCATCCATGCGCGCAAAAAAAATATTGATGATGAAATCAACAGGATAGAAAATGCAATCCGCGAAAATATAACAAATATTTCTTCAATTGAAGATGATATTGACGTGAAAAGAGATAGCAGAGAAAAATTTTATAAAATGATAAACGATATAAATATCACTCTCGCTTCATTACGAGAGAAAAAGAACGCGTATTCCGAAGAAGCAAAAAGAACAATTGAGCAAAAAAGTGAGTTTGAATTATCATTAAACGAAATTAGGGAGCAGGTGAAGCAAAAAGAAGATAAACTTGCGGCTATTGAAGACGAAATACATTCGACTATTTCCCGTTATGAACGTAATAAATCAAGAAACCGAGAGTATGAAGACGATATTCATAAAGTATCACAGCAAATAATTGAATTAACCCGCGAAGTTCAAAAGTCCGAAGGAAAGCAAAGAGAGTTGCTTGAAGAGGAACGCGTTATAACGTCAAGTTTGGAAAGTTTTCATTTGCGTGCTCAGGAAATTGAAATTAAGCAAAAGAACATTATTGATAACTTTTATGATAATTATTCCGTTAACCTTGAAGATTATGAGTTTGACGAGAAAAACTTTAATGAAAATGAACTTGATAAAAAACGTAAAAGCATTCGCGCAAAATTGAATACAATCGGCGATAGTGTAAACCTTCTTGCAATTGAAGAGTACGAAGAAATGTTAGAACGGCATAATTTTTTATCTAACCAGAAGCAGGATTTGGAAAATGCAAAAAAAGATTTGTCTAATATAATAAAAGAAATTAATGATATATCGAAAAAACTCTTTGCAGAAACATTTGAAGAAATTAAAGTTAATTTTAATAAATTGTTCAAACGCCTTTTCAACGGAGGCAAGGCGAACGTTATACTCGTTGACCCTACGGATATTTTAAATTCCGGGATTGAAATAGAAGTGCAGCCGCCCTCTAAAAAATTACAAAACCTTTCCCTTCTTTCCGGAGGGGAAAAAACCATGACAGCTATTGCTTTAATGTTTTCTATTTTAAAATTTAAACCTTCGCCCTTTTGTTTACTTTATGAGGTTGACGCTGCGCTTGACGATATAAATATCGGCAGGTTTATTACTCTTTTAAAAGAATTCATAGGCAACACGCAGTTTTTAATTATTACGCACAATCCGTTAACTATCCAGACTTGTGATTTTCTTTACGGAATTACCATGGAAGACCCCGGAATTACTAAAGTATTTTCGGTAAAACCCGAAAATAAAGAAAAAGTAGCAACCTTATACTAGGTGTATATTATGGGTTTTTTAGACGATTTAAAAAATACTTTTAAAATGAAACTTAAAGTCGGAATAATGATAATAATTGCCGGAATAATTATAGGCATTTTAATAGGTTATTTACGTGGCGGGAAAAAAATATGGACACCGCCTAGAAATGTGAACCGTGAGTACCGTGGAGAAATTATTCAAAAACTGCGGCAGGGAAAAACAGCGCCTGTAATTAAACAAAAGCGTGAAGATATTAAACCGGAAAAGAAAGAACAAAAAACCCGTGAAATCACCCCACCGCCGGCAAGCAAAAAAGAGTTTGAACCTTCTGCCGGGGATAGCTACTCTGATTTTTAGCATAATGTTTTACGGGAGGGAAAATTATGTTGTCAGGAACGCTTAAAAAAATAATAGTTTTAGCATTTCTCCTTTTATTTAACCTATCGCTTTTTACATTGCCAATTAACAAGTCATCAATAAAAAGGCGAAAATCTTATAATGGAGAAAAAACTACGCGCAGAAATTATAAAAAAGTACGCGCTTACACAAAACGCAGGGTAAGTACCCGTAAAACCCGCAACGGAAGAAAAAAAAGCAATTCAGGTATCAAAAAAATTAAAACCATTATCGGCGAAAACTTTATTATTACACTTAAACGCAAAAACATTGACGGTGTCTGGGCGATACAATATTATTCTAAAAAGTATCTTGAGTTAATAGAAAACCGCCGAAGCGTAAGGAATACTTATTTTATCTTTAAACCTATTAAAAAAGGCGTTGCCACAGTTAGAATATTTTTTAAAACTCATAGGGGGATTAGAGATAAAGAAATTTATACCGTTGCAGTTTTAACCCCGGATGAGTTTAGAAAAAGCATTGCTAAAATTGAAGATGCAAAAAACGGGAAAATGAAAAACCCGTCTGAAAGCGAAAGCAATCACGGTACAAAAAATAACCCGGAAAAAATTGCCATAAATAACTCGGGAAATGAGTCTGAAAATCAGGAAAACGCAAAACCTACTGATACGGAACAAGAAAAATCCCATTATAATTTAATCAGGGATTTGTTAACGCGAAAGGCATACAATCAGGCAATAAACGAATCGCAGAATTTTATAAAAAAATATCAAAATTCCCGTTACCTTGTGGATGTTATAATTAACGCGGGCAAAGCTTATGCAGGCTTAAAACAGCATGCAAAAGCGGTAAGCTTATATACCCGTTACATTAAAAAAGTAAAAAACGCAAATGTTTCTTTTCCCGTTTATTTTGCCCGTGCCAAGAGTTATGAAAAAATGGGTAAGGAAAAACAAGCGCAAATAGCTTATATAAAAATGCTTAACGTATTTAAAGGTAAACCGGAAATTTTAGCTAAAACGCATTTACGTTTGGGAAAATTATATCTTAAAAATAAAAATTTTACACTGGGTTTAAATGAACTGGAGCGTCTTGTTAAAAATTATCCGGAGCAAGGGGATATAACAGCCGAAGCATATTACCATTTAGGTAAAAATTATTATAAAACCAAAGGCATTGAAGATTATGAAAAAAGCTATAAAAGCTTTAATAAACTCGTTGTCAGTTTTCCCGATTCACATTATGCGGGACCTGCTAGGCGTATGGCAAGGTATTTAAAGAAAAATTACATTGATTACAGATAAACGAAAGGTAAAAACTATGTTTGCAGGTAAAACGAAAATAATTTTTTATATTTTAATAATATTATTTGTTTCTTGTTCAAGAGAAACCATTACTGCAACGCCTGAAAAACCTTTCAAAGGCAAATCAAATTTTGAAGTCTTTGAAAATAAAGGGTATGTGCTTTCATTTAGGATACCAAAGGAATTAAAAAAAGATAAAGAATATAAATCCAGAATAATTTATAAAATACGGGGTGTAGAATTTGTAATAATGCTTATTCTTTATGATAAAAATATACCCCGCTGGGCATATTATACGCAGCGGCGTACGTATCAAAATTACCGGGAAAAAAAACGCATTAGTTTTACTTATTCAGGAAACAGAACATTGGGTGGTATGAAAAATACGTTTTATTATCTCAAAGAAAAACGCGTTAATCCTAAAAACAGCAAATCATTATATTTGACTTTTTTTGAACGATATGTGGATAACATTGCCGGGTCTAATAACGCGTTAATTAAAATCGTTTTGCGTTCTGAAAAAAAAGAACAAATGGATGCGTTTCTTAATTCTGCTGCGTTTATTTTTCGGACGTTTAAAATTAGGTTTATTCATAAATCCGTTGAATAGTTTATTTCTGTTAAAAGTTTGATAGCCGTTTTAAAACGATATTGTTAGTTTTTATTTTGAATTTGAATGGGAAAAGGGTTGATATGTCCAAATCAAAAATACGAATGATATTATTTCTGGTGTTATGCTTTTTAGTCCTTGCTTTTAGCGTGCTCCTCTCTTTTTATTATTACCCGAAACTGCCGTCTGATATAGCTGTGCGCACGCGTGAAGACGGAAGTATAGCAACGCGCTGGAGTTCATTTGGTTTGTATATTCTCTCAATGATTTATGTAAGTATATTTCTCGTTACTTTGCTGGTTTTTAAGATATACGATAAAGTTACTTTCAAAAATAAAAAAAAGTTTGAAAAGCAAGTAAGTATTGAAAATCAAGGGCCTGTTTATGATTTAATTAAAGAAAGCGTTTTTGCCATTTCATTTTTTTTAGGGCTTTGTATTTTATATTTACAGGTTGAAATTGTGAAATTAGGTTTGGGAAAGCCGAATAATATAAGATTAATTCCCCTTGCGCTGATTTTTTTATTATTTTTATTTACAGCAGTTTTTTATAATAAAAAAATTGAAAAAAATGTTTCTCAAATTCTTGAAAAAAACCAGAGGGGTAGTAATTAAATTATGGAAAACAAGGGTGAAAATTATTTTGTAGGTAAGTGGAAATTTCAGGTTGCGGATATGCCCGAAGTAATTGAAACGTATGAAGAAGACGGAACTTTCATATCAAAATTTTCAGGTACTAATCACTCTTATTCCGGCACATATACTTATGACGCTACTGTTGAACCAATGATTGCGGATATGAACGTTACTGAAAGTACTCTTGAAAAACTCCCTCTAGGAACGTATAAAGCGGTTTTTACGTTATTGGAAAAAGACAAAAAAATAAAAAGCTGTACAGCCATGCCGGGTGAAGAACGCCCTACCGGTTTCCTTGATAATACCATTATTTCAGAGAAAGTTGAAGAATAGGGTTAAACCATTTTAATTTATTCCTTAATACAGGAATCTCTTAAACTATAGAAATCAAAGTTTATTCTAAATTTTAAAATGAGAAATTATATTAACGTGAATTTAAAAATAGTAGATTATTGATATACTAAAGTGATTTTAAAATCAAAGTATTGTATATTGTAATTGCTTTTCAACCGACACTTTAAAGTGTCGGTTGCATAAAATTTAAAGTATTATTAGTATATATTTACTCCCTTAATAAATAATATTATACGATTTTGCTTTAAACTATAGAATATATCTTGAAAAAATGAAAAAGATAAATGCAGGTAGGCAAGGCAAATCTGCGTTCTTACGAAAAATATTTTTACTAAGAATCAAGGCATAATGATATTACAAAGCATTGGAGAATTAAAATCAACAGAAAAACAGGGACTGGCCTTTGAGGTTGCTATAATTTTTAACCGGTATTGCGCCTATTTATTGGGGTGTGGTATTACTTTTTAATTCCTGAATATTTTCTTGAATATCTTGAATTTGCTGTTTTTTCTCCGTTATGTTTTTGCAAAGCAATGAAACGGATTTATTTTCTTTGCTTACCGTTTTGTTTTCTTCTTCAAGTAAACGGAAAACTACTGCGCCTAATTCGGCAAGTTTTTCTTTTAGCTGGTTTTTTGCCATATAAATAGAAACTTTTTTTGTCCCTATTGTTGCTTTTGTTTTTGCATGACTTATAGCATTTTTCGTTACTTTTATACCGTCTTTTAATATTTCTTCTAATTTTATTCGCTTTTTAGACATTCTCATTCCCCTAAAGGTTAATTTGTATATTGCGTTAATAATAAATAAACGTAAAAATATACTAAACGCCAAAGAATTAAAAATTTCACGGTAATTTCATACTATTTTACACGTTTAAAAATATGTTTGTTTTTGCCTTTAAAAGGCACGAGGAATTTCTTAGAAAACATCTCAAGTATTAATTCGTTTTTATTTGCTTTTGATTTAAAGTAAAACCGCCGGCCTTTTTTGTCTTCTATTACAAGTTTGCCTTTATTAAATATATATTTACCCTTAACAACGGTGTATGTTTTGCCCTGAATTACAGCACGGTAAGTATACGTTCCGTTTTTGTTAAAAACAAAAGCAAAGAGATTTAGTCCGGTTTTCATTATATACGTTTCGGTTTTGACTTGATTTTTAGCCGGCTTAATTTTTTTATAGTCAACGCGTTTATATTTTATTTCTGCGTTGGATTTTGGCGGTTGTATATGGAATAATATCCCGTTGTTGTTGGGTACGTTTTTCGTTTTTAATATAATGTTTTTTTCATCAAGCTTGTAGTGGAATTTTCTCGTTATTTGGTTATCATTAACAAATATGATTTTATTTTCTGTTATTTTATAACTTCCCGCAAAAATTGTCGTTCCTCTTCCTGCTTTTTCCCTGTATTCAAAAGAGCGGTTTTCGTTTAGATAAATAATTGCAATAGCCTGTCTGTTTTCCGAATTAATAAAACGATATACAAAAGTGGCGTTTAAATAATAATCGCGCAGTTTTGGTTTTTTACTTTTTAGCTGGATTTTTAAAGGATAACTATTTAAGGTAAAACCGAGAATTATTGTTATTAAAATTATTTTAAAATATTTCATCATTCTGTTCTTAACACCTTAGTTTTAATTATCGGTAATAATACTTTGTTCGAAAATACATAATTTATAATAAAGCAATATTTTTTATTTGTAAAAAATTGGTATTTGATTTATGATTACATTATTATTAAGAAATTAAAATTCATGTGAGGCGTTATAATGGGCGATTTTTGGCTTAGAAAAAGTGAGACGCAAAAAATAGTAGAAACTATAGATTCAATAACAAAAATGTATTCTGATTACGTGGCAGGAGTGTCCAAAGAATTTTTTGGCGTTAACTTGCTTGATTCTTTTAGCGAAGATGATAATGATAAAGAGAAGGGGCGCGGGCATGGGCTTAACCCTTTGGACCTTTTAACCGATTTCGGGAAAACTGTTAACAGTTATAACCAGATGTTCGACGGTTTATTTAAAAACATGAAAACGTCTTTGTTTCTAAACTATTTCAATTACACAATAAATATAGGTAACGTGTTATCCGAAGCAAAAAAGAACCCTCTGATACCTAATTACCAGATTGATATATTAAAGAATATGTATATGAATACTACGATTGATTATGTGGTTGATTACCTCGTTCAATCATCGGTACAGGATTTTAAACTTAACGACGGTTCTATTAATGATGATATAGTTGATATAGTTTTAAATAACGTAACAAAGTTGACAAAAATTTCGTATAACTTTCTTCCTGATATATACGATGAAATGCTTACTAAAGTTATTCCGGGTAATTTCGTTGCCAGTCTTTTAACTTATCAGGATGATAGAACAGAATTTGAAAAAGCCGTTGATATGCTGATACATTTAACACCGGTTACTCCCGTGAATTTTAAATCGCCAATTATTGATGACCCGTTTTTAGGCGTTTTTTCGATACTAGCCCCAAAACAGAAAAAAGAAAAAACCATAGTCGAAACACTTGGTAATGCAATTTCCAAACTTGATATTTCGGGTTACAGTAAAGTGAAAGCCTCTGAGATTTTATTAAACAGGGCTTCTGATGCTTATGAAAAACAGAAAAATGTCGCAGGAAATTTTCTGCAAAGTTTAATCGATTCAATTCCTGTCAAAGATGAAGGTGTGAAAAAAGAAAAAACACAGGTCACACAAAATCAAGATGGGGAAAAAATTCCTGATTCTTCTTCGCAGGAAACCCTCAAAGGCAATAAAAAGCAAAGCGCTCAGCAGAAGAGCAACCAGAGTGTTAACGGCAAGCAATCGAAATCCCCTACAAAATCCGATAATATTAAAAAGCCCGTTAAAGAGATTGAACAGGGTGAGGATATTCTTGCTTCAATTGCAGGGCAAATATTAAACGGAGAATGGGTTAATTTTGATTTAATTGAAAAAGAAATATATAAATTTTTTGAATAATTTTTGAAGTGTTTTTAAATTCATTCTCCGGTGTTCATATATTAATAGTAAAATCGGTGGGATATTAATGAGAAAAATTTTTACAGTAATAATCACAACGTTACTTTTAACGCATAATATTACGGCTTATGAAGATGAGAGTTACGACGAAAGAGTAAAATACGATATTAATAAAATCGTAAAAGACATTAGAACGAAAAAATTTAAAAAAGCAATTAGCGGACTGAAAAAAATAATTAAGAAATCGCCGGAAAATCTACGAGCAAAGCTTTTATTAGGTAAGTGTTATTATTCATTGCATAATTATGAAAAGGCAGTAAATGTTTACGGCACAATTCTATCTAATTCACCGCGTAACGTATATGCGTTACTTGAAATCGCGAATTCTTATCAAAAAATGTTTAAAATAGATAAAGCAATATATTTTTATAAAATTGTTAAAAAAGTATTAAAATCAAACCCTTATCCGGTCTACGGCTTAATTCAGGCAAATCTTATTAAAGGTAAATTTGTAAAAGTAAGGGAGCATCTTGATCATCTTGAAGAAATGCGTATGAGTTATAGTCAAATGGGTCTCATAATCGACCTTTTCAAGCTGAAAATATTAGACGCGCGAAATATGAACATGGAAGCATATGAACTTCTTGAACGCGCTTTATATGATTATGGCGAACATAATAAAATTTTATTGCTTGAAAAATTTGATTTTTTATACGATATGTCGAATTTGAATAAAGCTTCCGAATTAATAAATAGATTGTACAAAAGCGGGTATAAAAGCCGTGAGGTTTTCCGGGGGCTTATTAAATTGTCAATTGATTTTAAAGAATATAACAAGGCGCAAACTTATTTGGAGGAGTATAATAAAAAATTCGGAAACACACATGATTATTATTACTTAAAATATATGGTAGCTAAGAAGGTTAATAAAACGCATGGTATTCGTTATTTGCTTAAATCCCTTGCGCGCAACAGGTTTCAAATCAATGCCCATTATGCTTTAATAGAGGAGTATGTTTCAGGTAATAAAATTATCCTTGCAAATCAATGGTTAAATCAGTTTATGAATTTGTTTAAAGAAGTTAAAGGAATAGATTATCTTAAAATTAAAATTTTTTATAAAATGGGTAAAAAAAAGCAAAGTATTATTCTTTTAAAAAAACTTTTAAAAGAAAATGACCATGATTTGTCTTTATTAATAAACGCTTCTTATTTTCTGTGGATTAAAGTTAAAGATTACAATTTTGCTTTAAGATTAATGAAACACGCTTTAAATATATATCCGAATAACGAACGCCTTTTAAATAATATTGCTTATTTTTATGCAACCGTGGATGATAAAGGTTTACGCAAACCTAAGCTTGCTTTGAAATATGCGAAGCGTGCGGTAAAAATAACGAAAAACTTAAATGCAGCTTTTTTGGATACTTTGGCAGCCGCGTATTATGCTTGCGGGAAAGTGCGTGAAGCTCTTGAAACGCAGAAACGCGTTATTAATCTGAACCCCGTTGACAAATCTTTCAGAGAAAATATATTAAAATACAGGTCAGTGAAATAATTATGAATTTTAAATATAATTTTTTATATGCATTTATAATTTTATTTGTGTTTTGTTCCGCGTTATATAGTTCAAAGCTTTATTATTATGCTTACGGTGATATTAAAAACGGTTTTAATATAACAGGTGAGCCGTTACGCGTTAAACCGGATTCGAAAATTTACGCTGTTTCTTATGAAGATACTATGGGTAATAAAAAGCGGTTAACTTTTTATAAAAACGGAAAGTTCGTTGAAACTAAAGTTTTTAATGAATCGGGAAAAGTTGAATACGTTAAAGGGAAAAGTTATTATAAAAAAGGTGCATGGTTTGAAATTGACTATATTTACAGAGAAAAAGGCGTAGATGCATATAAAAAATTAGTTAAACAAATTGACTATAAGATTTATAAAAATCGTAAAAAAAAACCTGCACATATATTTCACCGTGAAATAACGTATTTTATTTTGAAAAAATATAACGGCAAAATATGGAATATTATGAAACGCAGGGATTTTTTACCGGGGAATAAATTGCACCATTATTGGATTTTTATATATTCAAACGTGGAATCGGAAAAACCTAAAAAAATTCTTGAATACGGAATTAACGGAAAATTATTACGCAAGGGGAAATATAAAATTATAAAAGGAAAAGAAATATTGATATTTGAAAAAATGTAGGATTATTCATCTTCGTCTTCGTCTTCGTCATCCGGCAGGTATTTTTTTACTATAGTAAGAAATTCATCAAGTTTGAACGGTTTTACGAGATAATCATCGCATCCCGCTTCAAAAGCTTTTTCTTTTTCATCATCGTAAAAACAAGCACTAATTACGATAATAGGGATTTGTCTTTTTTCTTTAATCAATTTTATCGCTTTATAACCGTCAACAAAAGGAAGGTGTAAATCCATTAATATTAAATCCGGCTCAATTTCTCCCGCCTTTTTCAAAACTTCTTCCCCGTTAACCGCTATGGTAATTTCGTGTTTTTTTAAAAATTCGGAAAATTTTACCAGTATTTCAAGGTCGTTTAAATTGTCCTCGGCTATAAGTATTTTAGCCATTAAGATCCCTTTTTAATTAATTTAATCTCTGCCAAATATTACATGAAATTCGAGTAAAAGCTAATAAAAATTCTTGAAAATAATAAACGTTTTTTATTAAATATTCAATTTATTTCAACTATATAAAGTAAACACCAATAGAAAATAAAATCATGGAAATTTTAATTTATAATGAAAACTCTACCCGAATCAATTAAAAATTTATTCTTTAAATAATTTCGACCTATTAAGATACGGGCTTTTTGCGTTATGCGGTTCGTTAGTGTAACAATAACGCGTTTAGTAATTTTTCCTAATTTTATTCGCAGATAAACAGCATACCGCCTTTCTACTATGCCGTTAGAGGAACGGATATTCAAAATATTGGCTACTTTTTTTATTACACTTGTTCTTTTGCCTTTTTTGTTAGATGTATAAAAACGCACATATAACCCGTTTCTTTTCCTTTTCGCTTTTATTCCGTAAGCATGAAGAGCGCAAAAACTCGCGCCCGTATCTAACAATGCTGTGTATTTTAGATTTAATTCCTTTATGTGTATGTTTTCGTAATATCCTGCTATTATTTTTGATGATGCATTAATTTTTGTTATGCTTGTAAGAAAAATAGTTATAACAATTAGCAAAAATAATAAATTAGTTTTTTTTATAAAATTTGTTATCAATTTCGTGTTTGCTAAAACTGTTCTTTTTAAAATTAAAAATATACTCATTTAAGATTTAGCTCTCTGTCAAAAATATGAATAATAAATTCAAACAATTCATCCACGGTTTTAATTTCACTTAACTCCTCTTTTTCGTTGGGTAGGTATTTAATGGAAAGGCGGAAAAATTTATCAAAGTTATTTGATAGTTGATTTAACGTTTTTATGCCGATTTCTTCTAAATTAAATTTTTTTTCGCCGTTTTTTAATTTATTTATAACGCGTTGCTCCGTTGTCTCTAATTCGTATTTGTCTTCTCCTGTTTCCATATTTGTTGATATAATTTCAAGAGCGCGGTAAAGTATGGTTATTAAAAGAAATTCTGCAACTTTACCTTCCATAATAACCGGGAGTATCATTTTCTCAAATTCAAACCTGTCGTACCGGATGCCTAAAGAATGCACATAAGCAAGGCGCTCGGATGAATATGAAAAACCTCTGTTTGTAATTGATTGCAAGTAATCAATTCTTTGCTTTAATAATTCTATTTGTTTACTGTTGAGACCGGATATAAATTCATGTGCTATATTATAAAGTTTTTTCGCCATCATAATTTTAAAAAAATAAGAAGCATATTCGGAAAGTTCGGTTTCAGGGTCAATGTGACATTTTTTTAATACGTAAATTATAAAATCTTTAACAGTGTGGAAATTTTTAAACTCTTTTTCAGGGAAATCAATAATCAAACCGGTTTTTTCTTTGATAATGGGAATAAGGTCCAAGTAATTTTTTCTCTCCATTTCAAAAGGGTCAAGGCAGAATTCAATATTGAAATTATGGATTTTTTTTGTTGTTTTGCTGCCGGAAATATAATCATAAAGAATACTTTGAAGTTCAGACCCGATAAACTCCAAATTATCTTCTTTTGCTTTACGTTCCCATTCCTGGATGAATATGTTGTTTAAATCTTTTATCGTTGACATTTTTTATTTATATTTTTCATTATTATAACAGATAATTACTTTAATACAACTTTTTTAATTAGTTTCATGAATATTTTTACTTTATTAAATAATTTTTATTTAAATACTGTAAATTTTTCTTCAAAGGCGGGTAAAATGAAAACTTTTAAGGTTATAATAATTCTTTTTTGTTTAACGGCTTTATTTACCGTTTCAAATTTCATTTACGGAAAGAAAAAAAGCTTTATTAAATATTCAAAGCGTATTTCTTATAACAAACAAACAGCGGAAATTTACCCGGTGGATATTATTAAAGAAAAATATATAAAAAGCCGCAGCATTTTAAGCTACTATAAATTTTATATTAAAAATAATAAATGTTTCAAGATTGAATATATTTCAAATGCAAAAATTAATCATTATAAAATAATTGAATATAAAAACGGGATGATTAATTCAATAAAGGATTATAATAACAAAAAGAAAATTGTTTCAAGTACGCGATTCTTTTTTAGAAAAAATAAAACGGTATATAGAAGCATTATCAAGTTTGTTACATATTCGCGTTATATTATAAGATTGCACGATATTTATGGAAACGTTATTCAAACTATAAATGAGCCGTGGTAAAATGCCGTTTTATTATGATTTTTGTTTCCGAATAACGTAACATTAAAGAAAATGCCGGCTCCTGCTTGAAATCGGTAATGAAATTAAGTTCGCCTTCAGTATCAAGGTTTAGCGCTTGCTCAAGATAATATAATGACAGCTTTTTTATTCCCTTTTTAGCATAAAGCCATGAAAGGTATAAAGATACGTGCGCGCTTGTATACTTTTTATGCAATTTTTTTAATATTTTTAAAGCAGTTTGAAAATCGCCGGAATAAATAAGCGCAAGCGAATAATTCTCCTTGACTTTTAAATCCAGTGGATATTTTTTATAAAGCTTTTTAAATATTTTTACAGCTTTTAAATATTTTTTCAAGCGAAGATATGTCCAACCCAAGTTTATGTTTGTTATCTTACTTTTTTTGGCTTTACGCAAACTTTTTAATGCATGCGAATACTTACCAAGAGCAATATTGGCAATGGCAAGATTATTTAAAATTAACGCGTTATCAGGCGACTTTATTATTAAGCGCTCGTAATATCTAATTGCCTCAATATAATTACCGGCTTTTTGATGAAAAATTGCAAGCTTGGTTAAAGAATTAAAATCATTTATTCCCAAAGTGATTAACCTTTTCCGCGTTTGCGCGGCTTTCGAATAATTACGCGTTTTGTTGTATAATTTTTCCAGAATAGAAAGCGCTTGTTTATTTTGCGGGCTTAAAAATAAAGCTTTTTTAAGGTAATCTTCAGCACAATTATATTGACGGCGGTTGTAATAAACGTAACCGAGTGCAACGAGTATTTCATCTTGTGGCTGAATTTCAATTAAAGTTTTGGCAACGCGGATGAAATTATTATGCTCGCCTCTGTCAAAATACAACGATGCCAATTCAAGTAATGAAGGTTCGTATGTATTCTTTGTGCTTAGGGCGGCTTCAAAATAAAATATTGCTTTTTTTACTTTATTTAGCTTTATAAAAATTTTACCTATTCCATATAGAACTTCAGGGGCAACCGGATTTAGTTTTAAAATTTTTTTACTTATTTTTAATGCATTTTTAAATTTTTTTAAATTAAAATATAAATTTGCAAGATTCATATAAGCATCGAAAAATCTTTCATTTATATTTATAGCTTTTTCATAAGCTAGCTTTGCCTTATTCGTTTTTCCCGTTTTATAAAAACATAAACCAAGATTATTCCATAATTTTGCGTCGCTATTATCCAATTTTAGACACCGAATAAATACTTGGCTTGCTTTTTTAAATTTTTTAAGTTTAAAATACAAAACACCTATATTATTTAACACTTCAATTTTAGCGAGTTTATCAAGTGGCGTTTTTAATAAAGCTTGATAGTGCTTAATAGCAAGGGCAAAATCATTGCGGTTTTCGGCTTTTAAAGCAAGAATAATGTGTTCGGAAATACCCTGAGAAAATAGTGTGCTTATTAAAATCATTAGTGTAAATACAACGGCAAAGCGTTTCAAAAGCGTTCCTTTCTTTTTGGGTCTTTTTATATTATCGGGGAACGCGTTTTATTTACACGGAAATTTTATTTTGAACTCCCTTAAAAACGGAAAATTTTATGATATTATTAGTGATTTTTTTATATATTTTATTTTGCAGGAAAAATTAAAAAACAATTAAGTATCCAAGAACAACGAGGATTGTTACCGTTATTGATATAACCCAACGTGTAAAATTTACGTTAAAAATCAAAGCTTTGGAAAGCAACGAACGGTTGTATTTTTTTAAATTTTCCCCTGAAACCCATTTTTCAAGTAGCCCTGCAAAAAAATTAGACATATTATGGGCAATGAGTTCACCTTGTTCTTTCGTTGCCAGAGAAGGATAACCTAACTGTCCTTCCCAGTCCTCAAACCGTCCGAAAGGATGTCGGCGCATTTCGAAAAGTTTGAGAGGATAATCCTTTGCAAGTTTATATCTTTTTCTAACGAGTTCGGGTTTTATATGAAGCATTAAGGATGTTTCAATAAACCCTGCGTGTAAATCCCGTTCGAATTTATACCATTCGTCGTCGGTTAATTCCCTGCCTTTTGCCATTTTTGCAAAATCACGTTTAGTGAATAAATCAATTAAAATTTTACCAAACGGCGCAAGGGCTTTGATTTTTTTACTTCGGGATAATTCTCTACACGCTTGCTCTATGGCGGCCCCGTGTTTCGGTCCCCCGTGAAGGGCTATGAAAATAACGTATTTAATACCGCTTCTGATTAGATTTTTGCCAATACTCTTTGCAATGAGATAAACAGCGCGGGAAGATAAATCCATTGTTCCGGGAAAACGGAAACAATCACTGCCCACAGGAATTC
>CAYUYT010000066.1:0-16746 GCA_964449345.1 uncultured Spirochaetia bacterium | reverse complement strand
TGCAGTATTTGCGGTAATTTTAATTGCATAATGTGCCGCAACCGGGAATTAAAACAAAAGGTTGCAGGGATAAAAAAGTGAAAACTAAATTATTTATAATTTTTGTAATTATTTTTACTACAAATTTTGTATTTACAGCTCAAAATATAAAGCCTACGGCGCAGCAGGGGGCTGACAACGAAACCGGGTCGGCCCGAACAGAACAAATAAAAAACAACCAAAACCCGAAAGCACAGGAAGAAAGCCAAACTCAATCTGAAAACAACGCAGAGGAGGAAAAATACTTTTCTGAAAAAACAACACTAAAAACGCGTTTTGGAGGAGAAATTGAAACCGGAGTTTTTGTAACGCATGAGGCAATAACCAAACGTGTAACAATAGGGAGTTTGAATGAAATACGCCTTCACGCTGAAGTTAAATACGGAACGCTTTTCAAAGTTTACGTTGAGCCTATGTTCAGGGGATACTACGGTGCTCGTAATAACTACTACCTTTTTTCACGTTACGGTATATTTACTCAGGAGCAAACTGATACGTATGAGAATTTACAAGCCCTCGGCATAAACACGGATGAAAAGCTAAATATTGACCGGGGATGGGCGCAAATTTACACAGGGTTTTTTAAAATCCGTGCAGGCAAGCAAATTATTGCATGGGCAAGGGCATATTCTTTCAATCCAACGGATAAAATCAACGTACCTAATCCCTTAGACCCTACCGCATTAAACCTCGGTGTTACGGGTATAACTTATGAAATGCGTATTTTTGAAGATTTCAACGCAAACCGGGCAATGTTTATAACGGGGTATTTCGTTTTAACGGATAAACTCGCTAAAAACACACCTTTTGCAGTAAAAACGCGTTTTAATTTAGGAGTAACTGAGTTTGCGTTCTCATATATTTACGAAGCTAAGGAAGACGCGCTTTCTCCTGGAGGGTACAGGAGAAAATCTTACTTAGGTTTTGATTTTTTTACGCAAGCTTTGGGAATGGGTTTTTACATTGAAACAACGTACCGTTTCGAACAAAAAAAGGACAGGGATTTTGAAAGCCAGCTAACAGCAGTTGCAGGAATATCCACAACGTTTAGCTTTAAAATGTCGGCGCGCGTTGAATACATTTATTACGGCAGGGGTAAAACGAAAAAAAACGAATACGAGCCTGCACGCGTAATTTCCATGTCCCAGTATTTTATGGCAAGGCACTACGTTTTTTTGATGTTTGACGGAGATGCGGGTCAGATTGTATGGCTCGGGTTAAGCGGAATAATAAACGCGGTTGATTTAAGCGTTACTATTATTCCGCAAATTAAACTTTCCGTTATTGAAAACGTTGTTGTTGAAATAGGCGCGTTTATATTTTTAGGTGCAGAGGATTCTGAAATGAACGGGCGTTTTACGGTAACGGACATAAAAACCATGACACCGAAAAACGTTGATTTAACTGAAACGCAAATTTATGCAAAACTTAAAGTTAGTTTCTAGATTATATACTAATAATACTTTAAATTTTATGCAACCGACACTTTAAAGTGTCGGTTGAAAAGCAATTACAATATACAATACTTTGATTTTAAAATCACTTTAGTATATTAGTTTGAATATGGCCTCGTGCATTTTTTTCAAAATCTGTTTTTTTGCGTTGTATAATATTATGCCAACGGTGTTGGAAAAATTACAAATGAAAAATTATTAAGGATTCAAAATATTTTAAATAATAGACCATTCAAATACCTTGGTTTTCATACACATTATGAGTGTATGAAATATGCAATTCTAAATTGAATCGGTGATTTACTTATTATTGTACACTTAATTCTATTTATGACTTAATATTAACAACGAAAATATTTTATCTATATTTAAGTATTAAAAAAACTGAGTAAAAAAGCTACAGGGTAAAATTAAAATGAAAACGAAAATTAAAACCATAGACAACGCATCAATAAAACAGAAAAACAACGTAAAAATTAAGGTATTTGATGAGTTTACCGCAATACCTACAAAATTTATCATGCCGCCTGTGGTCGCAAAAATAAATAACGGCTACGTTCACGTTAAAGGCAAAATACCTGATGCAGAAAAAACCCCCTGCCTCGTTTTAGAAAGCACCGACCCTGCTGAATACGTTATTTTTGCATGTGCAAACGAAGAAAAACTTAGCACTGCTGAGAAAGCAATAGCAACGAAAAATTACGTTAACTTTAACAAAAGCAAAAAGCAGGCAAAGGAAAATTTAATGAGCGTTATGAATGAAGCAAAAACGGAAGAACGCACCGATTTTTTGCTGAAAATTGCCGCGTTGCCTTTTGATATATTAAAAATTATTCACGAAAAGAAAATCAACGTAAAAAACGCGTTGGATTTTATTTTATTAAACTCAGATGATTTGGAAACTTTTAGTAAACTTACAAATGATTTTAAGCTGACTGCCGGAGAAATAATAATTTTAGCTGAAATGTTATACGAAACGGGTAAACGCGATGAGTTAAGTTTCAGGGAAATTCTTTTGCCGTTTTTTGACGCACAAAATACGGCTAAGCAATCACTAATTGAGTTTATACGCAAAACGCGTTACCCTGAAACAACGCGTTATCAAAAAGAATTTATCGGTTTTGTAAAAGAGCTTAACTTTCCTCCGCAGGTAAGTTTGAATTATGACCAGTTATTTGAAGATTCCGGTTTGGCAATTTCTCTTAAATTTAAATCTGTAAAAGGTCTTGAAAAATCCCTTGATAAAATTTATGAGGGGATTGGTAAAGGCGTTTTTGATAAAATGTTTGATTTTTTAAACGAATAAAGATTTAATCTCACATTGTTTTATCGTTGTATGTAATTCCTTACGGTTTTTAATTTTCGCAATTTTCACATTAATTTAATATTACCCGTTAGAAAATTTTGATTTAAAGATTTACACCTGTTATCTTTATATCAAATAAAACTAAACGGAAAAATTCAAGTGGCAGAAGAAGTCTTATACAAAAAACGCGAACGAATTTTAGATTTTATCGAAGAACAAAAAAATGATGAAATTCTATACGAATTAAACGATCTCCATGAAGCAGATATAGCGGAATTACTGGAAACGTTTAATCAAGAAGAACGGGTATACGTTTTTAATCTGCTTGATAAAGGTATAAAAGCTCGGGTTATAATCGAACTCGAAGAGACAATTAAAGAATATCTCGTTGCCGAATTAAATAACGAAACAATAGCAGAGATTTTAGAAGAAGTTGATTCTGACGAAGCGGTCGATATTGTACAAGACCTTCCAATAATTCAACAAGAAGAAATATTAAGTTCTGTAAACCGGGAAGTGGCAGAAGAAGTTTCCGGTCTTATAAATTACGATGAGGATACCGCCGGCGGTATCATGGGGCTTGAATTTTTACACGTGGATGAAGATTTAAAAGTCCGCGATGTTGAAAAAATGATCAAGCAGCACACTGAGCTTGAAAAAGATAATTTTTATAATGTATGGGTAACGAACAAAGAGGGAGTTTTACGCGGATACGTTCCTTTGCAGGATATTATCAGCGCGGATAATAACGCTTTAGTAAAAGACATTGCAATCGAGGACGTTAAATATGTTTATCCTGATACTGACCAGGAAGACGTTGCTATTTTATCGCAAAAATACGATATGGTTAGTGTGCCTGTTGTTGACTATATTAATAGAATAATCGGTGTAATTACTTTCGATGATATTCAGGACGTTATAGACGAAGAGGCGGACGAGGATATTGCGCGCTTAACCGGTGCAGGTGATGTTGAAATATCCGAGGAATCATCTTTAAAATTATCAATGGCCCGGCTGCCATGGCTTTTAGTTGCTTTAGGGGGCGAATTAATAAGCGCAATTGTTATTTTCCAGTTTGAAGCGGATTTACAAAAAGTCATTGCTTTGTCTTTTTTCTTTCCCGTTATAATGGCAATGGCCGGGAATATCGGAATACAGGCATCCGCAATCATAGTACGCGGGCTTGCAACAGGAGAAATAAGCGCGTTTGAAATCAAAAGACGCTTATATAGAGAAATTCGCACAGCTTTTTACAACGGGTTTATCTGTGCATCAATTCTTTTCGGCATTGTAAGTCTCTGGTTCGGCAAAATATATTTAGGCTTAACCGTTGCCTCGGCTTTGTTTGCGGTGGTGTTTTTGGCCGCAGCAACGGGAACGTTAATGCCGTTTTTATTAAACCGGTTGGGGGCTGACCCTGCAATAGCAACCGGCCCGTTTATTACTACGTCAAACGACGTTTTAGGGCTTCTAATTTACCTACTAATCGTTACATCAGCAATTTGATTTGTAAAAATTCTTTTGCTTCGTTATATTATAACGAATTAAAATCTGTTTATAGCAAAAATTCCTGCATAAATTATTGAAAAAATTAATTATTTAACAGGACGTTCATGGCATTTTTTAAAGTAAAACATAAATCTAAAAACACTAACGCGCGAACAGGAACGTTAAACGTTGCTGGGTTTGAAATAAAAACACCGATTTTTATGCCCGTAGGAACATACGGAATGATTCGCGCTTTAACATCGCACGATGTAGAGGAAATCGGATACAAGCTGATTTTAAATAACGCATATCATTTATATTTGCGGCCCGGCCTTGAAATCTTAAACGATACAGGCGGGATTAACGAATTAACGCGTTGGCCTTATGCTTTGTTAACGGATTCAGGCGGGTTTCAGGTTTATTCGTTGTCGGAATTCAGAAAAATTACAAATGAAGGCGTTTATTTTAGAAACCACATTGACGGACAGTATCATACATTTACACCGAAAGGCGTTATCGATATTCAAAGGTCAATAAAAAGCCATATCATAATGCCCCTTGACGAATGCACAGCAGAAGGCGTTGATAAAAGTTACGCTGAAATTGCTATGAAAAGAACGCACAACTGGGCTAAAATTCAAAAAGATTACAACGATTCATTTGATAACAGGCAAATTCTATTCGGAATAACGCAGGGGAATGTTTTTGAAGATTTACGCGTTGAGTCTGCAAAAACTCTAACGGACATGGATTTTGACGGTTACTCAATCGGGGGGCTTTCCGTTGGTGAGGAGAAAAGCGTTATGTATGATTTAACGTATGTTTCATGCGTGCATCTTCCCGAAGATAAACCGCGTTATTTAATGGGAGTTGGTGCGCCCGAAGATTTAGTAAAATGCGTGGATGCCGGGGTAGATATGTTTGATTGTGTATTTCCAACGCGAAACGCAAGGAACGCAACCGTGTTTACCAAACAAGGCCGACTTAATCTAAAAAACGCAAAAAATCACAGAGATTATAATCCTATTGATAGTGAATGCGGTTGTTTTACTTGCCGGAATTTTTCACGTTCATATTTAAGGCATTTATTCCGGCTAAATGAAATATCAGCGCACCGCCTTGCAACTATTCATAATTTAACTTACTGGTTCGATTTAATGGAAAAAATTCGCGTTGCAATTGAAACGGATAAATATCCTGATTTTAAAAAAACGTTTTATAATGATTTAGAAAAGGAAACATGAAAGCCAAAGGTCTATTAATTACATTTTTGTTTTTATTTTTAATATTTACAGCGCCTTTTTTAATTACACCGGAAAAAACTTACCTTTCCGTTTGCCCTTCAAAATTATTGTTTGGAGTCCGGTGTCCTGTTTGCGGGATGGGTAGGGCTTTTTCACATATTGCCCGCGGACAAATAAACCAAGCGCTATATTTTAATAAATCATCGGTTATTTTCTATCCCGTACTTTTAATTGCAATTTACCTCGTTTTAATTAATTTTATTTATCACAACACAGGGAAAAAACTTGCCGGGTTCAATCAAATTGCAACGCTAAACCGCAGAGTATTTTTAATAACGAGTTTGCTTTTAGGTATATTAATTTTAGTTTACGTTTACGATGTGTTCACAGGGAGCGGCGAAGCGATTTTTAATTACAAATACTCGCTCTGGTATTGGTTAAAACGCTGAGATAATAAAATTTGTTGAAAAATGGAATTCACCATAAAGATAGTATGTTTTTTATTTCACCACAGAGAAATATGTTATAGAAAATGGCAAAAAAAATGGCTGCACGCTAAAAAGCGCACAGCCGGTTACAGTTCTTCCGAATTAATTAAATGTCATAATAAAGGAAGAACTCGTAGGGGTGAGGCCGTAAATCGAGAGCTTTTGCTTCCTCGATTGTTTTATACTCTATCCACGTTTCAATTACGTCTTCAGTGAAAACGTTTCCTTTTAACAGAAATTCATGATCGTGTTTAAGAGCGTTTAATGCTTCTGTTAAAGAAGCCGGTGTTGTTTCATATTTAGCAAGCTCTTCTGCCGGTAAATCATAAATATCCTTATCAAGAGCTTCGCCCGGGTCAATTTTATTTTGAATTCCATCAAGTCCTGCCATAAGCATTGCTGAAAATGCAAGGTATGGGTTACAGCTGGGATCCGGAAATCTTGCTTCAATTCTTTTAGCTTTCGGGCTGTTTGAATACATAGGTATTCTTATTGCCGCAGACCTGTTCCTTGATGAATATGCAAGGTTAACCGGCGCTTCAAATCCCGGAACAAGGCGTTTATATGAATTCGTTGTCGGGTTAGTAAAAGCAGTTAAAGCTTTTGCGTGTTTTAATACTCCGCCGATGTAGTAAAGCGCAGTTTCGGATAATCCCGCATAACCGTCTCCTGCAAATAAAGGTTTTCCGTCTTTCCAGATAGACTGGTGTGTGTGCATACCGCTTCCGTTGTCTTCAAATAACGGTTTAGGCATGAAAGTTACGGTGTATCCTGCTTGAGCAGCAACGTTTTTAACAATGTATTTATACATTAAAAGTTTATCCGCCATTGATACCATTGAATCAAAACGCATATCGATTTCTGCCTGTCCAGCCGTTGCTACTTCATGGTGATGGCACTCTACAGGTATATCCATTTTTTCCATTTCAATAACCATTTTACTTCTAATATCTTGAAAATGGTCAGTGGGTGGTACGGGGAAATATCCTTCTTTATGACGGATTTTATACCCTTTGTTTCCGCCTTCTTCGTCTCTGCCCGTGTTCCATTGCGCTTCTATTGAATCAATAAAATAAAAGCTTTCGTTTGGAGAGGTTTGATACTGAACGTTATCAAAAATGAAAAATTCTGCTTCAGGACCAAAATACGCAGTGTCGCCTATACCCGTTGACTTTAAATACGCTTCAGCTTTTTTTGCAACGTTTCTAGGGTCCTTGTTGTAATCTTCACCCGTAACAGGGTCTTTAATATTACAAATCATGAATAAAGTGGGTATTTCAGTAAACGGGTCAATTCTAGCGGTAACGGGTTCAGGCACAATAAGCATATCGCTTTCATTTATTGCTTGCCATCCCCGAATTGAAGAACCGTCGAATCCGAAACCTTCCTCAAACACGTCTTCGTCAATCATAGAAATCGGATACGATGTATGTTGCCACATACCCGGAAAATCCATAAAACGCAAGTCTACGATTTGTATATTATTTTTTTTAATCATGTCCATGACATCTTTTGGGGTCATAATGTATTCCTCCTAAAATATTCTTAAAAAATCAATAGTAGTAAATATATAGCAATTCTTATGCCAAAATAAAATATTTTTCAATTTGCTTTAATTCCCTACACCATAGTTAATTGTAGCATACTATGAATTTTTACACGATTAATCATTGTTGCTTTTTGAACAAATACACTGTTGCTTTTTGAACAGCCGGATATTTTAAAAACTTTAAAAAACGGGCATGCTCTTTTATAAACCCAAAATGCGGTGCCACAAAGTTTTACTAATTTTTTTCGTTATTTAAAGATTGTGATACAACGGTGATTCTCTTATATACCCTAACTTTTACTAATCTTTCCCCTTTACTCGAAGGGGGATTCAGGGGGATTTAAGCCCTGCTTTATCAAAGGGATTAAAATAGAATAAATTGCCGGATTTTAACGCTAATTAGTATAACATAAAAAATAGATTGAATTTCACGTTAATAAATTTCATTAAATTGTTTTGCTTTGAGAATTTTTAAGGTCAGTGAAATAATATTCAATCCCTATGGAGTTTAAGTTATTTATTAAAACTTTAAGTTGACCGGAAAAATAACCAATGCTATTTTTTGGTAATGTCAATTCACAAAATTATAAAATCTAACATTAATTCGGACCGGGCATTTCAAAAATTAGTTGAGAATGTAAAAAGTAACAATTTAACCGTTGCGCAAGGATTATTTGGAACGTCAAAATGTGTAATTGTAGGTAATCTGTATAACGCACATCGGCAAAGCATACTCGTTTTGACATCTACAACGAGGGAAGCCGAAGAATTTTATCAGGATTTAAAACATTTTTTTCCGGACATTCCCATTGAAATATTTCCCACATGGGATATGTTACCTTATGAGCACATTTCTCCTTTCCCCGATTCAATACATCACAGAGTAATGGTTTTGCACCGTATTGTTTCAGAAGAACGCCTAATTGTTGTTTCAAGTGTTCAAGCCGCTATTCAGAATATTATTCCGGCCGAGGATTTTAAAAAACAGCATCTTGAGGTAAAAACAGGAGACGAAATGCCCTATGAATTGCTTTTAGAGCAACTCGTTCATCTGGGGTACAAACGCACGCCAATGGTTGAGGGGTCTGGAGAATTTTCAGTTAAAGGCGATATAATTGATGTTTTTCCTTCGTCATTAGAAAATCCTATAAGGATTGATTTTTTCGGGGATACTATAGAAAAAATAAGACAATTTGATGCTATTTCGCAAAGGACTATAAAAGAAACGGGTTGCGTTGATATTCTGCCGCAGCGTGAGATTATTTATGAAACGGATAACGTAATTGAATGTTTAAGCGCGCTTGAAAACCGTTTTAAAACCTCCCCTGAAAAAAGTGAAATTGAAGAATATCTTGATAACAAAATATATTTTAACGGGGTGGAGCATTTAATCCCGTTGTTTTATCCGCCGTTCACGTTATTTGATTATATGGAAGACACTTTAGTTGTGTTTAATGAAAAGGATAGAATAAAAAAAGCTGAAGACCGCATACATTTTGAAGCTGAGGAAATATATAAAGCGAGTCATAAAAGAAACCAGATTAAACCTTCCCCTGATGAAATATACCAAAAACTTGAATCTAAAATGTTTACAATGAAATCTCTGGAACTCTATTTTTTAACGCATTTTGATAGTGATAACGCAATAACGTTTAAAACGGGAACTCCGGAAGGGTTTAGAGACAACATTGCCCGTTTGCCGGATTTTATTATGGAAAAAATTGATCAAGGTTTTACTATTATTGTTTTGGCTTCATATGAAGGACAAATGAAACGTCTTAAAGAAATTTTTGCCCCGGATTTAACTCCTGCGCTTGCCGGTGATATGCTCCCTGACAAGGGAATACAAAAAGAAAAGGATTTATCAAAAGAGAAATTTATCATTGCTACTGGTTCTATTTCAACTGGTTTTATTTTATACGATTCACCGTTATATTTAATTTTAGACCGTGAAATTTTTGGAAGAAAAAGAAGTTTTTTTAAAAAAATACATAAAGTCAACTCTTCGCCAATTCAGAGTTTTATGGAATTATCCCGCGGAGATTACGTTGTCCATATAAATTACGGGATAGGAAAATTTCAGGGCATAGAACGCATACTGGCGCACAATAAAGAAAAAGATTACATTAAAATAATATATGCTGATGACGAAAAATTATACATCCCAATTGAACAAATGAATCTCGTACAAAAATATATTGGGGGAAGCGGTAAAACGCCTAAACTCGACAAGCTCGGCAGTAAGTCGTGGGATAAAACCCGTGAACGCGTAAAAAAATCTCTTGAAAAAATGGCAGGAGAGCTTGCAAAACTTTATAAAGCGCGCCTTGAAAATAAAGGCATTGTAAGTAGCGAAGATACGGAATGGCAAATCAAATTCGAAACCGCTTTTGAATATGAGGAAACACCGGATCAGTTAACCGCGATAGAGCAGGTTAAAAAGGATATGGAAAAACCCATTTGTATGGACAGGCTTATTTGCGGTGATGTGGGGTACGGCAAAACCGAAGTTGCAATGAGAGCGTGTTTTAAAGCAGTTATGAGCGGTTATCAGGTAGCTGTTTTAGTGCCCACTACTATTTTAGCTGAACAGCACCTAGAGACTTTTAAGGAACGTTTTAGAGATTTTCCCGTTGATATTAGAATGATGTCGCGCTTTTGCACTGGCAAGGAAATACAATCAGCAATTCAGGGAATTAAAAAAGGTCAGGTTGACATTGTAATAGGAACGCATAAATTACTGTCCGATAAAATCGAGTTTAAAAATTTGGGTTTGATTGTAATTGACGAGGAACAAAAATTCGGGGTTAAACATAAAGAAAAACTTAAAAAATATAGAGCTATGGTGGATGTAATATCATTAAGCGCAACGCCAATTCCACGCACATTACATATGTCGCTAACGGATATCCGCGATTTTTCCGTTATTAATACGCCGCCTGAAAACCGTTTGCCTATTGATACGTTTATAATGGAGTTTAACGAGAACATTATTAAAGATGCCATTAACCGGGAGATAAAAAGAGATGGCCAGGTTTTTTTCGTTCATAATAGGGTAAAAACAATACAAGGTTTCGGAGGCTATTTGCAAGAATTATTTCCGCGTTTAAATATAGGCATTGCCCACGGCAGAATGGAAGAACGCGAGCTTGAAGAAGTTATGCATAACTTTATACAGAAGAAATATCATATTTTAGTTTGTACAACCATAATCGAATCGGGATTAGATATACCTAACGCAAATACGATTTTAATCGACCGAGCGGATAAACTTGGTTTATCCCAGATGTATCAGCTACGCGGCCGTGTAGGGCGTTCTAAGGAAAAAGCGTATTGCTATTTGTTTTATCCCGAAGACTTTGCTTTAACGGAAATTGCTCAAAAACGCCTTGCCGCAATACGGGAATTTACCGATTTGGGCAGCGGTTTTAAAATAGCTATGCGTGATCTTGAAATTCGTGGTGCTGGAAATATTTTGGGTCCTGAACAAAGCGGAGATATTGCGTCAGTTGGGTTTGAACTCTATTGTAAATTGTTGAAGGAGACAGTTGAAAGCGTATTAGGCGGGGAAGAATATGATACTCTTGAAACCTTTGTTGATTTGCGTTATGACGGTTATATTCCCGATACATACATTCCCGACGAAAAGCAAAAGTTTGAGATATATAAAAAAATTGTTGGTTGTGTTAATAATGAAGATGTTGAAGCAGTAAAACGGGAATTAATCGACCGTTTCGGAGCTTTCCCTCCTATTGTTAATACCTTGTTGAAATTTTCTCATCTTAAAGTTAAAGCAAAAAAAATACGCGTTGTTTCTATTGTAGAAACGGATTTAAAAATATTAATCGAATTTGACAGTGCAAATAATTTGAATGTAACGCAATTATTAGAGTTGGTTAATAAAACTAAAAACCTATCTTTAAATCCCCATAAGCCAAATTCAATAGAAATGCTAATATCCGAAGACGATAATTTGGAGCGAAAAATGAATTTATTGCAAGATTTTTTTCAGAAAATTAACCTTGGCTAATAATTGCGTTTTAAGTGTTTCATTTAAACATTAACTTTTTTTTCTTCAATCCATGAATTAATATCGTCTTTTTTAAATCTCCACTGTCCTCCGACTTTAAACGACGGAATATCGCCGGCTTTAGCGAGTTTATAAATTGTTCTTTCATTAACTTGAAGAAATTCAGAAACTTGTTTGATGGTTAAAATGTCATGCATATTAATAACCTCTTCCCTATAGATTTTTCAAAAATAATATTAAATATTTCATAATTTATCAATTTTTATTATAGTTTATACTAATTTTCTAATCAATATTTAGTTTACAGTAAACGATATTTTTTTTCAAATAAAGCCTTTCTTTAACTTATTTTTTTAAAAAAATTAAAATTTGTAACAATATTTCATTAAAATATTTTGTAAAATAAATGTAAAAAATGTAATAAATCAGAAACACTATATTATTTTAAAATATATATGAATGAATATTCATTATTATAAAAATTTAAGAAAAATTTTTTTTTTGTCAACAATTTTTATGTTTTCTACAAATTTTTTCAAAATATTCTGTTTGGCAATAGATATCAATTTGCGTATATTTATTATTACAATTATTAAAGTACAATATGTAAAAAAAATATGAAAAAACAATATGAAAAATATATGAAAATTGCGTATGAGTTAGCGCAAAATGTCAAGGGATTTACCACGCCAAATCCTGCCGTAGGCGCGGTTATTGTTAAAAACCATACCATTATAGGCAGAGGCGCCACGGGAAAACCGGGAAAACCTCACGCAGAAATTGACGCTTTGAAAAATTGCAAGAAAAGTGCAAAAAATGCAACTATGTACGTTACGCTTGAGCCGTGCTCCATTTACGGAAAAACGCCACCCTGTACTAAGGCAATTATTAATGCGGGATTAAAAAAAGTCGTTATAGGAACAAAAGATCCAAATCCCTTAATTATGGGAAACGGTATTAAAGAACTTAATAACGCCGGGGTAAAAACTTTCTCTGGGGTATTGATAAAAAAGCTTATACGTTTAAACGAAGATTTTTTTAAAAGAATAGTAACGGGGTTGCCGTTTGTCATATTAAAATTTGCGCAAACCATAGACGGTAAAATAGCAACTTTATCCGGAGATTCAAAATGGATAACTTCACCAAAGTCAAGAAAGTACGTTCACTATTTGCGGGGAATTTATGACGCTATTTTAGTAGGGCCAAGAACGGTTTTAAAAGATAATCCAAAGTTAACTGTGAGGGAACATAACTTGCCTAACCCCGTTAGGATAATACCTGATGCTGCCGGAGTAACCCCTGATAACGCTTTTGTTATGAAAGATAAAAACCAAACGATTTTTATTATAAACGAATCCACCCCCATAAAGTTTATACACATGATAAATAATAACGGTAAACTTTTTATAAAGCTTCCGGGTAAAGGCGATATTATTACACTTGAGTTAATGCTTAACGAATTAGGAAAACGGGAAATAAATTCTATTTTTGTTGAAGGCGGGAGCAAAATTTTAAGTTCATTTTTGGAATCAAAACTTGTAGATAAAATTCATGCCTTTATTTCACCGAAAATTTTAGGTTCAGGAATAAGTAGTTTTAATTTTGGTCGGCCAGATAAAATTTCTCAGGCAATAAAATTAAAATCCGTTAACAAAAAAGCGTTTTCTGACGATGTATTGTTAACGGGATATGTCCGCACTCCCGATGAATATATTGAATTTTAACATAACTTTTGCGGAATAGAGGAACACATGGAGTTTCTATACCGTGGCGAAAAAAATTTTAGGAAAGCCAAGCATTATATACAACAGGGAAAGTTTGTTTTAGCAACTTATCATCTAAAAATGGCTGAAAAAAAGGATTTTGATAAAGCTAAAATATTTCTACAACGCGGAATTATTGAACTTTACAAAATGGATATTGCTACAGCGTTTGAAACTTTTCAAAGAGTACTGACATTTTCAAGTAAAAATCCCGATGTATATTATTATATTGGAAAATGTTTTAATTACTTTGGAAACGACGAGGAAGCGTTTGATCACTTTCTAAAATCCTATAAATATTCAAACAGCGACCTTATTAAAGGCAAAGCCCTACTGGAACTAAAAAAAATTAGACATATTAACGAACAAAAATATAAAACCGTATATAACGAAGAATATTCCTGCCTTGTACACATTAACAGGGAAGAAAGTGAAAATTTTAGAAGCAATGCAATTTCCGAATTAATAAAAGGTAATTATTTATCTGCTACTGAGATTCTAAAAAGATTAGTACAAAAGCAGCCGAGAAATTTTGAAGCATTCAAAGAACTAGCATACGCTTTGAGTAAAATGGGAAATTATGAATACGCTTTAAAATCTCTTAAAAAGGCAAAAAGCATTTGCAGAAAGGATAAAACGCTTTACAGGGAGCTTTCACGGGTTTACTTTCACAAAGAACAGTATTTTGAAGCAAAAAGGGAAATGCGTAAGGTTTTAAAGCATTATCCGCCTCATTATAAAAATTATTATAATATGGGAAATATTTGCGGCTTACTAGAAAGGCCAACAGAAGCCGTAAGTTATTACAAAAAGAGCTTGGAAATTAACAAAGATTATTCGGATACATATTTTAATATAGCAACCATATACCAATCCGAAGGAATGCTTGACGAAGGGGAAAAGTATTATAAACTTGCGCTAACGGGAAAGGGAAACAAACCGGAAATACATTATAACCTTGGGCTTTTACATTATTTTAAAAGGAACTATTTTGAGGCCTTAAATAATACTTTACTTGCCGCGCGCCTTAATCCCGCATTCGAAAGCGCATCACACAATTTTAGGGTAATTAAAAACGTTAAAATTCTATCTCAGGATGAAGATTATAAAGAAGCCATACCTTTTAACACAAAAGTATTAATAACGTTTATTGCTATAATTGTATTTCTTATAATTTCCTATATTGTGAGGTTAATAAGTTAATGGATGTTTCAACTAAATTAAGAGAAATAGGAAAAAGACAGGGCAAAAAAACCAAATACGGTTTGTTAATACGGCTTAAAAAGCAAAATATTGAAGAATTTCGGTATCAAATTGCAAATGCTCTGCAACACGTTGCATCGGAAATGGATACGGACGGTTTTATTGATATAATTGAAACGTTTAAAAAAGAAGTTATTTACGAATCATATTTTTACATTGATTTTATTAATGAAGCCATTCTCAAAATTTACGACGAGGATAAAGTTAACGTAATATTTATTCTTGACCAGATTATTTTTATCTGCAAAATCGGAGACGTTAATACACTGGAACTTATGGATAGAATTGTATCCGAAACGTCAAAAAAAGAAAAATATTATAGCGTGTTAGTAAAAGCGCATAGTGAGCTTGAAAGGCGAATAGATGCTCTTGAAAGAAAAATTGAAGGCATCACATTAAAACCAATGGTTAAGCATTTTAAACATTGGATCGATTAAACTTAATCTAATCAATTAGAATATATTTTTATACAACGCCTTTGGCAACCAAATCGCCGATTTCCGTTGTTGAATACCCCATTTTTCCTGCACTCATTGATTTCATCTGCTGCATAACGCTAACCATAGACGTTTCTATTTTTTGTGCGGCAGTCGCCTCTCCGAGAAAATCAAGCATCATGGCTCCTGCGGAAATTGCTGCAAGAGGATTTATCACGTTTTTGCCTGTATATTTAGGAGCTGACCCGCCAATCGGTTCAAACATGGAAACAGAATCAGGGTTAATGTTTCCGCCCGCGGCAATGCCCATGCCACCCTGAATCATAGCCCCTAAATCCGTTATAATATCGCCGAACATATTATCCGTTACAATTACGTCAAACCATTCCGGGTTTTTAACAAACCACATACACGCTGCATCTATGTGAACGTAATCGCGCTTAATTTCCGGGTAATCTTTTTTCCCTATTTCATGAAAAGCCCTATCCCATAAATCAAAAGCATAAGTAAGTACGTTTGTTTTCCCGCAAAGTGTTAAGGTGTTTTCCTTATTTCTTTTTTTTGTATAGTCAAAAGCGTAACGTAAACAACGCTCAACGCCTTTTCTCGTGTTTACAGAAGTTTGAATTGCAACTTCGTCGGGGGTATTTTTTTTCATAATACCGCCCGTGCCCGTATAAATGCCTTCGGTATTTTCACGTACAACGACAAAATCTATATCTTCCGGTCCTTTGCCTTTTAAAGGGCAATCTACATTAGGATATAATTTTATAGGGCGTAAATTTATATATAAATCGAGGGCAAAACGTAAATTGAGAAGGATACCCTTTTCGAGTATTCCCGGTTTAACATCAGGATGACCTATGGCGCCTAAATATATTGCATCGAATTTGCTTAAATCTTCAATTGCTGTTTCAGGCAAAACTTCGCCGGTTTTTAAATAATTCTCCCCGCCGAAATTAAAATGCGTGAACTCAAGGTTTATTCCCTCTGCCTTTGAAACAGCATCAAGGACTTTTATTCCTTGGGCAATAACTTCAGGCCCGGTTCCGTCTCCGCCAATAACTGCTATTTTGTGCATAATTTTTCTCCCGATAAATTGTAAAAAAAATGTTAGTCAAATATATCGCTTGCGTCAAATATAATTACTCGTTTTTTCTTATTAAAATTATTCATATAAAAATTTTCCAACTCATTTGTCATCTAGCATAGAATTAATAATGTTTTTAAACAACCGCCGTGTCTTTTCAATAAAAGGGTTTACAAGAAAGTAATTGCGCAAAATTTTTAGGGTTTTTTTCATTTTGTAGAAAATTTTCCATAAGACAAATTTGCTTTTTCAAAATCAGGTTTAAGTTCAACGCAATAATTATAAAAATAATTTGCTTTTCTATTTTGTTTTAATTTTTTATAACACTTTGTTAATAAATAATAATTATCAAGCTTAGCATATAAAGCGTTTGCAATTTGATTTAAAAATCACTTTAGTTTAATATCACGGAGATTGTAAATATAAAATAAATTATGCGTTTTTTGCCCTTAATTAACTTTATAGAAATAATTTATCTTGACGCATATTTATTTAATAAATAATTTAAAAGTTATTAAGGCAGGGTTATGAAAAAACATTTATTTTACTCTTTAAAAAGTTTATTAATTATTCTGTTTTTATCCTTAATTGTGCT
>CAYUYT010000065.1:14663-16775 GCA_964449345.1 uncultured Spirochaetia bacterium | reverse complement strand
GGTGTAAATTTGAAATTAAATAGAAAATTTTTATAAATAAAATCTAAAACCTAAAGAGTGCAAATCTAAATTTGTTTGAAATTTTAGTTTATAATTAATAACGGAAAAATTTGTTTGTAAAATACAGCCGCCACAACCACCGGGCTGGATTTTGGAAATAAATTACATGTGCGTTTTTTAACACATCGATATATTTCCAAATTCTCACGCAATTCAAATGATAATATTAAAAAAAAGTTTTGGAAAGATTATTGTTTTCATCGCTTTTAGAGGTCTTGCTTTTTGTGTGGTAAACATTTTATTAATCTGTCAAATAAATCTGTCTTAGTAACGTATATTTTTGAGTTAAGCATATTTCTACCCTCATCAATTTTAACCAAGTCAAAATAATGCATAAATCTATGAAATGTCCTGAATGAATAACAGCCTATTGCAAAAATTTTTATCATTTCAAAATTTGGTAAATTTATATCAAATAGCCCCGGAAATGCATTAAAATATTTCTCGGCATAAAATGAATCCAATCTTTTTTTATGTCCGTATTTGGATAATAATATCAGTGAAAACCCAAAACCGAATTGTCCAATCCGTTCATCTTCATATCTATCTTGATAAGCCCAATTAAATTCTGTAGTAAATGTTATAAAAAGCAAATGCCATAATTCGTAATTATTATTAAGAATTTTTTCCCCTAATTTTGTTAAACTTAACTTTCCTTTTCTCTTTTTAGTCAATCTTGTGAGTTCGCACAAAATTCTCGTTATGTGGATGTGCGGTGAATCAGACTCTTTGTATAATTTACGATAACCCTCTTCAATCTCTCTCTCTTTTAAGTATCCTTGTTGATAAAGTTCTGCTACGACTTTTCTGGGTAAATTACCTCTTTGTGTAAGTTTTATTTCACCGGATTTATCAATTAACTTCAATAAATATTTAACCTGATTAAGAATCGGAATTCTTTGGTAATCAGAATCAGAAGGTTTTTGCAATTGAATCGGACTACCTTCTTCCAAAGTGTGGTTCAATATCATGTTCATTTCAATCGGTGAATATCCTTCAAACACAGGAATCGACCAATTGTTTTGCTCATTTATTTTTTTTTCGAAGTCTTCTAAATCCATTTTTCCTCTCTAAAGTTTTTGTATATTAGCATATGCCTAATTTTTCAGGGTTAATTCATAATTTCCTGCATCTATGCGAATTTGCTGTGAATATTGTCGAAAATTCGTTGTTGTGCCATATATTGGTATTTTTTACGATGTTTTTACATACTACATTTTTTCTAATTCGTTTGCTAATCTTTCATTAATAATAACGAGTGTTTCATCCTAGAAACTATAACATAGAATTATTTTTTTGTACACTAAATTTTTTTACATTATAACGTTTTTTAGAATACGTGTTTTTTCGAGAACCTCGCCTTCGAGTAACCTCGCCTTCGAGTAACCTCGCCTTCGAGAACCTCGCCTTCGAGAACCTCAGGCTTCGGTTTCGGCTTCGGTTTCGGTTTCGGTTTCGGCTTCGGCTTCGGTTTCGTTTTCGTTATTTGACGGTGAGGCACTCGTTTGGGACGGTGAGGCACTCGTTTGGGACGGTGAGGCACTCGAACCGTCGCCTTCATCTTTTTTATCACGATATGCAACGGCTAATTCAGGGAGAAGTTCTGGTTTTCCGTTTATTAAAGCTTCTTTTTTTTTCCTGCTCCAACCCTGTACCTGTTTTTCTCTGAAAAATGCCTGGTCTATACGTTCATAATGTTCATAATAAACCAATTCAACCGGGAGTCTTTTTTTAGTATGATTTGCACCTTTCCCGGATTGATGTTGAGCAAATCTTAATTCCAGATTAGTTGTGCTTCCGGTATAGTAGCTTCCATCAGAACACTTCAATATATACATGTATCCTTTTCGCATTGCAAAATTCCTTTTCATAATAATAATACGATTGTCTTCTAGGGGCTAGCCTTGGATTAACCTCGCCTTCGAGAACCTCAGGCTTCGGTTTCGTTTTCGGCTTCGGCTTCGTTTTCGTTATTTGACGGTGAGGCACTCGTTTGGGACGGTGAGGCACTCGTTTGGGACGGTGAGGCACTCGTTTGGGACGGTGAGGCAC
>CAYUYT010000065.1:0-14452 GCA_964449345.1 uncultured Spirochaetia bacterium | reverse complement strand
ACTCGTTTGGGACGGTGAGGCACTCGTTTGGGACGGTGAGGCACTCGAACCGTCGATTAACTTTTGGGCTTCTTTCCGATAAATACGATATTGATTTGTTTTTGAATTTTTTGGAAATAGACTTCTTCGTTGATTGGTTTTAGAATGTAGTCGTTTGCTCCTGCTCCTAAACATTCTTTTACTGTATTTACGTTGTCTTCCCCTGAAAGCATAATAATAGGAGTGTTGAATTTTACTCGCCTAAGTTTTTGAACAAGTTCTTTGCCGCTCATGCCAGGCATTAAAACGTCGAGAATGATAATATCGTAACTATTATTTTTTATTTTACGTAAAGCTTCATCTGCACTTTTTGCAGTATCCGGCTTAATATTGTATTTGGATTTCCATAATTTTTCCTGAGTAAGCAAAATTATATCTCGATCATCAACAATTAATACTTTCGTAGGCATGATAAACTCCGTTAAGTTTTTTATCAATATACCAAATTTTGTTTTTTTAATAAACTCTTTTTTTGACACCGGTGGTTAATTTGTAATTTAGGAAAAATATTTTAAAACAAAAAAAGAATATTTTTCTTGCAATATTTACTTTTTACGTGTAATATCACGTTATAGGTGTTTTTTAAAACATAAAATTAAATAAAAACTTAAGGAGCTGATAAATGAAGAAAACAACGATTTTATCTTTATTTGCAGTAATGTTCTTTTCTCTAGCTTTAAGCACATCGGGATTCTCTACTAGAATTCGCGTTGTAAGAAGAACGCGGGTTACTAGGGTAAGAATTAAAACGAAAAGGCTGGGCAGGTTTTTCGTTAAAGTTACTTTTAAAAGGCCAACGGGAAGAATTGCGTATAGAAAGTTTATTTTACGCAGAGGAATAACGAAATACATTACAGCTAGAAGAGGCAGCCGAATGCTTATCCGTTATGGTAGAACGAAAAGATTACCCAGAAGAAAAAGTGGAATTGTAAACGGAAAATATAAAACGATTTATCTTTAAATAAGCACAAAACTGCCTGTAAAACTCAGGCAGTTTTTTTGTTCCGGTAAAGTTATTTCCTAAAATTTATACATTTTTTCGTTTCCCCGAATACAATCCGATATTTACCGTCCATAGTAGAAAGATAACGCGTTTTTTGCGTTTCAACTTTATGCCATGATTTATTTATAGCCGCGTTTTTATCTATCTTTTTTGATGCAATGTATTTAATCGAAGATACGCAGTGAAAACGTATTGCGTCTTCAAAATTTGTAAATACTAATCGGTTTATGCCGTAATTATCAAAAACGTAATATTTGCCGTCGAAATTTTTATAAATCATGCTTAAATGGTTCCAGTAATTTTTTCTAAACCATAGATAAATATTGCCGGCATTTATTTTTAATAAATCTTTCATGAAAATATTAAAAACGAGTGATTGGTCGGCGCAAACTCCGTAACCCTTTTTAAACATTAAATCAGGGCTGAAACTAAAATCAGTTTCTTTTATGGGTTTTTTATTTTTAATTTCTGATTTAAATAAAGCCGCAATTAAAAAATGATAATTCGTTTTTTGTATTTTGTATTTACGTATAACGCGTTTTATAAAGTTTAAGGCGGAGTTGTAATTCTTAATTTGTAAACGCGTTGATTTTAGATATTTTGAAATAAGTCTTTTGTAACGTGCAACAATATTGAAATGAAAACTCTCAACGTTTTTAAGACCGGTTATGAATGCGTATATTATATCTAGGTTGTTGAAACTACTGTCAATGCTTTTAATCGTTGCTGAATTTTTGTTTTTATTTTTTTTAAGTTTGTCTTTGAATGTGAATAAATTTGACTGAAGTTTGCTTATGATTGCAAGCATAAAACTTCTGCTGTAAAACATGGACGGAAAAAGGGCAGGGGAGTTTATTAGTATTTTTTTAAATGAACCGGCTTTTGATTTTAAAGCCGTTACTAAAGGCGAAGAAATTAATATTTCGCTCAAATAACGCGTGGCTTTATTTTTAAAATTATAAGACGTTATAATGGATGTTTTTCCGCTATTGTTTAAAAACAACGAATAATTACTGTTTGGGAATTTTGTTGCAATTTGTTTCCCCGTTGCTATGGTATTTTGTATTTTACCATAATAATTATATAAAACGAATTTTGCGTTTAAATATTGATATAAACTAACGCGTTTCCTATTATACGCTTCGTTTAATTTCTTTAAATATAAAGTTTTTTTATTCTGAGTTTTTAATAATTCAAGACGTTTTTCAAACCTCTCAATAACGTTGTTTTTGTTTATATCAGTCTGCAAAAATCGGGAATATTTTAAATCATGCGCATAATCACGATTTAAATAATCAATATATGCGTTAATTATTTTTTCTTTGGTATTAAAAACGGTATTGTTTTCTCTGTCTTTTGCGTTAATAAACCCGTCTTTGTTTTTATCCATATTAAGCAAAGCTTTGTACGTTAATTTTGATTTTTTGTACGGATTTATTTTGTATTTGGATTTAGCATAATAAATTTCCGGTTTTCTGGTTCCTGCCGAACAGTTTAGAAAAAAAATAATCATAAAGAAAGGTAAAATTTTTTTCATTGTTAATTCCTTAATATAAAAAGAGATATTAATCACCGAGCCCGCCGTCTAAACTGTTTGCGTTTTCCCTGTTTCTATTTTCATTTTCTCTATACCGTGTTTCCTGTTGTTTTTTTCGTTTGCCGTGGTCTCTATTTGGTATATCGATTATTTTACCCGGTTTAGTATTTTCAAACATCATAGGAACCCAGTAATCTTTGTCCGAGTATTTGTAAGGCAACTGACCGATTCGCCAATTTTTATACGTTGTTTCTGTAAAATAATATTTGATACCGTTAATTTCAAGATTATCTCCATCGGCGCCCGGAACGGAAATGCCAATCATTGCGTGTTTATACCTAAGGGAGTGAAACATTACGCTTTTATAACCGAGTTCGTTTAAAATAAGCATTAAAACAATGGTTTTTGTATCGCAATCACCTGCCCCATGCCAGCCATCGCTGTTTTTTGTATGGGGAACGTTATCCCCGCCCTTACCTAAATCAAAAAGTGAGCGCGCCGGAGTATAATAATCGAATTGCCCGCCTGGACGTTTATAATGCATAAATTGAATAAACCTAAGCGCCATATACGCTGTTTGTAAGTCATCAAGTTTATGAGCTTTCTTTATTTTATAAAAAATGCGGGCAAGCCGTCTTATAAAAGATTTTGAGCTTGCATATACTTTACTGTAAATAATGTGCCATACCTTAACACCGAGTTGCGGGTCATCTCTGCGGAGTCCGAACCTTGATAAAGGCAGGCGTGCCATATTTTGTAAAATTGTTTGAACTCGCCTGACATCGTTTTCATTTATGTTTATGGATATTACCCACGGGTAACGCATTTTAAAAGTATAAAAACGTTCGCCTTTTTTAATACGTTTTCTTTTTAGTTTAAAAAAATCGCGTGCCCCGCTTTCGTTATAAAATCTCTGCGGATTTTTCGTTTCAAAATGAACGCTTTTATTTTTTACGCCGGCAATTCTTTTATAAAGATAAAAACCCGCAATGCCAATCAGGATTAGAAAAATAATCTTTTTCATATTTTTCGTCCTTATTTATTTTCACTTTGTTTTTCGTTATTGGTCTGCGTTTTTAACGGGATTTTAGTATTAAGCCCGCTTGCTGATTTGGGAGTAGGGTAGCTGATTATGCCTTTTAGAAATTTACCTATCCCGGGTTTAATAATTATTGACATAGAAAGTATAACAACCGCGAGTAGAAGCCCGACAGCGTGATTGTTCTTTTTTATTTCTTCAAACTCATCAATTGAGCGCGTTAGTTTGGTGAAAATTTTTATTGAAATCCATAATAAAAAGAAAGCAAGGAGTAATGAAATTACATAGTGCGCAACCATTATGAAATAAGTCTGTGTTTTTTCCCATCCGCTTAAATTTGCTCCATAAACAATTATATTGTTTTTAAAAACTTCCATTGCTGTTTGTATGGATTCGTTGATAAATAATGAAACCGCAAATACAACAGCGGCATTTATTATGCCCACAGCGAGATTATTTTGTTTTATTTCATTAATGTCATCTATGTTGCGCGTTAAAACGTTGAAAATTTTGAAAAATAAATAAATTGTTAGTACGCCGAAAACCAAAGCTACGATTAAATAAACAAGTCCGTAAACAAGCATTGCCATTTGCGTCATAATTGCCTCCGCAAAATTTATTGTAAGTTATATTTACATTATTCCTATTGTGAAAAAATGTCAACTATTTTTAAAATCAATGGTTTAGTATTTTTTTGAAATAAAATTATTTGGGAATTAGAATAATTCTACTTTAAGCCATTTATATTTTGACGATATTAAACATGAGAACCTAAAATATGATGCAACGCAAGGAGAATAGTTATCCAATCCACAACGCCTTTTAAACATAAATTTAAAAAAATTGCATTAATTTTAATTATACCCTTTTTATTTAATGTAAACGCGTTAGCGAAAAAACAAAAACCGCAAAGTATATCTAATGTCTTTCCGGGAACGAAAATACAAATTAAACCCGTTATGAATAAATATGTTAAATTATTTGTAAGGTATTATACAACTGTAGGGCGAAAGTATTTAGAAAAAGCTTTTAAACTAATGGAGAAATATTATCCCGTTATTTCTCAAATATTAAAAAAACATAATCTTCCCGTTGCTTTTGTTTTACTCCCCATAATAACGAGTTACTATAAACGGCAGGTGAAATTTGTTTCTAATGCAGCGGGAATATGGCAGTTGATGCCCATAACAGGGAAAATGCACGGATTAATGATTAATAAATACGTTGACGAGCGCTTTGATATTGTAAAATCTACTACCGTTGCTTGCAAATATTTAAACGGCTTGAAAAAGAGCTTTAAGTCCTATGAACTCGTTATAGCGGCATATAACGGAAAGAGTAATTATATCAGAAAAAAAATGCGAAAGCATAAAAGCGATAATTTTTGGGATATTGTAAGAAAAGGCGGATTTGAAAAAACGTTTGAATATGTTCCGAAATTTTATGCTTTGCTTGAAATTGTATCGAACGCAAAAAAATACGATTTCAAAGAGTTTAACTTTAAAAATAAAAAATTTTTTGAAACTGTATATGTGCGGGGCGGTTTGAATATTAAAGTCCTTGCAAAGATTCTTAGTTTAAATTTTTTTGAATTGCAGAACTTAAACTATCAGTTAAAAGAAAATCTTACCCTGCGTTTAAGAAAGGGGAAAAAATACGCCATTAGAGTGCCGGTTAATTTTTCTAAAATATTTTATAAAAAGAAACATTTACTAAAACCGTATTTAATTAAAACTCGGGTTTATTACGTCAAAAATAGGATTAGGGTTAAAAAAGGCGATACATTAGGTAAAATTGCAAAGCGTTATAGGGTTAGTACACGGGGGATTATCCGTTTAAACAGGCTTAAAAAACCGAATGTTTTAAGGATAGGCCGTGTTTTGCGTTTGCCAAGAAAACGAAAGGTTGTTAAAAAATACCGCGTTGTTAACCCCTTATTTAAAGGAACAAAAACGTATAAACGCCTCATTGCACGCAAAAGAGCAAGAAAAAGAGCGATATTAAAGCGTAAACGCAGGAGAAAAGCCCGTTTGCGCAGGAGAAAAATTGCCCGGCTTAAAAGGCTACGCAGAAAAAGAAGGTTGAAAAGGCGTAAACTTTTGCGTTCTATTCGCAGGAAAATGAAAAAGAAGAAAGTTATTCTATACAAAGTTAAAAAAGGCGATACTGTTAGCGAACTCGCTGTTAAATTCAGTATTCCTGCAAAAAAAATAATTCGTGCAAATCGCGGAACAACGAAATTAATTATTGGCAGGGTAATAAAAATAAAAAGGTATTAGCTGTAAATCAGGAGTTATACCGTTTAGCTTCAAACTATGGGATATATCTTAAAAAAAATGATAAACATAAATGCAGGTGGGGAAAGCAGTTTTATGTTCCCTATTAAAAAATATTTTTACTAAAAATCAAAGCATAATGATATTATATCAATATTCATTAAAAAAAATGAAACCTAGAATTGTAAACTAAAATCTTAACTAAAATTAATTTTGTCAAATTATATTTAGAATTTTACAAATTAGTTCTTCAGGGTATTTTCTATCATTTAAAGCGGATGGGTTTTTTATAACTTCGAAATCTTTTTAAACGTTTTTATTAAAAGCTTCCATCCCCGGTTATTATGAATTTTAATTTGCTTTTCTTTCATTTTGAAATATTTAATAATATCAACGAGGTCTAGTTTATTTAAAGAATTTTTATCCTGCAACCCTACTTTAAATAAACGGTTTATATCAATAACGTCTTTATCCCCTCTGTTCATGTCTTCAACAGCGTCTATTTTAGTTTTAATTAACTGCGGTATAGCGGGGATAAAAAGTTTAACCTGTTCAACTTCATTTTCAATTTTTATAGGAAAGGTTATTTCATATGTATCTTTAAAAAACTTCGTTATAAGGTCTTTTTCGTAAGGTCTTGTGTAAATAACGTTGTTTTCACCTTTTGTGTAATACTTAAAATGTTTTTTCTGCGTATGTTTAACCAAATAACGCATTTCAACGAGTTTTTCTTCTATTTTTTGGTCATCTTCAATACTAATCATAACGTCGAATTCGTTAGTAGGGCGTTTGTTTTTTTTATCGTAAATATTAACCGCTACATCCCCGATTACAACGAAATCTGATATATCGGTTTCATGAATTATTTTTAAAAAATTAATAAAAGCGTTTTCTTCAAGCGAATCTATGGAAGTTATGTTTTTTTCGTTTTCATTATTATCACCCATTATTCTCTCCGGTATTGCTTTCTTTAAACATAGCATATATTAAAGCATAATTTCAAGTAAAATAAAATCAAAATTATCGTAAATAAAATATTTTTGAAATAATTTTGAAATAATTAATTCTTATTATTCTTACAGTATAAGGGGAGAGAGAAACGGATTATCTACCGCTGTCCTATTGGTAAGGATTTCCGTTCTCTCTCCTTTCTTCTAAAATCTTTATAAAATCTTTATAAATATTTTAGAATTTTAATCGTGTTAGAGTGTAAGCTCCGATACCGTGTTCTTTAGTTGTTAAATCTGTGTTGTAGGTATAATAATCACCCTCTAAACCGATATCCACTTTGCCGAAGGAAAGCCAAATTCCAAGACCTGCTCTTAACTGAGTTTCAATAGCATGGCTATAATTCACCTGAACCGCAATTCCTAGAAAATCCGTTACTCCCGCATAAACGTCAAATGATAGTGTCCATGGCATTCTTGCTTCTCCGTCAATAACTTTTGTTGAGTCAGCTCTAAGCGCTGTTATAAACTCAACGGTTATAGTCATTATTGAAACGTTTGCAGAAACTGTTGCGCCCATAATAGGGTGTCTGTGATTAGGATTTGTTTCTTTAATTGCTCCGCCGTCAAGGCCGTTTGTTGCTGCGCCTAGGTTTATTTTAATCATACCGAGATTTACATTTACGTAGAAAAATGCATCGTTAATATGGTCTGAAGCGTGAATTTTGTCCATTGTGGTATCCGTTTTGTATAAACCTGCACCGACTTCGAATATTCCGAAATTATAGCCTAACAATAAATTGGGTTTTAGTAATTCGAAATTGTAACTTGATTCAGTGTAATGCCATACAAGGTTGCCGTCAAAAGTCTGAACAGGTACTTTGTAAAGACCAATTTTAAAGAATATGCCTTCTTTTTTACCCAAACGCACAAATCCTTGTTTTAAGTATGCATCATCTTTATAGAAACGTGTTTCAGCTTTTGCTACTGCCCAGTCACTATAAGTAAAACTCCAGTATAGCCTGAAATTCGGGTCAAAGTAACTTGAAGAAGTAGCGCCTGCGTCTAAATCCTTATCATCGTACACGGTATAAACGCGTAAATGCCCGCTTAATTTGAAATTTAGAGCGGATTTTTCTTCTTTTTTGGTTTCGGTTTTTTCAACGGTTTGTTGTTCCGTAGCTTGTGCTTCGTCTGTTTGCTGTTCCGCATCTTGCTCCTGCGCAAAAACCAGAGTTGAAAAAACGAAAATTAAAGTAATGATTAATGTTATCTTTTTAAACATTAATTACCTCCTTAGTTATTTAATTATAAAGACAGTTTAAATATTAAATTAAAGATTGTTTTGAATATAATTGCTGATAAAAATTCGGGTTATTTTGCTTTGTCAATAAAAAGCAAGGATGAAGAAAAAATTAAAAAAAATCCATTTAAAGTAGAATTTTGAAATAATATGTTCGAATAAAAGTTTTGTTTTTTTCATATTAAAATTAAAATTAATATGCCGCAGCGTAAAACTGCGGCATAAATTCTATTGTAACTACTTAAGATTATAAGCTTCTAAGGCTTTTCTCGTTTTTTTCATAAGCCCTGCACCAGGGTCAATACCGATGATTTTATTATCGAATTTTGAAGCGTTAGCTTTTAATTCTGCAATAGAATCAATAGTAACATACTTGGGTACTATAAGACCTAATTTTGTGCCTTCTAAATTTGGACCTAAATCAACGACTTTATCTTTTACTTCTTTTAAGTAATGGCCGTGTGTGCTTGGTAACCATGCAGCAACCATGCCGTCAGCATCGCCGTTTGCCATACCTTGGTACATCATAGCAGCAGCAACGGAAATCATTTCAACTTTATAGCCCATTTTTTCCTGTAAAACTGCTTTAACTACGTTAGTGCTTGCAACTTCAGATGACCATTCAACGTAAATAAGTTTAACTTTTTTGCCTTCGCCTTGTTTTAAATTAGCGGGTAACCATTGTTTAACTTTATCAGCATTGTCGTTAATCCATTTTTTTGCGTTTTCGTATGCATCACTGCCTTTTTCCTGGTTCATGAGCATAACTTTTTCCATGTCAGCAGGTGTCCATTTGAATTTGTCAAGAAATTCGTAAACCTGCGGCATATCATTTTTAAGCCCTTTTCTTACGATAGTATTGATTTGTTCAGCACCGCCGTAAACGTTTTTCGGGTCTTTAAGATACTTGAGGTCGAATTTTGCAAATTTCCAGTGCGGTGTCCATCCCGTTACAACGACCCATTCTTTGTTTTGATACGCGCTTTTTAAGGCCGCGGTCATTGTTGCGCCGCTACCCTGAACGAGTTCAAAACCTGATTTTTTGCTTTTACCACATCCTCCAACTAAAATTGATGCAAGTATTATCACAATGATAAGACTTATTGATAGAATTTTTTTTCTCATAATTTATCTCCTTAAATTTTTGTTTACTAATTTATATTAATTTTATTGTTTTTTCCCGCTGCCGGATTTCGCAATCCTTTGCGTTACGCGGTCAAGAATAATTGCTATAATTACAACGCCAAAACCTGCTTCAAAACCGGCTCCCACTTTGAGGTTTTGCACTGCCCATAATACCTGTCTACCGAGTCCTCCGGCGCCAATCATAGATGCAATTACTACCATTGATAATGAAAGCATTATTGTTTGGTTAACGCCTGCCATCATTGTAGGTACGGCTAACGGTAACTGTACTTTTAGGAGTTTTTGTTTCCTCGTTGAACCGAAAGCGTCTGCCGCTTCCATTAGTTCCGTTGGCAGTTGTTTAATTCCTAAACACGTTAACCTTATTGCAGGGGGAATTGCGAAAATTACCGTTGCAAGTACAGCGGATAATTTACCTATTCTGAATAAAGGTATAACCGGAATTAAGTATACAAAAGCCGGCATTGTCTGCATAACGTCAAGTATTGGTATAATTATTCGATAGAATTTTTTATACAAAGCGGCTAATATTCCTAAAGGAATACCTATTGCGATAGAAATTAACGTTGCTATTATAATTAAAACTAAAGTTGATACAGTTAAAGTCCATAAACCTAAATTCCAGCACAGCACAAGACCTATAAAACTCCCTATGGTCATTTTAATAGCATATCTGTCTTTAATCATGACTTTGCTTTTACCCATAAACCAAGCAACGAGTTTGCCTAAGAATTTTAGGTTTGCGTATTGTTTTTTTAAATTTGCTTTGCTTTTTCTGTCCAGTCTGCCCGAAGTTAAAAAGAAAATAATCATCGATAAAATAATTATCAGCTCGACCGGATTAATGCTTGCATAAACGTCAATTGTATTGTTTACCCCGTTATTAAATGATTCAGAAAATGATTTTGTAAAGGAAGAAATATTCCTGTTTAAGAAATTGAAAAACGATTCAATCCATTCACCAAACGGTATTTGGGGTATTTTAGCTATTATTATCTTCATTTGTTCCTCCTTTTATCCGCTCAGCCAGTGAAGCCATAATTGAACTGTGTACAATTACTCCGGCTACTGTCTTTGAATCTTCTTCCAATACAACAATTGGGTGAACATCATCAAGCTCCATTGTTAGAATTTCTTCCAATGGTGTGTCCCTCCCTACAGTCTGAACGTCTTTTTCTATAATAGATTCAAAATCTTTATTTCCGTTTTCAACGGCTTTTAGAGCAGTTGAGTCTTTTACTATTCCAACGAATTCTTTGTCTTTATTAACAACGAGTACTCGAGGCAAGCCGATTTCTTTCATTTTCCTTAATGCAGTTCTTGCGCCGTCTTTTCTGAATACTTTTGCAGCAGTAACCATAACGTCTTTAGCTGTTAATACTTTAATTACATCAACGTTTTCTACGAATTTTTCAACGTATTCGTTAGCAGGGTTCGAAAGTATTTCTTCCGGTGTTCCTACCTGAACGACTTTACCGTCTTTCATAAGTACTATCCTGTCTCCTATTTTTAAAGCTTCGTCCAAATCGTGTGTAATAAATAAAATCGTTTTCTTTACGCTTGCTGCAAGTGCAAGGAGTTCGTCCTGCATATCAGCCCTGATTAACGGGTCAAGCGCGCTAAAAGCTTCGTCCATTAATAAAATATCAGGATCGATTGCAAGAGCTCTTGCAAGGCCTACACGTTGTTGCATTCCACCGCTTAATTGTTCGGGGAAATACTCTTCCCAACCTTTAAGTCCAACGAGTTCAAGTGCGTTCATTGCTTTTTTGCGCATTTCTTGCTCATCCATCTCTTGAATTTCAAGGCCGTATTCGGTATTTTGTAATACCGTTCTATGCGGGAACAGGGCAAAGCGTTGAAATACCATGCCAAATTTTTTCCGCCTAACTTTAATAATTTCGTCATGATCGAATTTGGTTATGTCTTTATCATCAATTAAAACGCTGCCTTTAGTAGGTTCTATTAACCTATTAACGCAACGCAAAAGCGTTGATTTACCGCTGCCTGATAAACCCATAACAACGAGAGTTTCTCCCTCGTAAATATCAAAACTAGCATCGTTAACGCCAATTGCGCATTTTGTCTTTTTTAACACTTCGTCTTTACTAACGCCTTTTTGGGATAACTCAATTGCTTTCTCTGCGTTAGTGCCAAATACCTTGTAAAGGCCTTTAATTTTAACCTTTACTTTTTTATCATCAGCCATATGACTCCTCTCTGCCTGCTTTTTTATTTTGCAGTAACAGGCATTTTGTTTTTAATATGTAATTTTATCCGTTGTTATTGAATCATCATTCGAATAAACTTCATCTTTAATAGGTAAACTTTTTCTTAAATCTCTTAGAAAAGTTTTTAATTCTCCCATTGGCTCATAATCACCGCAATTTTCAAAAGTTCTCCTTGCGACTGTGAAATATTTGTATAATTTTTCATCGCCGAGTTTCTTTTTCCATTTATTTTGCGTGCACCTAACGCGAAGAACGTATTTTCCCGCTATCTCTGTAGGTATTTTTACAAGAACGCAATAAGCACAATTAGCACAATATACTTTATTATTTTTTGACCGCGTTTTTGTTCTTGCCATAGTTAAATTAACTCCCCTCTATTAGTAATTAGTGTATCAGGTATTCCTTTAGAAATGTTGTACCTGAATTGTATTTAAGTTTTTTTATAGCTTTTTTTTCAATCTGCCTTATTCTTTCTTTAGTTAAGCTGAACATTATACCGATTTCCCTTAAAGTTTTACCTTTTTTTCCGTTTAAGCCGTATCTATGCTGAATAACGGATTTTTCCTGTTCGGATAAAACTTCAAAAGCTTTAAAAAGTGATTCTCTTAAGGCGTTGTCAAAAGCTTTCTTTTCCGGTTTATAAAAATTTTCATCCTGTATTATATCACGCAGGCATCTTTCCCTTTTATCCGATTTTATCGGAGCATCAAGGGATGTGTAATTGGATGCATTAATTATTGCGTTAACGCTTTTTACATCAACACCGAATACGGTTGACAATTCTTTATTTGAAATTATTTTAGCACCTGACGGGTCTGTTTCTTTTTTATATCTCTGAAACCTGTGTAATTGATTTGCTCTATTTAAAGGAAGACGGACTAAACGCGTTTTTTCTGATAGGGCTTTTAGTATTGATTGTTTAATCCACCACACTGCATAAGAAATAAAATGATACCCCTTAGTGTAATCAAATTTTTCTGCTGCGGTAATTAAACCGAGATTACCTTCGTTTATTAAATCTATTAAAGGTAGTCCGCGGTTTTGATATTTTTTTGCAACACTTACTACAAAACGTAAATTCGACTTAATGAGTTTTTCCCTCGCATCTCTATTCCCATCCTGAGATAACTTAGCAAGGCGTTTCTCTTCATCTTTGGTAAGCAGTTTTTCCCTGTCAATTTCAGTAAGATATAAGGCAAGGGAATTTTCAATTTGAATCTCTTTTTTGCTTACTTTTTTATTTGGCTTTTTTTTAAGTTTAGTTTTGTTAATCATAAATAATTCCTTAAATTATTGTTTTCTGTTTATTGCGCGTTGCTGCCGCCTTAATCTTTTTTCAAGTTTTCTTTTTGAAGCAAGGCGCTTTCTGTATTTGGTTAATGACGGTTTTTCATAATAACTGCGTTTTTTTAGTTCTCTGCGGATACCGTCCTTTTCACATTTTTTTTTGAATCTTTTTAAAGCGGATTCGATGTTTTCGTTCTCCCGAACTTCTACAATAATCAAAAAAACACTTCCTTTCTTTTTTATATGTCAACGATAATTAATAACTAATACGGAAAACTTTTATCGCTCCCCTTATTTATTCAATACCGTTATTATTCGGTTCACTTATATTAATAAAAATATGCCTTTAGCGCGGCTACCCTTAAAAGATAGAGCGCAGGCCAACCTGTTTTCTTAGTTTGACCCTTGAGATTGAACATAATATAATAGACATTATTTGCAAATAGTAAAACAGCAGGTATTTATGCGTTTTTTAATACCGCTATGCAAACGTAAAAAGAATTACAAGGGAAAACTAAGAAGTGTTATGTCAGGTTTTTGTTTTTCTCGTTGACATGATAATTTAATTATAACAAATTAGGAGTTTATAGTCAAATTTAAATATTTTTAAGTTTGAACTTAATTGTAATTTTATAGCATATTATGTCGATATGTAAAATATTTTGAATTTTTATATAGGTGTTATCCGTTGCTTTGTTAGGGTAAATACTGAAAATCATAGAAATTTTTTATTAGTTTTTCAATACAAGACTTAATTAATTGTAATTTTAGTAGAATGTTATTAGAATTCGCCAGGATTGCAGAATTTTACGTTATCATGCTGAAATAAAGCATTTAAAAAAGAGTAACTGCGGCAAAAGAGAAATTGCCGCAGTTTTACGTTTTACTCTGCTATGCAATTTGCCCTCCTGAATATTGCCCGTATTGTTCTATAAAAAACGTTGTAATCAGGCAACGCGTTTTCTGCAAATTGAACGAGATAGTCAATGTCTTTCAACTCAAAAGCATAATTTAAAGGTTTAATTTCGTTAATAATTTCGTTAACCTCACCTTGTTTTATAAACGCTTTATTGTTTTTGTTTTTTGCGTTAATTCTTAATGCCATCCATTTAAGCATTTCCGCCAAATCATTTTTTTGAAGTATAACGCGTTTTTCGTTTACTTCAGTAACTTTCCGTTCGTTTACTTGGTTTTCTTTTTTTGTTAATGTTATCATTTTTGTCCTCCGTTTTCGGTATTACTTTGCTTTGAACAAAGATTTTTACCGGTTCTTTTGTTTTTAAAAACGCTTTATTATTTTTTGCGTCTTTATGTTTAAATTATAGGGTTTTAGCAATATTTTAATAGATATCCAAAGTTAATTTTTGCAAATATACCTCTAACTAAAGTTAATTTTTGCATAAAAAAAGTATATAACTAATTATAACCCTTAAAAATGTTCTTAGAATAAAGATAAAAATGGGTAAGATTAAGTTTGAGGGCTTACTGTTTTGCTACAAATACTTTTGTAAAGAAGAGAAATCCCCCGGTTTTTTACCGCAAACAAACAGGTTTTCTCATACTTCTGTTCTCTCTGCGTACTCTGCGTGCCCTGCGGTTTTAATCTTCTTATGTATGCGGGAGAAAACAAAAAAAACCTTGACT
>CAYUYT010000064.1:14301-17062 GCA_964449345.1 uncultured Spirochaetia bacterium | reverse complement strand
TTTTTAACTGATAATATTATTTACATAGAATCAAATTAATCTATAATATATCTATTTCGAAATTTTCATTAATATAATTCTTCACTTTTAAATTTAGACAAACCTTGATTTATCCCTTTTGCGTTTGCGTTTGCGTTTTGAGCGGTGAATTTTGATTTCTATAGTTTAGGGAAATCCGGTATCAGATGATTATTTCGTTTGCAATAAAAAGTATAAAATAGTTGACAACATATAATCAACGTGTTAAGTATAAAATACAATATTAAAACTATGAGACAATTATGAAAATAGTACTAATGTCAATGCCTGATATTTCTGCCTTGGTAGTTCATCAAAGCGCTGTGCATATGCCGAATTTAGGCATAGCGAGTATCGGCGGAAATATCGACGAAAAACACAGCGTTTATTTAATTGATTTGATTCGCAAACGCGGTAAAATTAAAAAATATTTAACCAAAACGTTAAGGAAAATTAACCCCGATTTAATTGGGCTTAGCGCAATGTCATGGCAGTATGATACATGCATAAAAATAATTACTTTGATAAAAGAAGACATTCTGCCCGATGTAAAAATAGCCATCGGAGGTTATCACGCAACGCTCCTGTATGAGGAAATATGTAATTCCCCCGAAGCAAAGTATATAGATTACGTTATTAGGGGCGAGGGTGAGGTTGCTTTTAATGAATTGGTCAAAGCGCTTGAGAACGGAAATGATTTTAGCCATATTGCAGGAGTTTCTTATAAAGAAAATGGAAATTTTATACATAATCAAAGGTCTGAATTGCTTGATTTGGAGCAGATTAAAATGCCTATCCGCGATAAAAGGCGTTTAACAAAAGGTTATCATCTATTTTTCAGCAAAGTTGAAACCATAGAAACAACGCGGGGTTGTACGCGCGGCTGTCATTTTTGCAGTATGAATCATATGTACGGCAGGTCTTTTAGAAAATATTCCGTTGAAACAGTATTACGAAACATAGATTATATTTATTACAAAAATAAAGCTAGGTGGGCTTTTATTGTAGACGACAACGTGGTTTTAGATCCTAATCACGTTATAAAGCTGTGTGATGAGATTATTAAGCGTAAATATAAAAAGTTAAAAATTATCGTTCAATGTGACAGTACAATGATGGCAAAACGCGAAGACATGGTTGAGAAAATGAGTCAAGCCGGTGTTAGAATTGTATTTTTAGGTATAGAAAACGGTTCTAAAAAGAACCTTGAAAAAATGAACAAAGGCAACATTGTTGAACTCTCAAAAAAAGCCGTTGCAAATTGTAAAAAACACGGTATAGCAATTACAGGGGGTTTGATTTCCGGTTTGCCGGATGATGACGAGCAATCTATAAAAGAGAATTTTGAGTTTGCTGCCGGGCTTGATATCGAAGCGTTTCTTTGTCAGATTATTACGCCTTATCCTAAAACGAAAATGCGCGATGATTTACTACAAGCCGGTCTCGTTACTAACTTTGACGGTTATAAGTGGTATGAAGGGTCTTTTGCTAACGTAAAAACGTATAATTTAAGCGCTGATGAATTGCAGTATCTGCATTGGTATTTTAAACAAACGATTTTAGGATTTTGGGAGCCGAAAGGCGTTTTAAGAAAAGAAATGAAAGTATATACTTTCTTTTTCAATAAGATGCTAAAACCAATCTTTAAACTAATTTATAGAAAGCGGACTAGTAAAATCGGTTGGAGAGGCCGGTTTGGAAAAGAAATGCAGCGTTTGGAGAAAATGAATTATTTTATCGATATTGAGGATTTTATCCGGGAATTGGATCAAAAGAAAGAAATGAAAGAAAAATCCGTAGGCAAGGAATTCGTTTTAAAGTAATTTATTCGTATTCAACGTAGAATGACATTCTTGCGCTTGCGTATTTATTTTCATTTACGCTTGCCTCGCATTTTATCATGCTAGTGTTATCCATTTTGGCTATTTCTTCAACGTTAATTTTAAGAGCGTCTCCTGCTTGGGGCAATGAATCTGCATTTAATTTTTTTACGCTCATAATATAACCGGCTTTGATTTTTTTACCCAGTTTGTTTGCTTTATATGCCTGAATAAGCGCAACTGCCTGCGCAAAAATTTCAATATAGTAAACGGGAGAGTGGCAAACGCCTTTTGAATATTTTTCATTAGCCGTAATGAGTTTTACGGTTTGCCCGCCTTTTTCGTTTGTTTTAAGTATTTTATCAACAAAGACAAAAGGGTATTTATGTGGAATTAAATTTAACATCAAATTCGTTTCCATTAGTTTTCCTCCGGGTTTTTGCGATATTTTCTGCAAATTGGGTATAAAATGAAAACACTGAGTAATAAAACGGAAGATATACCCAATGTTATGCTTAATCCGATACTGAAAAAAACGGGATATTTAGCAAAAATTAAAGTACCGAATCCGCTTAACGTTGTTATACCCGCCAGCACTACAGCGCGTAACCCCAAATTTCCTTTATCTTGTTCGCCTTTTAATACTGAATCAATTATATAAACTCTGTAATCAACGCCTATGCCAATTATCATAGCGGTAATAAACGTGTTTATAATGTTAATTGTTATATTAAATAAAGCCATGAATCCTAACATCCATATAATTGCAAAGAAAACGGGAAATAAATTTAGTACCGCATAAATTAATTTTCTATGATAAATTAATAATATTATAAAAATAATAGTTGGAACTTCATAAGTAATAGTGAGAATAAGATCAGTTCTTTTTAATAAAAATAATTCCTCACCCGGGCTTACATCGC
>CAYUYT010000064.1:13101-14291 GCA_964449345.1 uncultured Spirochaetia bacterium | reverse complement strand
CTGTTTTTCCAAAATTGGCGTTAATTCGTTTATAACTACTCTGTTGCCTAAAAGGTAAACGTTTTTATCAATGCCGGATATTGTTTGTTTTAATTTGTTGAAATGCTTTTTTGTAAAATTTTTATAAGGGTGAATAGTGGTGATAACTTTATATACATTGTTAACGCGTTTTATATTTCTTTCAAGTATTGAATTTATTTTCGTTTTCTTCGCGTTCTCATATTTTAAATAAGGTTTTGATTGGTTTTTGTATTTTTGAATTTGTTTTTCAAAGATTTGTAGCGCTTTGCCTTTAAGCCCTTTTTTACGGGATAAATTTTTGTAATATTCATAAGCCTTTTCAAGGTTTAAGTTGAGAATTGCTTTTACGTTTTTTCTTTGTTGTTTGATAGAAGGCAATAATCCCGCAATGCTCATTATTTTAATAGGCATTTTCCGTTCTAATACATTTAGTTTTGAAAAAATCTTTTCGTTTAGTTCAAGCGCTTCCTGCAAACTATTTTTTTCTATTAGAACAACGAGGGAACTGTCAATTTTACCGTAGGTTTCATTAAAATGCCGTATGCTGTTTTTTGCTTCCAGAGTTGATTTGTCAAGTTTGCGTAAATCGGCATCAAACTCAAGATTAAATATAAATGAAAATAGAAGTAAAGTTATAACTATTACTAATCCTATAATTCGACCGGAATATTTATCAGCAAATAATTTAATCTCAGTTATGCTCTGTTTTATTTTGGTTTTGATTTTATTGTCTTTTTTAATTCCTTTGCCGTAGTAAAATTGAGCAAAACACGGTGTAAATATAATGGTAAGCACAAGGGAGAAGAAAATGCCGCCGCTGCAAAACAGAGCAACTTTTGCAAGTCCGCTAAAAGAATAGAACATAATAATTAATAAAGCGCCGATTGTCGTAGTTGCACCGGCTAAAATACTTTTTGATGAAATTTGTACGGAGTTCAAAGCCGCTTGTTCTGCCCTCGCACCTGATTTAACGTCATGCCTAAAATGGATAAAATAGTGCATAATATAGTCAATGCTCATACCGAGTATAACGCTTCCGAATCCCATTGTTATTAGGTTCATTTTTGAATAAAACAAACGTGTAATGAAAATACCGAAAATTATCCCGCCTGCAAGAGTTATAAACGCAAAAATAATGTATCTTAAATTAGTAAAATAAAAATAGAAAA
>CAYUYT010000064.1:495-13091 GCA_964449345.1 uncultured Spirochaetia bacterium | reverse complement strand
GCTTAAAAGCATTGTTAAGTATATATCTCTTTTTATCACTTTCGAATGTTCAAGTGAAAAGAAATGCCCGCCAATGTATTTGATTTTGAAATTATTATTTTCATTCAGTTTGTTGAAAATCTTATTAACGGATTTAATCATTGTTTTTGATTTTACAACGTTAAAAGGTCCTGAAACCGGAAGACTTATAATCAACGCATGTTTTTTGTTTTTAGAAAAAAATACACCGTTATTCAGAGAAATTTTGTAAGGCGATGAGCCGCGTAAAACATTTTTTAAAAATATATCTCTTAAACCAAGAGGGTCCATAAATACAATTTTTTTAAAAAACATTGACTGGAAGGAAATAAATTTTTCATAATTTGCATCAAACGTTTTCTCAATTTCCTTTTGAGTTAATTTTTGCTTTATCTGTTCTATCTTATTTTCGGGAATTAAATAAAGGAGTTTGTCAAGATAAGTATTTTGTATTCCTGTTAAAAATTTGCGCCCGAATCCCTCGCGCACGCTTTTAAACTTCCCCGTTTTTTTTAATTCCCTTGCAAATTTTTTTACAAAACCGCTTAGCTTTTGAGTTTCTTTTTCAGCACTGTAAATATCAATTAGAAAATAATTTAAGCTCCCGAAATCCTGTAGCGTTGTTTTGGTTTTGTCAATGGCTTTCACGTTCTCAGGAAGGAGTTCAAAAATATTTTGAGAGAACTTAGTTCGTGTTAACGAATAAATCATAAAAATAAAAATTAGTATAAATAAGATAATAACGCTTTTTTTATGTTTTAGTATGAATTCTGTGAAATGTATCTTCTTTTGTTTCATATTCACTAACCGTTTTTTGTTTTTATTTTATAAAATATAATTTCCGTTGTGTCATTTGATTTGTTTTCCCATAGTTTGATTTTTTTAATAAGCAAGCTGTGTTTGGAAAAGTTTATGGTGATTTTTTTTAATATTTCTCTGATTTGCAGTTTTTTGGGGTAAAGTGTGAATTTATATTCACTGCTTAAATTTTGAATTTTATAAATAAAGTCTTTTTTGATTTGCGGTTTTTTATCGGAAAACCAGAAAAACATATTGTAAAACAGGGATTTAAGGGAAGGCATGGAATTTAAATTAATATTTTTTTTGTTTTTAGTTTTGACATTATAAATCGAAACCGAATCTTTATTTACGCTGATGTTTATTCTGATTGGAGTGTGATAATTTAAAATAATTTTTCCCGGCTTAACAAGTTTAATACTGCCCTTGCTTATTATGGTTGTTTTGAATTTTTTTATAATTTTTTTTTGGATTTTATTTATTTTTATTATTTTTATTTTTTTCATGCGGGATTGAATTTTGTTTATAACGTTGTAATTTGCGTTTAAAATTAAAACCGGTGTAATTAAAAATATCGCCGTTAAAAATATTTTTTTCATAACTTGCCTTAAATTAATTATATAGAATATAAACACTTCATTTTTTATAGTAAAGAAAAATTATAACCCTTTGTTCTTATTGTTTTAATTATTTTGGTCAAAATATAAATTTTTTTATCAATATCCAGAATATCCTGTCTATCGCTTCCATCGTGAAAAAGTATTATACTTCCATTTTGTATATTATCAGTGATTTTTGATATAATCAATGCGGGGTCCATTCCCGTTGTATCAAATCCACGAGTATCCCACGTAACGCATTTTAAATTTAAATCTTTCATTACTCTGCGCATTGAAGGGTTTTTTATTCCCATTGGCGGTCTGAAATAAACGCAATGACCTTCAGCTATTTCGTTTAAAATCTCTTGGGATTTTTTAAGGTCGGCTTTTAACCTTTTGTATAAAAAAAACGGGAAAAAACGGGAGTGGTAAAGTGAGTGATTACCGATTTTATGACCTTCATTTAGAGCGCGTTTAATTATATAATTGTATTTTTTTGCTTTTTCAGCTATAACGAAAAAAACAGCTTTAATATTATGCTTGTAAAGCAAATCAAGTATAAGAGGGGTTACCGTCTCATCAGGTCCGTCATCAAATGTTAAATAAACCGTTTTTGCTTTTTGGGGTATCCGGTAAATAACGTCAATAAATATTGCTGATGAGGGAACGAATACACCGTAAGTTAATATGGTAAAGAAAAAAAGAAAAAATGCAATTGAGCAAATTAAATATATTAAATTGGAATTAAGAAAAAAAATAACAGCGCATATAATACTTAAACTTAAAAAAGTATAAAGCCCTATCCTCGCTTTCATTTATACCCCGGATACACTAACTAAAGAATACGAACCTGCCCCGGATATGTTTTGTATGATGATTTTATTGATTGCTCCCTCAATACAAGTATTTTCATGGATTTCATCCGGCATTAATGAACCTTTGATAACTGCCAAAGCAACGTATAAACGCGTTGCGCTTGCAGTATTGAAATCGTAATCCATGGCTTTGTCTTTTATTGCCGGTATATTAATTCCGGTTTTGGTTGTAATGTAGTTATAAAACATTTGTTCTGCTTTATCTTTTTTATCATATCCGTTTTCACCTGTGAAAATTACATCCGCGCGGTTTATGAAATTTTTAGGAATATCGATGTGGATATTTTTCGGAAAATTAAAAGGGTTAGCAGGAATGTTTCCCGTTATTAAATTAACTTGCCCAAGTATTTTTTTATTTTTTTCTTTTGCGCCTGTTTCGGTTTCCAGTACAAAACACGTCGCGCCTTCGAATAATTTAAACCCGCTCATGCCTAAAATTTTATAACTTTGCCTTAAAATTTCTATGTTTTCATCTGCGCCGCAAACCAAAGCGTATTTAATTTTGCCAAGCTTTAAATTTACAACCGCACTTTTTAATGCCGTTTCAAATGAAATGTCTTTATGAGAAAACGTAAGGTTCATGCCCGTTAATTGTTTTTGAATTGACGTATGTCCGGCAGGAGAGTTATGCACGGATGATGAAAAATGCATAGGGCTTACATAGTCTATTCCTTTTTTAAGGTAGGAATCAAGATATTTTTGCGTTGTGTTTAATTCTCCAAGCCCTGTCCCGAAAAACAGTCCGGTTTGGTCAGGGTTTGCCTGACTAATTTTTGCGTTTTCCATTGCTTCGGCTATTGAAAATAAAACTGCTTTGGCAAGCTTGCTTATTCTCTTTATTTTTTTCTTATCATAGTGCTTGTTTATATCGAAATCAGCATTTTTATAAATTTTTTCGCCTTGTTCTTCTTTTGTAATAAAATTTGCGGTTTTATTTTTAATGTTGGTTATAAAATTTTGCTCACAGCATCCGAAAGGCGAAACAATTCCTTTGCCTGTAATTACTATTTTCTCTTTCATTTTATTAATTAAACCTTTCCGAATAATAATGACGCATTATTTCCCCCAAAGGCAAAAGAGTTAGACAACGCGTATTCAATATCCTGATTACTGTGTTTATTAACAACGTAATCGAGGTCGCAATCTTCGTCCTGTTCTTCATAATTTAGCGTAGCGGGAATTATGCCGTTATTAATTGCTAAAACGCATATTACAGCTTCAATAGCTCCTGCCGCGCCTAATGTGTGTCCCGTACTTGATTTAGTTGACGATACTTTAAGTTTATAAGCGTGTTCGTTAAAAACATTTTTTATAGCGGCGGTTTCGCTTTTATCGTTGTGAATTGTTCCGGTGCCGTGGGCGTTAATATAATTTATTTGTCCGGGGGAAAGTCCTGCATCATTTATTGCCTGTTGCATTGCCCTTGCCGCGCCCAAACCTTGGGGGTGGGGAGCAGTAGCGTGATAAGCATCTGAAGTATTTCCATATCCGCAAATTTCTGCGTAAACTTTTGCGTTTCTATTTTTTACTAATTCTTCGCTTTCCAGAATTAAAATTCCAGCGCCCTCGCCTAAAGACAGCCCATTACGGTTGCCGGAAAACGGTTTCGCATAGTCAGGATCAACATTACCTAAGCTGTTGAAACCGGTATGAGTTAAAAAGCATAAAGCATCGCTGCCTCCGGTGATAACGCGTTGGTATTCACCTGACTTAATTAAATTAAAAGCATATCCTATTGCGTTCGCTCCTGAGGAACACGCTGTTATTATTGTTGATTTCTCACCCTTTGTTTTAAAATACCATGCAATTAAATCTGCGGTTACGCTTGAATGAAAAGCCCTGATTAAATCCGCGTTGTTTTTGTTTTCGTGCCGCTCAAAATAGAATTTTTCTGCGTTCTGCATACCTGAAGTAGAAACTCCGGTGATAACGGCAGTTTTAAAATCTCCGTTATCTTTATAATTATTTAAATTGGCCATATCCATAGCTTCGCAAGCCGCGTGCAGGGCGAACCTATTTGTGTCCGTTAAGTATTTGTCTATATTATGATTAATATTATATGAGGGACGGAAATCTCTAACTTCGCATCCGGTTTTAAGTTTTGTAATTGATGTGTTGAATTTTTTCAGCTTGCCAATGCCGGAATGATTAGCTTTTATGGAATTTAGAATTTCCCCCGTGTTATTTCCCGTTCCTGTTATAGCGCCGAACCCCGTTATTAATACTTTATTCATTTTTATTTCCGAAACCGTTTTGTTATAATTATACACAATTAAGATATAATTTGAAAAGTAAGATAAATTTTATAATAAAAAATCGGAGTGTCAAGTATTTAAAAAAGCATTTCAGTAATTTTAGGTTTAAATTTACGGGTAAATTAGTGGTAATTTTTAAGTTTTTTCACAAACATTCAAAATAAGGTTTTACAAAGAATAATTTTTTGCTATAATAGTAACAGGATTATTTAAGGAGATATGTTTATGAGATTTTTATCCGGCGGTACATTATTATCCCCACAGGATATTTTGAATTCAAAAATCAGAATACGGCTGCCAGGTGAAAATTCTTTCTATGAAACTTCTTTTAAGGATTTTTTTTCAAAAGAATCCACTGCAATTTTAGAATCCGCATTAGACGAACAAATATTTGCTCACCTAAAACACTTACATTCAACGTTAACGGAGCTTAATAAAAAATACGTTACCGATGAATCAAACATAATTGAGTTTCTTTTACCCGAGTCCCTTATGCCGTTAAACGTTATGCAGGATATTTTACCCACAGATGACGAAGACATTTAAGAAAAACGTTAATTTTTCTTGCCCATAACCGATAATATAGTTTATATTTAGTGAGAAATTTTGAAAATATTAAAAAAAATGGGGAGAATATGAAAACGAAAAACATATTTACTCTTATTCTAACCTTTATTATAATCATATCCTTAACGGGTATTGATTTATACCCTGCTAAGAGTAAGAAAATAAGAAAACGCCGCCGAAGAACTTTTGTAATTGGCGATAATATAATGCCTAAGCACAAATCCGGCATTAAACTGCCAAAAAAATTTTTACGGGGGATTTATTTACACTGTATAACGGGAAGAAGTGTGCGCAGAATGCGGACTTTAATAAAGCAGGCTAAAAAAGCTCATATCAATGCGATGGTAATTGATGTAGCACCGTATAAAAGTATGCGGCCTGTAATAAACCCGAAAACTGTAAAGATGCTTATTGATGCCGGTATCTACCCTATCGCGCGAATAGTTGCGTTTCAATACGGGTTGAAAACAAAGCATATTTCAAAAAAACACATGAACGCCATATTCCGTTTAGTTGATTTATCCGTTAAAGCCGGATTTAAGGAAATCCAGCTTGATTATATCCGTTTTGCAGACGGCTGGCGCGGAGCTTCACTAAAATGGAAATACAATTTTATTGCAGAATTACTGCATAAAGTGAAAAAAAGAATCAATAACGCAAACATTCCTCTCGCAACGGACGTTTTCGGACGCATCGTATATAACAGAGGCGATGTAATTGGACAGCAGTTAGAATCAATGGCAAAATACGCGGATGTTATTTGTCCTATGGTTTACCCCTCACATTATTACCCTGATTATTATAAACTTCGCCATCCGTATTTTACGGTTAGACAAAGTACGATAAAAGGGTTAAACCGCGTTGGTTCGCATACTTTTATAATGCCCTACATTCAGGCGTTCAAAATGAATGTGAGATATACAAAGTTATCTTTAGGCGGGTATATTCTAGCTCAAGTACGCGCTGTTGAAGATACTGCGGCCCGCGGATATATTATATGGAATGCTAGAAACCGTTACGGTTTGACTTTCAAAGTTTTAAGAGATTATTATAAAAAGCATCCTGAAAAATTAAACACGAATTCGCCATCAGGTTACAAACCGAATAACGGGAACATAAATCCTATCAGTATGAATAAAAGCCCTGTGGACGGAAAATAGAAATTAAGAAATAATAATATAAAAGCCGGTTTTTTTTTGCCGGCTTTCTTATTTTAAAAAGCTTTTTTATATTTTATTATAGTGAAAAAATATAAAATTAACTTAACTGCACGGGATTTAGAAGTAACGCGTTCATGGCTTGAAGACAGAATAGAATCGGGGCATTGGGGGGATAACATTGTAATGTCTACCCACCATGACGCTTTAATGTCAATGTTCAAAAACGCAAATCCGGGTGATTTCATTTTAACGGAAAATCAGGTAATGCAAATTATTCACGATGCTGAAAAGTGTTTTACGGGCAAGTTCGGTATGTTTAATCCTGTCGGGTCGGTATTTGAAATAGCTACGCTTTATAAATTTAATAAGACTGTGGGAAGAGGGGGAGAATTTTTAACAAGCTGGAATTTGACGGAAAGTGAAATTGACTCATGGCTTGAGGAATATTCTTAAATCGGTATAGGCGGGGAAGGCGAAATACTGATACTTTCGAAGTATCAATATTCACCAAAAAATTAATGCCTATAATCTTTTTTCGCCTATGAAATTCTTTGTTCTTTCCACTCCTTGGTATCGACGAATTTTTTGAAATACTGTTCTCTTTTTTCAATCACGTTTCTGTAGAGTTTCTTCATTAAAGCGCTTTTCTTTTCAAGTTCTCTTAAATGAGACCTTGCGTGCGCATTGTTATTTTCTTGATTAATCATAGAACCTCCTTGTTAACCAATTTATTATAAAGCCGCAGGTTTTTAGCCTGCCTAAAATATTATATTAAAAGTTTGTGATTTTTATTGTTTATTAACTCGTTGTTTTTATATTCTCTAACTTTTAAAAGTTTTCCGTTAATATTGTATTCATATTGCGCTTTTAATAGCGTACCCTTATTATAAGTTTGTTTAATAAGTTGTATGTTTTTCCCATTGCTTGAATATGAATAACTGACGGCTTTAGTTTCTCCGTTAATTGAAACAACGCTTGTGTAAGAAATCATTGTAACACCGTTTTTTGCTCCGGGGGCATTCCCGGATTTTATACGATACTCAAGGTTTCTGAAAAAATTTTGCGTTGTGTTTTCGTTCATGAACCCTGTATAACGGAAAAATCCTTTAGCAAAAGTTGATATATGTTTTTTACTAAATATGTGTTTTAAAAAAGTTTCATGTTTGGCTAAAAGATAGTTAACCTGTCCGGTTATTTTTGAAATATCATAGACTTTTCCGTTGTATGCAAGGCGCTGTGAAGTAAAACCGGCAGACAAAGCGAAAATTAATATAGTTAAAATTAATGTAATTTTTTTCATAAATAACCTCCTTGATTAAAATTATAATTCTTTTAAGAATTAATTTTAATAATCCTCCTGATTTTAGATTTATTGCATAATTCTATATGCAAAATACCGTTTTTAAAATAGGCGCGGATTGATTTTCCAGCAATATTTTCAGTAAGGCGAATACAACGGGTGAACCAGCCTGAAAAAGATTGCTTACTTAATGTTTTGCATTCTGGCGAATTAATTTTCGTCTTGTTTCCCTTTATAATTAAAAGTCCGCTTTTGTATATTAGCTTTACATTTTTTTTATCAACACCGGGTAAAAAAATTCTGATTTTATAAGTTCCCTTTGCTTCATAAACATTCCATAAAGCATAACTTCTATTTTCATTAAAATCCGGTGTTTTGCGTTTTAAATGCGCGTACTCATGAATAAAGCCCGCAGTTATCATTTAAACCACTTCCCTAAATAATTATTTACTATGTTAACTTTTTTTGTTAAATAACCGCGTTTATCATTGCCTTCTACAAACAGCAAATCGTGTTTACTAAATAAACGCTTACTTTAAAATCTGTAAATTTGAATTGCAAAAAATGTACCAACCGCCAATCGCAACTGTTTTATTAATTTCTTTCTAGTTAATAGTTTATGGCTAAATGAAAAAAATGTCAATCAAAAAAAAATTTAAATGAATTTAAATTCATTCATAATTTGTAAAAAAATTTGAGCCGAATTTGGACGGAAAATTATGCAGAACGGGAAATTTTGACTCGAATTTTAAGTGTTAGATTATTTATTGGCTCTTTTAAATACTTTGTTCACCCAGTCGCGCACTGCGTAAACCGTTTCTCTAACGTGGTCAAAGGGGAGCATATGCTTGCCACCGGGTATCACTATTAGGTCAAAATTATGTTCCATGGCTTTTATTATTTTTTTTTCGTATGAAATCTTAATTAATTCATCGCGTTCGCCAATCATTATAACGGATTTAAAATCCATATTTTCGTTTAATAATTTAGTTTTACGGGAGTACACGCTTGAAAGTGTTTTTACGGGATATTCCCAAACAAGTAAGTCGTCGTAATCCATAAATTCGCCGAACACGTTGTCTTTCACTAATTCGTCAATGTCAATAAACGTTCTAAAGTCAATTTTCAAATCAGGGAAAAACAACTTCGTTACGTTGAGGGAATTCCAGCCTATCATTGTAACAAAATCAAGTGGGTGTTCTGATAAAAATAATGTGTGGCATATCAGGGCTTTAACCCTGCTGTCATTTTCTGCCGCCGCCATTGCAAGGGGAGAACCGATTGAGCAACCGAATAAAACGATTTTTTCGTTGTACTTATTTATGCAATGAGAAATAACATCGGATAAATCTTGTTGAACTTGCTCTACGGTATAATAACCGCGTTTTCCCCCTGAATATCCGTGCCCGCGTAAATCAACGCCCATAACGTTAAAACCCCAGCTTGATAGTTTCTGAAAAAATTCACAGTACATTTCCGCATAAGTGCCTATTCCGGGAATGAATATAATCACGGGGTCATCCGGTTTGCTTTCGTAAGCTTCGATATGAATGGGTACGTTGCCAACTTTTTGCGTTTTTCTGTTTGCAATGAATTTTTCCATATGCATTGCTTTGAGCAAAAATTTTCGTTTTTCTTTAATATCATCAAAGCTTTCTAGTTTGTTTTTGATTTTTTGTATTTCTTCGTTTGTTAAAGTTACCATACACAAAATAATAATCAAAAACAGCATAACGAGCAAACACATTTATTTATGATTTATAAAAAACGGGACTATAAATTGCGTTTATAATAAAGCTATTTTTGCCGAAACTATAAAAGTGAAAAAGCGTTTTTTTATATTATTAATAATATCACTTAGTTTTACTTTACCAATATATATGCAGGATACTGAATACCTTTTCAAATACGGTACGCGCGAACAAAAAATTAATGCAATTAACGCGTTTATGCGCCAGAAAACCCAAAGGGAATTATTCCTTTTAATCGGTAGTTTAAAAAATAATGACGAAGATTTGCAAATAAGAAAATACATTATTCACGCCCTAAAAGTATTTCCTGATAAAAAAGCCAAGCACGCTATTATATGGGCTCTTGAATGTGAGGTAACGGATTTAAGAATGCAGGCGGCTTTGATTATTTCAAGGTATCCTTTAAATGAGGTTATGTATCCAATAATTAACGCATTATCCGATAAAAATTTTAGAGTCAGAAAAAACGCGTTGCTTGCTTTAGCGCGTATCGGAAACAAAAGTGTTTTGCCTTTTATCAGGCGTATGCTTAGGGACGAACATCCCGTTGTACGTTATCAGGCCAAGATGACATACGGTTTAATTTTGCGGCGCTACAATTCGCAGAATTAAAGCAATTTGTATCCTACTATGACTTTAACTCAAATTCTATACTTTTTTTAAAACTAACGCGTTATCACTTTTACAGGAGAAATCCTGTGCATTCTCGTTACTTTAAAAACACGGTTTACTCTTTCTACCGTGAAAACTGCATAGCGAACGGCTTTTTGATTATAAATGTGAATAAAAGCATAAAAGGAAAAAACGTTTCCCGCTTTTTCCTTTTTAAAAACATAATAGTGCGCTTTGTATTTTTTAGGGTTGGTTTTTGCCTTTTTTAAAAACGGTTTAATATTCTTATGAAAATAATCCTGCATTTGATAGGCGCACAAACTTTGCGCTTGTTTCATGTTTAATGAGTTCATTGCTTTTAAAAAACGCGTTATTGTTGATGTCGCCTGATTCCAGTTGGCAAAAAGCGTTGTTTTCAATAATACCGTAAGCGTAAAAATAATTAATAGACAATATTTTTTCATTTTAACCTCTTTTAAAATTATTAACTAACCTGAATTATTTTTAACTCAGGAATATATTCAATGCCGAAATTATCCTTAACGTAATCATACATTTCAAACCTAGGCCGGGTTTTGGCAAAGTCAACGAGTTCATTAACATCCGTTACCGTATCATTATCTTTTTTAAGCATTGTTTCAATTGACGTTGCAGTAAAATCAACGGCAAATGGGTTAAACCCGATAACAATTCCAATGTCTTTGCAATTGGGAGTTTCTTTTTTGTTTATACAATCGCAACCGGATGTAACCGTGTATAAATGGCCTATATTTAACATTCTGCCTTTGAATTCGTTAAGCATTGCAATTGTGTATTCACACATTCTAATATCAATCGAGTCAACGCCTTTATTCCACGTTTCAATCCCCTCTGAAACCATTGTTACAGCGTTTTCCGGGCAAATAGAAGCGCACTGTCCGCATCCGATACAAAGGTTAAAAGTGAATTCTACTTTTTCTTTTTCTATTGCAAGCGCATCAACAGGGCATTGTTCAACGCATTCGCCGCATAAAATACATTTTTCATAATTAATTTCAGGGTAAAGGCTTTGGTGTAGTTGAAGTTTTCCCGCATAGGAAGATAATCCCATGGAAATGCTTTTATTGCAAACCGCGTTTTTAGCAAGAGGATGTCCGGTTAAATGCGCGTTGTTTATAATTATTTTCGCGGCAAGATACCCTCCTGATGGGTATATTTTTTTATACCGTATTCTGTGATCATTAACATTTGTTTCAATGTGTACTTTATTGAAATTTAAGTCCATGGTTTTGGTTATCGGTCTGTCAAGAACCACAAAGGGTATATCCGTAAAACCGTTTTCTTTTGCCAAATTCAAATATTTCGTTACATCAGACTCGGGGTTTTCTTTGTACCCCCTTTCTCCTGAATAAGCAACCGTAGTATCTCCGTAAACAACGTCATTCACGCCTTTTTGTTTTAAGTACCCTGCAATTGGTTTTAGCAATTCCGGTTTCATGTGCGTTTTTTTTAACGGTTCGCCAATATGCACTTTGAGTAGAGCTGACTTTTCTTTGTTGATAGGAAAAATTTCTGCTAAAATTTTTTCTATTTCCGTGTTAAGCTTTTCAATAATTCCCGGAGTTTCAATTCCGTTTTGCGTTTTCCGTATATCTAAAAAATATACAATATTATCTTTGAAATTTACGTCAATCATTGTTCCCGCCTTGTATAAAAGTTTTGCTATACTCTTTGCGCTAATATTATTATAATGATGAATGTATAATAAATAAAACAAAAATTGATATTGTTGTTTACAATAAGATTAATTATTATGAAAACTATTGTTAAATCGGTAAAAAACTTTTGAAAAATGTTTCTAAAAATAAAAAATTATAGATTTTTTTTCTTTAGGAAACTATAATCTAAGTGTAAGGAGTTTAATATTGGCGCTCAAGCTGTTACAGGGAGACATTGAAAACCTTACGGGCAACTGCGTTGTCTATTGGAAAATAGACGGGGAAAATTTATTCTCGCCCGGGGCAAAAATAATTGCGGCTAATTTTACCATATCGGCTTTGCCGTTAGAAGACAAATTATTAACAGCAACTTTCCCCCCAATCGCATTTGAAGATGAGGATGTTTTATTTGAAAAAACCGCCAACATAAAATGCGACATTATTGAAGCTGGTACTATTACTTTCCCAAAAAAAGACGTTGAGTTTAGACGGTTTTACAAACAACAGTTTTATAAATACAATAAAATTATACAGGAATATTCCGAAAAGTTTAAAGATAAATTCGATTTCAAGCCAGAGTTCTTCGGGGAAAAAGAGTCCCTCTACACTTTAAGAAAAATGCTTAGAAAATTAAGAAAATCATTATCCGAAAAAGCCGAAATCGAGATTACCTCCAAAAATTATAAAGTTAAAAAATTAATCGAGAACATAAAACAGAAATACGAAAAATACGATGTTCAAAATGTTTATAAAATAATTTATCAGCCCGGGAAAATGATTGACGAACTAACTGAACTTTACGTTAACAAATTCCTTTCTATTTACGAAGAAGATTATGAAAAAGCAGACGAGTTAACGCAGAAAATTGTGGAATTAGAACAGAGAATATCATCAAACTTATGAAACCGGCAATTTTAGGCGGAACTTTTAACCCCGTACACAACGCTCATCTTTTCGTTGCGCA
>CAYUYT010000064.1:0-485 GCA_964449345.1 uncultured Spirochaetia bacterium | reverse complement strand
ATTTGGATACTGTGTTTTTAATCCCTGACAACCTACCGCCGCATAAAGATTTTGAACCCGAAATAACGCCTAAACAACGCCTTGAAATGTTAAAGCTTGCAACTAAGGATAACGCATTATTTACCGTCCTCGATATTGAACTGAAGCGCGGCGGGGTTTCTTACACCATAGATACTGTCAAGGAGATTTATAAAAAATATCCTGATTGTGAAATAATTTATTTTATTATGGGTTCTGATTTACTGCCTGAACTTGATGAGTGGAAAGATATCAATCAGCTTAAAACACTTGTACAATTCGTTGTTTATCAAAGAAAAGGAACGGAAATTGATATTCATCTTGAAAAGTTTCCCTTTGTTAAAAAGGTTACCGGGCCTGCCATGGATATATCCTCAACGCAAATAAGACAGCGCATAAAACAAGGCAAGAGCATTAAATATTTAGTACCTCCTCTTGTGGAAAAGTACATTAAGGATAACGCCTTG
>CAYUYT010000063.1:0-17188 GCA_964449345.1 uncultured Spirochaetia bacterium | reverse complement strand
AATACCACCGGGCGATAATACGTTGACTTCAATCAGTTTATTGTTGATTATATCAATACCCGCAAAAAATATTCCGTCGTTAACGAGTTGAGGCCCGATTTTTTTACAAATATAAAGCTCATCTTTAGTTAGTTTATGTTTCTCAGCGCGGCCTCCGGCATGAATATTTGCGCGAATATCATCAACAGCAGGCACCCGTTTATACGCTCCTATAGGGAAACCGTTTAGCATTAAAACGCGGATGTCGCCTTTTTCAGCGCCCTCAACGTATTCCTGAACAATAACATAATTTTTCTGTTCTTTGCCTTCAATGTAAAACTCAAGCAAAGAATTAATATTATGCTTGGCGTTTTTTTCAAGAACTATAACACCGCTGCCGCCGTATGCGTTTAACGGCTTTAATATCATTTTTTGGCTTTGAGATTCATCTATTATCCTTTTTAAATATTTAATATTTTTTGAAACATGGGTAACGGGCAAAAATTCATTCTCCGGGTCATGAAAAAGCGCGGTGTATAATTTATTATTCGCCTTTCTAATTCCGTTAATGTCGTTAATCAGAAAAGTTTCATCCCTTATGGAATCGAGGAAATTAAGCATTATATTATCCACAGGAGGGTTTTTTCTGATAAAAATTGCATCAAATCCGTTAATAGGCAAAAGCTTTTCCACTAATTTAACTTTTTTATAAAAAGATTCGATGTTATCAGGCACTTTTTCCATACTTTTTATAACTTTTACAAAGCCATAAGTTACGTTATTCCGGATAGTTAAATTTTGGGAATATAAAATTCCTACGTTGTGATTACGCAAAACGCATTCGTGAATCAATCGGATTGTTGTTTCCGTTTTAGCCCCAACCGTATTCCAATCATTGATAATAAAGCAAATATTCATTATTCACTCCTACAAATTAATATTCATAATATATCTATTTTTAAAAAAATTTAATCATTTTCAATTATTAATTCGTTTTTTTTATTTATTAAAATGCAAAAAACCGGAATAAGCATTAAAAAAGACATAATAAAATACATTTTATTATACCCTATATAATCTGCAATAAAACCGCAAAATAAAGCAAAAAGGGCAATGCCCAAATTCTTTGTAAGCATAAAAACCATAGTTGCTTTGCCTGCGCAATCAGGTGTTTTTTTAATAAAAACATCGCTTAAAGCCGGGTATAAAACTCCGTGTATTGAGCCGTAAACCCCACCCATTATTATTAAAATGTATATTTCCGGTTTAAATTTTAACAAAAACGCTAAGAAAAGAACAACGAACCCGCTTATGAAACTCGTTAATATTATTTTATAATTATTCCATTTATCAATATTTCTATGGAATATCAGCCTAACTGCAAACGTAAGTATTACTCTTGCCTGAAAAAAAGCGGAAACATATAAAATTTTCAACTGCAAAGAATACGCGCTTAAAAATTTATATAAAGCCGCGTATAGAGCGCCGTAAAAAATTACATAGGGAATAACGTTAATGTAATCACGGTAATGCGTTTTCTGCAAAACCGCAGTTCTAACTTTTTTATCAGGTACATTAATAAACCGTGTAATTATAACGCGTAACAACGAAATGAATGCGGCTAAAATGAATACGTATTTAAAGGAAAAGTAACGCGTTATAAATTCCGCAGTCATTGGAGCGAACAAAAACGGCAGTGCACCGGTTAAGGAATAAAGCCCTATTCCGGATTTTCTCTTATCAGGAGGGATTAAATCAACGGCTAATGCCATTCCGAATAAGATTCCTGCGCTTAATACAATACTGTGAAAAAACCTTATTACGGGAATAATATAAACGTTTCTTACAAAAATGTATAGAATAAACACTAAGACTGAAAGCAAACCGGTAAACATTAAAGCGGTTTTTTTGTTAAGAAAATCCATCTTATTACGAATTCTATAACCAACTGTTATTTGAACAATAGAAGGCATAGCCATAATTATACCGATATAAAACTTTGAGACTTTCAATTCTGCAATATAAACGGGGAGAAAGAAAAAAAGTCCGGTTGAAAAATAAAATAAAAAATTAGAAACACTTAGAAGAATTATATTTTTATTTTTAAAATACTTTTTTATAGACACTGTTTTATATCACTTCAGTATAACAATATGCATACCAGTTTTAATAATTAAAATTAAACACTTATATAACGATAAAAAAGCGCAATTTATTAATATTTACTTAAAATCATTTAATTCTTACACAAACGCCGTATACACTATTTTTTGCAGGAAGATATGTAGATGGATTATATTCGAGACTGTAAGAAATTTTGTGTAAATAGCCAAGCCGATTTAGAGCTCAATGTTTAGCCTCCCCTCAAATCTAATAAGAAATTCCACTAAAAGCATTTACACAAAAAATCTTACACTACCACTAAAATAGTTACCGAAGATAAACACTTCAATTTCTCGAATAAAGACTTCGAAGTTTTATTTTTATAATCTCATTTTATTTTATCCAAGAAATCTCCCCCAACGTTTTACACGTTTTGTACATGAACGCGTTGCTTCAAAGCCTAAATTTCAGCCCCGATTAAACTTATAAAAACACACGTGTGCCCGTTTTGTACGTTTGTTATATCTAACGCGTTACTTTCTGCCGTCAATCTTAACGTCTGTGTATCTAGCGGGCTTTGGGGCAGGTAACGTACCTGCCCTACGGCTAGCTATCTTAATCTCATAATCACAACGTATAAAAAAAACCGCCCTCTTTATTTAAAGGGGGCAGGAAGAAAAAGCTGTTCGCGGTAAAAAGCCGGGGGATTTCTCTTCACTTTTAATCCCTTTTTACCGTTCCCGGAAACTCAGCGCTGTCTATTATCCATTTAAACTTAACGAAATGGGATTGAAAATTTTTATCAGGTGCTTCAGCAACGAAATAAAAAAACGTACCTTTATGTTTAACGAGTATTTCAAAACCGCGTAATGTTTGCCCGAAATCATTGGTAAAGCGGTATTCAAAACTAACAGCGCGTAAACCCGAAAGCGTTGTTTGCTCAAGATTTTTTACTCTAATTCCGCGCGGGATTAAAAGGTTTTTGTAAAAATGAACAAAATATTTGGAAATGGGCAACGTGTTTAATTTGTCATCGCGTTCCATTCCGATAACAACGCCCACGGGCTCGTTTTCTTTAGGGCGGATAAAAACGCGGCTTTTATCCCGGCTGACACGCCAGTTTTCCGGGCATTTAACTGTATAATATCCCATAAAGTTAACGGTTTTCCACGGTGAATGTTGATGCGTTTTTTTTATGGTAAAACTCTGGCCGGGTGTAGATTTTTTTACGTTTTTTTGTGAGCAGTTAACGAGAATGAGTGTTACTAAAATAAATAAAAAGTATTTCATTTTAACCTTTTTAATTAAAGTAAATGGATTTAATTAAACATTATTTGTATAATAATATAAATGCTGTGTAATTTCAACGCTTTTCGGAGGATATATGGTAATATTAAGAACGGCTATGGTTTTAATTTCATTAATGTGCGGTTTTAACACGCCCGAGTCAATGCTTCCATACAAGCGCTTTATTTTCGTTTCAAACGTAAACGGTTCGCCTTTAAAAAAGGACGGCAACGGATATATTTCAAAATTGAGCTTTCGCGGTAAAATGATTAAAAAGAAATTCATAACGGGTTTAAACGCGCCTAAAGGCATGGCGGTTTACAACAACGCATTATTCGTTACTGATATAGACCGTGTTTACGCTTTTAATGCAGATACCGGAGAAAAACTCACTGTTTTTTACGTTAAAGGCGCAAAGTTTTTAAACGATATTGCAGTTAATAAAAACGGAACGCTTTTCGTTACTGATATGTACACTCATAAAATACATAAAATAAAAAACGGTATAGTATCAACGTATATAACGCGTATTAAATACCCGAACGGAATAGTAACGCGTTACCCGGGTGAGTTATTCGTTGTTCAGTTCAAAGGCGGAAAACTATACAAGATTGACCGGCAAGGACGTATAAATGTTGTTGCACGCGGGATACATTCAGGAGACGGTTTAGGCTTTGGCCCAAAAAACCGTTATATATATGCTTCTAGCTGGAAAAAAGGCGTTATTTATAAAATCAATGTTAGTACAGGTGAAAAACGCGTTATCTATTCAGGTTTGAAAACCCCTGCTGATATTTTCGTTGACAATACTTTTAAACGCATTTTAATTCCCCTTATGAAGAAGAACTGTATTGTGGCGAAAAAAATAAGATAGGGGAGAGTTGGATTTATTAATGCAGTTTGCTTAATTTATATTAAGTTTTTAATTCAAGTACGAACATTAACCTGTTGATAGGGTAGTAGAATTCTCTGGCAAACCGGGGAAATTTAATAACGTGTTTTAGGTTTAAGTTTAATTTGGCAAATAATTTTTTGAAACCTTCAAAATTTAAAAAACTTGGTTCGGATTCTATTCCCGTACGCTTTTTAAATTCCCATCCGTGCAATTTTGAAAGCAAGCGGTCAAAAGCGTTTTTTGGTACATCTTCATTCATTATTATTTTCTTTTTCGTAACGCGCATACATTCTTTTAAAAAATCATGCTTATTATTTTTATCTACATGGTGAAAAACGTAAGATAACAATATAGTATCAACCGCGTTATCCTTATAAGGCAGGTTTTCCCCGTCAAATAGTTTATAGTTTTTAATCGGAATATTTGATTGATTCTGCACATCCACAGCCGATATATTGCAGCCGTGAAATTTTTCCAGCAATTTAATTACTTTTCCGTTACCCGCCCCTACATCGAGTACGCTTTCTCCTTTTTCTATGAACATGCTTGTGGCTAAAAATGTTTTCCAGTCGTTTTTATCTATAAATTCAGACATTTTTGGTTTTTTCATTTTTTATTCCTTTGTTCTAATTATAGGCATTTCTAATTCTATTTCTACATATTTTTTTAAAAAAATTAACTAGATACAATTTTTTTATATTTAAATATATCTTAATGTAAAATATTGCGTTTTTTTTACACTTAATATATATAATTTCTATTTTTATAAAATTTGTGTTGCAATTTATACAGCTTAAAATATAAAATGATACTAAATATTATGGAGGATTATTAATCAAGCGTAATTATTTAAGAGGTTTTAAATGAGGTTTAGGGATTTTAGTTTAAAAATAAAAATTTCAATATTATTGGGTATTTTATTTTTCTTCTTCGTTTTAGGTATAACGGTAACGAATTATTATTTATCAAAAGACATTGCAGAAGGGGCTGCAACTTCAGAGCTTGAAAACATTACAATTAGTTTATTAACAACGTTTAAAGCCGCAACAGTATCAATGTATAAAAATACGTTGCGTTCTGCAGTTAGAAACAATAAACGCGTTATCGAAATGTTTTACAATCAGTACAAAAACGGTAAAATAACAGAGATACAGGCAATGGAAAACGCAAAAAAAGCCCTGCTTAGCCAAAAAATCGGTTTAAGCGGGTATTTTTACGTTTTAAATTCTAAGGGTGTTTTACAGGTGCATCCTAAGACACAGTTAGTTAATAAAAATATGACACGTTTTGATTTTGTTAAAAAGCAGATTTCACACAAAAAGGGTTTTATTGAATATGACTGGAAAAATCCCGGCGAAAAAAAAGCAAGGCAAAAAGTCCTTTACATGAGTTATTTCAAGTTCTGGGATTGGATAATTAGCGCTTCGGCTTATAAAGAAGACTTTGTTAAAATGCTTAACGTGAAAAATTTCCGTAAAGATATACTTGCAATAAAAATAGGCAAAACCGGCTATCCCTACATTATTAATACCAAAGGTAAATTAATTGTGCATCCTGCAAAGGAAGGGGAAAATATATACAACGTAAAAGATTCTTCCGGACGGTATTTTATCCGTCAATTGATAAAAAAGAAAACTGGTTACATTGTTTACCCGTGGACTAATTCTCCTGATGTTGCGCCTAGAGATAAAATAGTATATTTTAAATATTACCCATTTCTAAAATGGATTATTGCCGCAGGCGCTTATGTAGAAGAAATTCACGCCCCTTATATAAAAACGCGCAACATTTCAATAACTCTCGTTATCTTTCTTTTCATTTTAACCATACCGGCTTTGTATTTTATTGTTTCTGCAATAATGAAACCCTTATCAGGAATTGTTGATAAAATATATATAATGGCAGAAGGAGATTTGACTAAAGAGTTTTACGCAAAGTCAAATGATGACATCGGCAAGTTAACTAAATCCATACGTGATTTTGCAAATAAAATTAGGGTAATTATTATAAGCCTAAAACAATACGCTGTTGATGTTAAACAGGGAACTTTGGTTTTAAACGATAACGTTAATAAATCCAAAAACACTATTGATATTGTGGCCAACTCCGTTGAACACATTACAAAGTCCGCAATGTCTCAGGCAGAAATCGTTGCCGAGACTACTAAGGAGGTAAATAATATTATTAACGCAATAAACACGTTATCTGCGGAAATTGAACAGCAATCCGCGTCAGTAGAAGAGTCCTCTGCTGCTATTGAACAACTCGCTGCATCAATTAATAACGTAGCTGCTACAGCGGAAAAAGCGGGTAAGATTTCCGAAGGCTTAGTAGAAAACGCAAAAACCGGCGGGGAATCTATACAACGGACTATTGACGCTATTCATGCAATCGAGCAGGCATCTTCACGGGTTAATGAGATTGTAGATATTATTAACGGTATATCCGAGCAGACAAACCTCCTTGCTATGAACGCGGCTATTGAGGCGGCTCATGCAGGAGATTACGGTAAGGGGTTTGCTGTTGTTGCTGATGAAATTAGAAAACTTGCTGAAAACTCGCAAGCAAGTGCAAAGGAAATCGTTGCATTGATAAAGGAAATTAATGCTAAAATTAAAACTACAACCGAGTTAACAGGAGTAGTTACAGAAGGCCTTGATAAAATATTGAACGGCGTTGACAACACTAGCGAAATCAACGCGGAAATATCAAATTCAATGTCCGAACAGTCAATCGCGGCAAAAGAAATATTAAAACAAATATCAAGCCTCGTTGATATTACAGAGAATGTGCGGCACTCTATAATAGAACAAAAAGAAAGCACAGGCCGGATTTCAGGCACAGTTGAAAAGCTTGAAACCACAAACGAGAATATTATTTCTGAGGTTAACGAAGCAAATGAAAACAGCGGAAAAATGATGTCTTCTTTCGAAGAGGTGGACAGCGTTGCAAAAATTAACGAGGAAATCGTTGCTAAGCTGGAAAACGTTTTTAATTCTTTCAAGATTAACTCTGATATAAAAACGCATTCTATAACGCCGGCACCGGAGACAGGCAACGAATAAATAAAACGTAAAAATTCTTATTAAACTAATTTCATTTTTCATTCCCGCTTTAATATTATATATTTTAGCTGAAAGTTTTTTTGGTTTATTCTAAAATTTCAATATTGAAAAATAGATGATAATACCAAATCGCTTTAATTTGTTGCAAAAAACATTTTAAAGGGAACGCATATATGCGCTTCCTGCCGGGATTTACTTTTTTTTGTTTTTAAAAAAAAAATCTGTAATTTAAAGATTAATGTTATAATACTAAAATTCGTTTAAAGACGGAATTCATTACGGAGGCATAAAGAAAATAGAGAGATGATAACAAGAACTGTTGTTTAATATATAAATTACTCCCTAAGTATTAAATATATATTGAACGGAAAATTCGTTATAAAGTAATACCTCTATTTAACTCCGCGGTTAATTATAGAATTCAATATTCCGGTAAATTTTTTTATAAAAAATTACAATTTTATATAAAGGGTTTTTTCATGAAAAATAATTATTACGATTTTAAAGAAATTGAAAGCAAATGGCAAAAAATATGGAACGAAAAAAAAGTTTTCAAAGCAGAGATAGATAAAAACAAAGAAAAGTTTTACTGCCTGGATATGTTTCCGTACCCGTCCGGCAGGATTCATATGGGGCATGTTAGAAATTACACTATCGGCGATATTATTTCTCGCGTTTACCGTATGAAAGGGTATAACGTTATACACCCGATTGGATGGGATGCTTTCGGGCTTCCTGCTGAAAACGCGGCAATTGACAGGCAAATTCACCCTGCTAAATGGACTTACGAAAATATTGATGCTATGAAAGCACAGTTGAAAAAGTTAGGCATTTCTTATGACTGGAACAGGGAAATTTTTACCTGCCGGGAAGATTATTATAAGTGGGGACAGTGGTTTTTCTTAAAAATGTATGAAAAAGGCCTTGCTTACCGAAAAAAGAGCGGTGTGAACTGGTGCGGTAAGTGTAACACCGTGCTTGCTAACGAACAGGTTGAAGACGGAAAGTGCTGGAGGTGTGACAGCGCCGTTGAACTCCGCGACCTTGAGCAATGGTTTTTTAAAATAACGGATTACGCTGAAGAACTTCTTCAAGGGCATAATGAGCTTGAGGGCAACTGGCCGGAACGCGTTATCACTATGCAGAAAAACTGGATAGGCAAATCACGGGGAATGGAAGCGAACTTTAAACTTGACGGTAAAGACTTTCCCATTTTTACAACACGCCCTGATACTGTTTTTGGTGTAACTTTTATGGCGATTGCGGCTGAACACGAAATTGTTAAAGAAATTATTGAAAATACAAGCGATGAAAAAAAGAAAAAACAAATTCAGGATTTCGTTGAAAAAGTAAAACGTGAAGATAAAATATTCCGTACCGCAGAAAATACGGAAAAAGAAGGAATGTTCACCGACAAATACGTTACAAACCCGTTTAACGGAGAAGAAATTCCTTTATGGATTGCTAATTTCGTTTTAACTGAATACGGTTCGGGTGCAATTATGAGTGTACCAGCTCACGACCAGCGCGATTTTGAGTTTGCCCGCAAATATAACATCCCGGTCCGCGTTGTTATTCAGCCGAAAGACAGTGCGTTGAACGGTGATGAATTGACCGAAGCTTACACGGGCGAAGGCGTTATGGTGAATAGCGGTGAGTTTAACGGGCTTGACTGGCAGGAAGGAAAGAAAAAAGTAATTGATTTTGCAGTTAAAAATAATATCGGTAAGGGCACAATTCAATATAAACTAAAAGACTGGCTTATTTCCCGCCAGCGTTATTGGGGTAATCCTATCCCCATAATTTACTGCGATAAATGCGGTGTTGTTCCCGTACCGGAAAAAGATTTACCCGTTTCTTTGCCCGAAGACGTTGATTTTGTAATAGGCAAAAACCCGCTTGAAACGAGCGAAAGTTTTATCAACGTAAAATGCCCTAAATGCGGCATAGATGCAAAACGGGAAACTGATACTATGGATACTTTCGTAGATTCATCGTGGTATTTCATGCGTTATACTTCTCCGAATGAAGAGTCTGTTCCTGTTGATAAGAAAAGCGCTGATTACTGGATGAACGTTGACCAATATATCGGCGGTATTGAACACGCTGTTATGCATTTGCTTTACGCTCGCTTTTTTCATAAGGTTATGCGTGATTTAGGGCTTTCAGAATATGATGAACCTTTTAAACGCCTTTTAACTCAAGGTATGGTGGTTTCACCTTCTTACAAGGATGAGGAACGCGGTTATTTGAGTTATGAAGAAGTGGAGGAATTGAAGGAAAAAGACCCTGATAAATATCAAAAGCTTGAAGTGAAAACGGATAAAATGAGCAAGAGCAAGAATAACGGGGTTGACCCGGATAATATTATAAAAGAATACGGTGCAGATACGGTGCGCTTGTTTATGCTTTTTGCATCTCCTCCCGACCGGGACCTTGAGTGGAACGATTCTGCTGTTGACGGTGCTTTTAGATTCATAAAACGCGTTTATAATGCATTCACAAACAATCTAGATTTAATTAAAAACGTCTTTGAAACCGGCCTTGATGATGAAGACATACAGGGCAACGCAAGAGAGCTTCGGGTTGTACTTCATAAAACCGTAAAACAGGTTACGGAAGATTTTGTTAATCGTTATCATTTTAATACTGGTATAGCGCGGATAATGGAACTCGTTAACGCGATAACGTCTTTTGAAGCAGAAAGTGATTTGGATAAGCGCGTTTTGCGCGAATGTTTCGTAAAACTTGCGTTAATATTAAGCCCGGTTGCTCCTCATATTTCAGAGGAAATTAACGAACAGGCCGGCAGTGAAAAGCTAATATGTGAATGTGAATGGCCTGATTTTAACCCTGATTTTACTGTAGACGATACTATCGAGATAGTTTTTCAGGTTAACGGCAAAGTCAGAAGCAAAACTAGTGTGCCTGCGGATATTGACAAAAAAAAGGCAGAAGAAATAGCCCTTGCGGATGAAAAAGTAAAAAAATGGACTGACGGCAAAAACGTTGTTAAGGTAATCGTTGTACCTAAGAAACTCGTTAACATTGTTGTGAAATAGATTGAAGCATTAAATTCGTAATAGTGAACCTATGTGTTTGCTGTTGCAAAATACGAAACCGCCGGCGCACATATTTCAATACAAACGCTGTTGATACATAGGCCTGTTGTTGCTAGGGTTGTCTTTATAATAAAGTAGTTGAAATTTTTTCTTAATAAAGTTGACGATGAGACGATATTATTATAACATATATAGACATTAATCACTTTATAGTGATTTTGATACGGGAATGGTGTAATGGTAGCACATGTGGTTTTGGTCCACACAGTTGGGGTTCGAGCCCCTGTTCCCGTGAATATAAACCTGTAGTGTCAAACATTTCTACGGGTTTTTTTAATTTTTACTTGATTTATTTGCATATACAATTTAATTTTTTATAGTATATTTTTTAGTCGGTTTTGTTTTTTTTGTTGTTTTAAGTGATTTTTTAGATTTAAAAACGTTTAATGTAAATACGGGGTTAATATACAAAAAGGAAATTTTGAAGGTTAGGATTTAAAGTGAATTTTAAGTTTTTGTATTTACCCTTATTTTTATTCGTTATTTTTTCTACATCTAATAAATTATATTCAGAAACTATAACTATAAATAGCCAAACCAAAAACCTAAATATTAGCAAGAACTGCACTTTTTATGAAGATATAACTGGTAACTTAAAAATTAAAGACATTGTAAAAAAAGATATTCAGAATAGTTTTATAAAAAATAACGAAAAAATATTTAAACGCGGATACACTAAATCCCGATATTGGCTAAAATTTAAAATAAAGAATAAATCAAAAAACAACACCGGATTTTTTATTAAAATTGACGTTTTTTATATTAGCGAGGCAAATCTCTACATTAAAAAAGAAAAAAGAGGTTTTTACGTTTCTAAAGATGGACTTCGTTCTTCATCAAAAAACAAAAACATAACAGCGCGCACTCCGGTTTTTTGGGTTACGATTCCGTATAATCAAGAAAAAACACTATATTTGTCTTTAAAAAGTATATCCCGCATAATTACGCCAATTAGCATACATACTCCATTAGATTATTTAAAAACAACGCGTTATTATAATATGCTAAACAGCGCTTATTTCGGCATACTTTTCATTATAACGCTGATTAATTTAATCTTATATTTTACGGTAGGGGATAAAGCGTATCTTTTTTTAGGTGTATGGGTTGGATTGTTTTTGCTTGCCGAGATATTTTTAACCGGATATTCGAATTTATTTTTCGAAAATGCAGGGACATTTATTAAAGAAAAAGGCGGTTATTTGCTTGGCAGTTTTTCTACCTTAGCTTTAATTGCGTTTATTAAAGTATTTCTCAATACTAATAAGTTAAGTTCAAAACTTGATAAATTTTTGTCAATAGATTTTTTATTCCGAATATTATTAATAATATTCGCCATAATGCCCCTGTTTCCTTTTAAATATAGTATTTTTCTTCACCTTGCCGATGTTTTTATCCGTTTAATATTGATTTACGTTATATGCGTTATTGGTATATTCAAAAGAAAAATTGAAGCCGTCTATTATCTCGTTGCTTTTTCTATATTTTCATTCGGGATTCTATTCTTTATGCTTTCAATCGACGGATATTTACCGGGAAATTTCTTCACAGAAAACGCAAAAAAAATCGGCAGTGTGATTGCTAACGTTGTATTAACATTCGGTATTGCTGATAAAGTTAGAAATATAAGGCATACGGCAGCGCGCGCACATAGTCTTGAAAAACTAAATAAAAAACTGGAACGTGAAATAAGCGAAAGGGAAAAAGTCGAAGAAGAGCTACGTATTTCTTATGAAGAAATTAACCGTTCCCGTTTTGCTTTACAAAAAGCTTTTTCCGAACTTGAAAAATTTAATAAAATGAAAGATGAATTTTTAGCAGTCGCATCGCATGACTTACGTTCGCCTTTTACCGCGATTTTAGGTTTTACCGACCTTTTAAAGAAAGACGATAATCTAACGGAAAAACAGAGACATTTTATAGAAATAATAAATAAAAACGCAGGGCTTCAGCTATCTTATATTAACCATCTTCTCGATATAATTAAAATGGAATCAGGAAAAATGGAACTCCAATTAAACAAACACAAAATATCAGAAGTAGTAGAAACGAGTACAAATTTATTAGGCATTCTTGCTAATCAAAAAGGCATTAATTTTATACATTCTTTAACCGGCAACGGTTGTCGTGAAAATATTCCAATGGATTTCCCAAAAATTGTGCAAGTTATGAACAATTACATTTCAAACGCAATTAAATTTACGCCGCAAAACGGAGAGATAAAAATTACTTGCATGCAGGAGAACGGATTTATCAAAGTAAGTGTACTTGATACCGGAATAGGAATTAATGAAGATATAGTAAAAACCGTTTTTAATCACTACAAACAAGTATCCGACATAGGCACAAACGGAGAAAAGGGCAGCGGATTAGGCCTTGCTATCTGTAAAAATATAGTTAACCTTCATGGAGGTGAAGTGGGAGCTAGTAAACGGGAAAAAAACGGGAGCATCTTTTGGTTCACTCTTCCATTAAAAAAATAAATTATCCTCTTGCAAAAATACTAAAAAGAATATAATATCAAGTTAAAATAAAATTATAGTGTGAATTATGAGATTAGTTGATTATTTAATAAATGAACACAATTTTATTAAAGAAGTCTTTAGCTTTTTTAATAAAAAAATGCACAATAGTTCCGATTTAAGTAAATTGCCTCTTGATTTTTTTATAGATTTTATTGATAAGTTTATAGACAAGCAACACCGTCTTATGGAAGAACGAATTTTATTAAACGAATTAAATTACAAGGCAATTTCTCATACGGATATGAGAGCGCTTGAAAATTTTATACATGAACATAACGAAGAAAAAAATTATTTAAGGAACATATTGCATTATTACAAAAATAATGACGTTGAAAACCTTATTTCAAGTATGAATAATTTTATCATTTTTTTTCAAAATCACATTAAAAATGAAGAAGTTTCTTTTTTCCCATTAATTTTAAAATATTTTTCCAAAGCTGAAATAAATACAATTGAAGAAAAAGTTAATATTGAAAACGCAAAAGTTGTGCTTGAGCATTACAAAGAACGTGCCCAGAACTACCATTAAGATAGCTATGATTAGCTTTACTTTTTTAAAATCAACGCGTATATTTAAAACAGTATAATATCGGGGTGAAAAATGTCTGATTCGCTTAAACCCGGCTTTGAACATAAATTTGAATATATAGTTAATGAAAATAAAACCGTACCGAATTTATATCCCGAAGCAGAAGAATTTAAGCAAATGCCTGAAGTATTTGCAACGGGATTTTTAGTCGGTTTGGTAGAATGGACGTGCATTCAACTAATAAACAAACATATCGATTGGCCTGCAATGCAATCCGTGGGTACTGATATTAAATTAAATCACATTGCGGCAACGCCTCCGGGATTTAAAGTAACGGTTAAAGTTATATTAAAAAAAGTTGAAAGCAGAAAACTAACCTTTTCCTTTGAAGCTTTTGATAAAAAAGAACTTATTTCCAAAGGCTATCATGAAAGGTTTATTATAAACGCAAAAAAATTTAAACTTGCTGTTGAAGAAAAGAATAACAGTGTAAATTAATAAGGTACAAGTTTATTATATTAGGAGTATCATTTGCAAATATTAACCCTTGATGAAAAAAAACTATCTTTAACCAATGACGGTGAGCTTGAACTATTTTTTATAGGCACAGGAAGCGCTTTTACTAAAAGACAATATCAAACTAATTTACTCGTTGTAAAGGGAAAAGACCACGTTCTAATTGATTGCGGAACAAAATGCTCACAGGCATTTTTTGAGTTAGGCGTTCCCATTACAGATGTTAAAAACTTTTTAATAACTCATTCCCATGCCGACCATATCGGTGGGCTTGAAGAAGCAATCTTAATGGGACGATATTTTACAAAGCAGAAACCCACAATAGTAATTAATGAAACCTACCAGCACATACTTTGGGATATGTCTTTGCGCGGTGGCGTTGGATTCAACGAAGAAGACGCAGGCGAATTACTGGGATTTACTGATTTTTGGAATGTTATCCGTCCTCAATGGCTTCAGGGGTATCCGCGTGAAACTTTTGGCGCACAGGTAGGCGATATTAAATTAAAAATGATGCGAACAAAGCACATTCCCGACTCCTCATCCAACTGGCAAAGCTCTTTTTGGAGTTGCGGCATAATAATTGACGACAGAATTTTTTTCTCAAGCGATACGCGTTACGATTCTGAACTTGTTTTAAACTATAACGATATATTTAACTTTGAATATTTATTTCACGATTGCCAGTTTTTTACAGGCGGCGTACATGCTTCGCTTGAAGAATTGAAACAGCTTCCTCCAAAAGTAAAAAAGAAAATGTTTTTAACGCATTACGGTGATAATTGGGAAAATTTTGAAGATAAAATTAACGAATACGGTTTTATTGGACTTGCAAACCAGCACGTTCATTATATCTTTGATTAAAAAGTTATATTTTTTGTTTTATTTAAATTTTTCTATTAATTTTGCTTTTAAATTTGTAAGTATCCCGAAATTTATAATATGAAATAAATAAAAAATTTAAAATCAAATCCTGTTTAAGGAACGCGTTATGCAAAAGGTATACATTATTGTTTTTATTCTAATTTCAACTTGTGCTTATTCTTTTTCTTCCCGTGTGCATAAAGTTAAAATCAACAAGGCAAATTATGAGGCGCGGTATAAAGATATTACCGTATTTTTCAACGTTTATAACGCAAAAGGGGACCCTGTTCAAAAGGGAGGGAAAGATGATTTTCAACTTTTTTTTAATAATAAAAAAACGGACTTTTTTTTAAAAAAGCAGAAACAAAAAATAAATATTTCGCTTTTACTATTAGTTGACGCATCAGGGTCTATTAACGCAAAAACTTTAAGCAAAATTGAAAAAAAGGCACATTCAATTTTATCTAAGATGAGACAAGGCGATGAAGTAACGCTTTTTAGTTTTAATGATTATCCCATGCGTTTGCAAGATTTAACAAAAAGCAAAGAAAAACTGCTAAATTCAATTAGAAAAATTGGAAGAGCAGGTAAATTATCCCGGCTTTATAATGCTGTTTACAGAGGCGTTAGATATTTAAGCCGGTCTGCTAAAAACGAAAAAAAAGTTATAGTAATTCTATCAGATGGCAAAGAGGAAGGTTCAACCATTGGCATTGATAAAGCAATAAATATTGCGCGTAAACATTCCATACCTATTTATTCAATAGGTTATTCCAATATCAATAGAAAGTATTTCGGTATTTTAAAAAAACTTTCCAGCGCAACGAACGGAGATTTTAGCATTGAAGATAAAGATAGTTTATCAAATAAAATTCTTTCCATTGAAAAAAACATTCATAAAATTATTTTTAAACCAAAAGGAATTAAAACGGAAAATCTAATTAAAATAAAAATTAAAAACTCAAAAGTTTATGGTCAATATAACTTAAAACTCAAGAATAGTTTGACCAAAGAAAATTCCTTCCCAAAAAATGGAAAAAAATCTTCAGAGAACAAACAGAAAAAAATGCAATCAATCGACAGATATATCATTTTAATTGGAACGGCTCTTTCTTTTCTCATGATTATGATTCTTATAATTGTAATTTTAGTTTTAAGACGAAGAAAAATTCGAAAAAAAGAACATGAACGCGTTCTGAATAATGAAATATTGATGGTTGAAAACATGAAAAAGGAAAAGGACGAGGAAATCATTGATTCTTCTCTTAAAGATTCCGGCAATATAAAAACGGGAAAAAATATGGGTGTAAAATCCGTGGGCATTGAATTAGGCAAGTCAGCAACGGTTATGGAAATTGATATTGAAGTTGAGCTTGAGAAAGAAAACGAAGAAAATAAAATAGAAAAACATAAATCAAAAGCTTTTAGTGAAGTTAACTAAGCCGTTAGTATTAAGCTTTTTCACTCATAGGAATAGTAAAGTAAAAATCACTGCCTATATCCGGTTCGCTTTCTACACCTATTTTCCCTCCGTGTACTTCAATAAGCTGCTTACAAATAGATAAACCTAATCCCGTTCCAGCTTCACCCCCCGTACCTTGCGTATGTACTTGCTCATAACGGGTAAAAAGCTTTTCAAGTTTTTCCTTAGGGATACCCATTCCGTTATCACTAACGTGTATTTCAAATTCTTTGCATTCGTTTTCAAATAACTTTACGTAAATTATGCCGCCGGGTCTGGTAAATTTAATTGCATTAGAAATTAAATTATTAATAACTTGCGTAATTTTCGCTGCGTCAACATTTGCATATTCCTGCGTTTTTATTTCAGGGATTATATTTATGTTTTTATTTTCAGCTAAAATACCAAGGGAATGCAAACTGATTTGAACGAGTTCGGCCAATTTTACGCGTTCTGCTTCGAGTTTAATATTACCAGATTCAAAGCGAATTATATCCAAAATATCATTAACATAGCGTAATTGCGTTTCAGCACTTTGCTTAATATATCCAACAAGTTCCTTATGCATATCATCAAGGTTTTCTTCGTTTAATAAGATTTCAGAAAAACCCAGTATGCCGTTAAACGGGGAACGCAAGTCATGGGAAGCAACGGAAAGAAAATCGTCTTTCATTTGCGATAATTTACGCAATTCTTCATTTACAGAATATAATTCAAAGTTTGCACGCTCAAGCTCATCATTCGCAGTTTCAAGTTCTTCGTTTGCACGCTCAATCTCGTCATTAGTAAGTTCAAGCTGTGATAAAAGTTTTTCCCGCTCCTCATCATATTTTTTTTTCTC
>CAYUYT010000062.1:12993-17240 GCA_964449345.1 uncultured Spirochaetia bacterium | reverse complement strand
GTAGATATAACGGGAAAAAAGTAAAATTATTTTTCATTAATGTTTATTTGAATTATTTACTAATTTATGCTATTTTTTTTCTATCACTTATGGGAAAATATTTAATATGCAAAAAGAGGAAATTTTAAAACAAATTGACTCTGCTTTGGAGTTAATTGAAAACGTGTTATTGGAAAATGATTTGCCCGAATCCGGTTCATTTTCAGAGAATGAATTATTAAAGTTTAAAAATAATTTTGTTTTAATGAAGGATAATTTACGGAACAATGAAAGCGTTCACGGACTTGAGCGGTTGGGCAGAAAAATGATAATAATTATTAATGAAAAATGGCCGGCTCATAACTCCCTTGGAAAACATTTAATAAACGTTGTTAATCAATATGATGAATATTTGCAATCCAAGTGGTAAATATTTTTTCTTATAATTACGTATTTATTTTCTTTAAATTATTTGTAGCAAAACAGGAAACCTTCATTTTTATTCTACCTGCGTTTTAAGACATCTTATGAGTGTATGAAATTTGCAATTTTAATTGAATCGGTGAGCCCTTAAAAAGTGTTTTAATAAAATATTTTTCTATTTCTAATTAAAGGTATATATTTAAATATACCTTGAATGCTTTTTAAATTAGGAGTTTTTATGGCTAAGAAATTATACGTTGATAAACACGCTTGCAGTATTTGTATGTTATGCGTTGACGAATATCCACAGGCATTTCGTATAACAGACGACGGACATGCTGAAGTTTTTGACGCTTCTTCTTTGAAAGAAGAGGAAATTCAGGATATTATCGCATTATGCCCTGCCGGTTGTATACATTACGAATAGTTTTTAAACAAAAATTAAATTTAAGCGCTATATAGGTCGAAAGTAATAATAGAGAGGTCTAAATATATTTATCTCTGTTAAGGTTACTTTATGAAAAAATTCATATTTTTTATAACAATATTATTTGTAATATTTTCTAAATTTTTGTATTCGCAGGTTAACGAGGAAATTTGGAAAAAGGCACCGATTTCAAATAGAATAGGGTTTATCAAGGCAAAATTTGTTAAGCAGAGTAGCTCTGTAAAATTAACGTGGAAACGCGTTAATGAAAACGTCAATTTTAAATATAGAATATATCGGGATACGCGCATATTGGATAATGACTCTAAATTAAGTGCTAATAACTTTGTAACCGAGATTGACGGAGTAGCAAGTTCATATTATGACAGACCTGAAAAATCAGGGCGATATTATTACGCTATTACTATTGTTAATTTGAAAAATAAGGAAATTATTCAGCTTGTAAAAGACCAATCTTTTACAAGTTCCCCTGTTGAAGCTTATATTGAACCGGCTCCGGTAACAGGGATTCAAATTAGTTATGAATTGGGGAGAAAACGCGTTATCTTACAATGGACACCTACTGATATGGGTGAAGTTGATAAATTTCGTATCTATCGTGATAAAAAACGTATTTCAAAACCTTCAAAAGAGATATTGATAGCAGAGCTTTCAAAAGAAAAAAGGGAGTTTAAAGACGTTTTAAGTAATTCCGGGCGCTATTTTTATTTGATTACAACGGTAAATGCGTTTAATAAAGAAAACGGAAAAGTATTGCCGGGGGGTAACTATACTAAAGTTCCGATTAACGTGCGTTTTTTTACAACTTCAGTTGAAGGGGTTCAGGGTTACGGTTATTATACGGAATTCGATGTTAATAAAGCCCATCCTCCGATTTTTTTCCGTTTTATTGAGCAGTTATTTAAAAGAAAAGAAACATTTATTTCTTATGATATAAACGATGTGAAAAGTTTTAAGCATATTGATAAAAAATTGATTTCCTTGCCTGTGCTTCCTAAAAAATTTCGCATAGACAGAACAATAGAAAGATTAACTCCGGTTGAAACGCAAAGAGAAAAACAGAAAAGAAATAACGCTTTGCGCGATGAAGCAAAGGAAAGAAGCGAAATAAAAAAGCAAGAAAGCAAGCGCAGACAAGAAGCAATCAAACAAATATTTCAACAGGATAAAGAGTTAATAAGGCGTAAGGAACAGAATAAAAAAGTAGAGAGAAAAAAGCCCGAAACTTTAAGAAAACAGGAAAATATGGAAAAGCAAAATACTCCAATTAAAAAACCCGATGATACTAAAAACGCATCAAGAGAGAAGAGAACTCCTGAACCCCGTGAGCAGGAAAAACCTGAGGTTTCAAGGAAAAGGAGTATTGAAAATAAATTAAGTGGTGAAATTAACAAATTACGCTACATTGTTAATACGCTTTATTATAAACGCAAGGATTACCGTGAAACTATGGTTCAATTATATAAACTTTACTCACAAACTAATTTTCAGGCGATTAAGAATAGGGCAATATATTTTTATGCCAGGGCATTATACGATATGGGAAAATATTCTCGTTCTTTAAAAGCTTTGCTAGTTTTAAAAGGAACGCGTTTTTATAATAAATATAAAAGTGAAATTGACTTTATGATAAAAAGAGCTGCAAAAAGGAAATAGATGGTAAGACGGAATAGATTTTTTGAAATATTCGTACTTCTTTTGCTCACACTTGGAATAGCAACAATAGGAATTCTTTACATTAGGGAAAGAGTTAAGAAAAGGCATTTATCTGTGGCTACAGGATACAAAATTAATATTAAAAATAAGCAAGAGTTAAAAGAAAAATCACCCGACTTCGATAAATATAACGATATACTTTCTCGCTTGCGGCGAAAGTATTTGCACGGTCTTGACAGCGCAAGGTATAATAAAAAATCAAATCAAAATATACATCGGGGGAATGCCTATTCCCGTTATTTACCGGATTCTGAATATGAAAAAAGAAAACGCGATGATTTGTCCGGCTTTAAACCTCCTGAAGGCATGGAAATGGATGAATATCTTTTCCGTAAAGCAGTATTGCATTACAGACATTTGCGTTTTCGGGCAACAATCCGTACGGTTGACGAATTGATACTTAATTATCCCTCATCAAAATATAAAATTCGTGCCCGTTGTTATCAGGGTATGGCTTTTATGAAAATAGGCAAAGAAAACTGGAAGCGGGAATATTTAACTCTAGCCAAAAATATTTTAATAACCGCGCTACAGGATTATTTAAACAGGCAACAATTTGAGCCGGGAGAGTTTACTGAATTTGTAATTGCAGTTGGCGAGGCCAACCGTTCTATCGGCGGGTCAAACCAAGAAATTGAATATTTACTTAAAAAAGCTTTGGCTTTAGCTCCGGCATCTCACAGAAACGATTTGTTCGTGCAACTTGGGTACATCGCACTTTTTAGGAAAAATTATCACGTTGCAATGAATTATTTTTTAAAAAGTAATTCCGAACTTGCGCGTATTGGTATGGCTAGGGCATACGTGAATATGGGCAAATATGAAAAAGCTTTTAGGATTTATGATGAATTCGTTACTTATAATAAAGATAGCGAGTATTACCCTGATGTAAAAAAAGCGTATATTAAGCAAGCATTTCATTGGGGTAAACGGGAATTTGCAAACGGGAATTTTGCTTTGTCGTATAAATTTTTAACTAGGTTAACAGCGCATTTTCCTGATATACCTCAATATGCTGAAAGCCAGTTTATTATTGCTCAAGCTTTTTTCAACAAAAAAGCTTATAAATACGCAAGAAAGTATTATAAACGCATAGCCGTTACAAGAAATGAAAAATTCGGGGACATTGCTTTGTATAAAATTGGTCAATCATATTATATTGAAAAGCAATTTAGAAAGGCAATGGAATATTTTGATAAACTCATTAAAACGTATCCTTCATCAGGTTATAGAAAAGAAGCAGAAAATTATAACAAAATGATTATTACGGAACTTGCAACGAAAACACAGGGTCCGGGTGGTATGCTTGAAAAAGATGATATAGAAAATGAGGATGAAAGAAAAAAAATCCCTACCTCGGAAAACAATATGCTTCGGGAGCCGTAATTGAAATCCCGGTTTTTAAAATGGATTGAATACATTCCTATCAGGTTTATTTTATGGATATTAAATTTATTTCCGTATAAGTTAGCTGTAAAAGCGGGCGCCGGGCTAGGCCGCTTAATTTATTATATCCCTTCTTTAAAAAAAGTCGTTTTGAACGGACTTAAAACAGCGTACCCGGATAAAACGCATAAGCAAATAAAAAACTTAGCAAAAGGCGTTTTTGTAAATTTCGGTAAAACGAGTTTTGAAATAATGAAAATGTTAAAATTAAAACCAGAAGATATAAAAAAATATA
>CAYUYT010000062.1:0-12983 GCA_964449345.1 uncultured Spirochaetia bacterium | reverse complement strand
ATACCACAATAAAGAAGAATTTTTTGAAGACTTTAATAAAAATAAAGGTATGATAATAATTTGTGGACATATTTCTAATTGGGAAATAATGGGCGCTGGCTGGACAACAGCGGGTATAAAAGCCGATGTAATTGTAAGGCCTTTGGATAACGCATTGCTTGATAAACACGTTGAAAATATGCGTATGAAGTTCGGGTTAAATGTAATACCGCGTAACCAATCAGGTAAAAAAGGAATAAAAACCATAAAAAACGGGAAAGCCCTGGGCTTTTTAATGGATCAAAACACTGTTAAAAATCCCGTTTTTATTCCATTTTTTGGTAAACCCGCAGCAACGGTAAAAGGTCCTGCTGTTTTTGCATACAAATTTAAATGCCCTGTAGGTTTTATTTATAGTGTAAGGGTTAATAGCGTTAAACATAAATTATATTATAAAAGAATAGAGGTTGATTATTCAATAAAAGACAGAGAGGAATTTATTTTGTATCATACTGAATTATTTACAAAGGAAATAGAAAAAGTAATACGAGATAATCCTAAACAATGGCTTTGGCTTCATCCCCGCTGGAAAACCCGGCCTCCTTATGAAAATAGCGATAAAAATACATAAATCTCCGTATCGTGCTTTTTTTACTTATTCGCATATTAATAAGCAAATAAATTAAATAATTATAGCTAATATCACGATAATATAAAAAAGTGTAAATTTTAACATTTGGATAGTTTATGAAATTTTTAAGAAAGTTTCTTTTAATTAAAGCAATATTTATAATATTCGTTCTAAACGTAATAATTATTGCCGGAATGACAATTTATTTTTCAGGCAGTCAGGAAACTAAATTAAATGATTTGCTAAAATATAAAGCCCGGGCGCTTTCCAGAAGCGGGGCAAACATGATAGGTAAAATATTTGAATTTGCTGTGCGTTCAAAGACATTAACAATGCAGGAGATTTTTGACAGAAATTATAAGAAAATTCATGACCCAAGGTTTATAGAACCGCGCTATCATACAAAATACGATTTTTATACTGATTCCGCTTTTTTAAGAACACAGGACGAGTTCCTGCGTGACCCTGAAGTTATTTACGCTGTTACTGCAGATCAAGGTGGATATGTTCCGACGCATAATGGGCCGTTTCAAAAATCTTTATACAATCCGGACAATGAAAATCGAAGTAAAAATCTCGTTAGAAACAGGTCTAAACGTATATTCACAGATAAAGTAATGAAAGCGTGTATTGCAAATAAAAAATCAGGTTTTATTCAAGTCTATAAAATGGTTAATACAAACAAAACTTATCTCGATGTTTCGTCTCCGGTTTACGTTGCAGGAAAGCGATGGGGAGTTTTTAGAATCGGTGTTTCTTTGGAGCAGATTGACATTCAGCTTACCAAAGTTAGAAAAATGTTTATAATAGGCGGACTTATTATGCTTGCTTCTTTCGTTGTTCTTACAATTTTGATTGTTAATCAGATGATTTTATCAAAAGTAAGAAAAATCAGTATTAAGATTGAGCACATAGCCCAGGGTGATTTAACCAATCGTGCTAATGTTAAAGGCATTGATGAAATCGGGCAAATGTTATCCAACATTAATACTATGTCAGAGAATTTAGACAGAATAATATCAGAAGTTTTCAACAGCACAACAGTAGTAGTTAAAGCGGCAGAAGAAATTAATGAAGGTAATAATAACCTGGCAGCGCGTACGGAGAATCAGGCAGCTGCTTTAGAAGAGACAGCTGCAGCTATGGAAGAAATGACTGCAACTGTTAAGCATAACGCTGATAATGCAGAACAGGCAAGTAATTTGGCTCTAAAAGCTAGAGAAAACGCTTTACACGGCGGTGATGTTTTAAGCCAATCCATAGAAGCAATGCGCGAGATAAATACATCTTCAAAGAAAATTGCTGAAATTATTAACGTTATCGATGAGATAGCTTTTCAAACCAATCTTTTAGCTTTAAATGCCGCTGTTGAAGCCGCAAGAGCAGGCGAAAAAGGCAGGGGTTTTGCCGTTGTTGCAGTTGAGGTTAGGAATTTAGCAGGGAGAAGTTCCCAAGCTGCAAAGGAAATATATAATTTAATACAGGATTCTAATCAACGCGTTGATGACGGGACACAATTGGTTGAGCAATCGGGAGATGTTTTTTCAAATCTCGTTGAAGATATAAAATCGTTAGCCGACTTTATTAGTGAAGTTGCGTCAGCATCTAAAGAGCAATATGTTGGTATTGAAGAAGTTAACCGTGCAATAACACAAATGGATGAAATGACGCAAAAAAATGCTGCATTAGTTGAAGAAATTTCAGCGTCAAGTCAAGAAATGCAGTTACGAATAGGTGAATTAAAAGAACAAGTTAATTTCTTTAATATAAGCGATGAATTGCTGAATGATGAAATGCATGATTCCGGTTCAGTTACTCAAGTTGGCGAGCATGATTTTGAACATGACGGTTATTCTTTAGATAAAGATAAACGGGAATCACAAAAAAAACATAGTAAAGATAATGACTATGACGACATAGATAATTACAAACCGAGTTCGGACGCTGTTTTTACAAGTAATCAAAATAATGCTTTGGATGATCGTAAAGAAAAAAAAGTTTCAAAGAATAAATTTCAAAACGAATTTGAAGGGTATGAAGGGTTTAGCAAAGATGATTTTGAAGAATTTTAAAATTAGATATTTATTTATATTTTGTACGTTAACTTTATCCGTTGTTTTTGGTTCTTATGATTTAGTTTTTTGCGATAGTGCGTTTGAGAATCGTCTTGCCCGTGATTTTTCTAAACAGGAGCAGGAAAATATTAAAAATGCAATGCAGGTTTGTTTGTATTTCAGGAATTACGTGGAAAACCTTTTTGAAAATGCAATTAAGAACGGCGAGCTTAAAAAATGGCAGGTTTTTGACAGGTTTTACATACCTGTTCCTATTGAGTATTATAAAAAGGTTTTGGGTAAAAAATTTAATGAAAAATATTATAATTTTCCGCCTCAATTCAATACTGAATATACTAAGTTTCTTGAAAAAAAATTACTTCCTATGCAGAAAAAACTTGTAAAAAAGCACGGTTTAATTTATCTCGTTATATCTGATTATAATGGTTATGTGCCGACTCATAATGCGAGCAAGGCATTGACAGGCGTACTTGTTAAAGATATTAAACAGCATAGAAGCAAAAGAATGTTTAGCGATGTTATCGGTTTAAAATCATCGAGAAATGTAAAACAAAAAATTCTTTTACAGGATTACGTTAGAGATACAGGCGAACGTTTTGCAGATATGTCTACTCCGATTTTTGTTTTAGGTAAACATTGGGGTGGTGTGCGTTTGGGCTTTAAAATAACGGTAAATTAAAAATAAAAAAGAGCTTTATTTATAAATAAAAGCGGATATGTTTAATATATACCTTTAATAAAGGTAAAAAACCTAAAAGTATTTTTGTAATTATAATTTTTGGTTAATTAAGGTTTTTTCCGGGAATTGTAGTAAATAAGCCGGAGTTGAAAATGAAAATATTTAATTTAAGTATAAAGTTAAAGTTAATCATAGGGTTATTACTGATTTTAATTCTTTCAATCGGTGTAACTGTTTTTGTAATGGTCAAAAGTTTCCGTGATAAAGCTTATCGGGATATTAGACAAAATTTAAAAAATTACATTGACATTGCTTATGAAACCGTAGATTCGAATTATAAAAAAGCAAGCAACATGGATTTTTTAAAAAAGAAATACGGACCGCGTCTTCAAAATATCGTGGATACTGCACATTCAATTATTGATTCTTTTATCAAGAAAGTTAATAACGGACAATTATCAAATATACAAGCAAAAAAACTCGCTAGGCAGGCAATAAAAGAAATACGTTATGGCAAAAATAAAACTGAGTATATCTGGATAAACGATACAACGTCTCCTATCCCTAGAATGATTATGCATCCTACAGTACCGAAATTAGATGGAAAGATTATGAATTCTCCTAAATTTAATTGTGCATACGGAACGAATAAAAATCTTTTTACTGCTTTTCTTGAGGTATGCCGTAAGCACGGACAAGGTTACGTAGATTATTTATGGCCAAAGCCGAAAAAAGACGGCGGTTTTATTCCTAACGTTCCTAAATTATCTTATGTTCGTTTAATTAAAGAATGGAATTGGATAATAGGAACGGGAATTTATATTGACGATGCAATTGAAAATGCCAAAAAAGAATCTCTTGATATTTTGAAAAAAATGCGATACGGGAAAAATAAAACGGGATATTTTTGGGTAAATGATACAACGTCTCCTGTTCCTAAAATGGTTATGCATCCTACTGTTCCAAAATTGGACGGCAAGATAATGGACAGTAAAAATTTTAATCAAGCATACGATACCAAAGAAAATATTTTTATTGCGTTTTTAAATGTTTGTAAAAAATCTGGAAGCGGATTTGTACCGTATACTTGGCCAAAGCCAAAAAAAGGCGGCGGGCTTATTCCCGATGTACCGAAAATATCTTACGTTAAATTATTTAAACCCTGGGGATGGATAATTGGAACAGGGGTATACGTTGACGATATAAATAAACACGTTACTATTACAATCCGCAGGATTATAATTATTGGTATAATCGTTGCGTTTATTGCTGTTTTAATAGTTTATCTGTTGACCAATCAAATGATATTAAGCAAATTAAGAAAAATTAATTCTAAAATTGGCAGAATAGCAAAAGGCGATTTAACAATACGTTCAAATGTTAAGGGAAATGATGAAATAGGCCGAACGCTTAAAAATATGAATCTAATGGCGGATAATCTAGAGCGAATAATTACTGAAGTATTTAACAGTACAACCGTTGTAGTTACAGCATCCGAAGAAATTAAAGATGGCAACGATGATTTGGCAAGGAGAACGGAAAATCAGGCAGCAGCTTTAGAAGAGACTGCCGCGGCTATGCAAGAAATGACGGCAACGGTAAAACACAATGCGGATAACGCAGAAGATGCAAACAAATTATCATTTAAAGTAAGAGAAGAAGCAGTTCACGGCAAAGACGTTCTTACTAATTCAGTTGATGCTATGCATGAGATAAATAATTCTTCAAAAAAGATTGCAGAAATAATTACAGTAATAGAGGAGATTGCTTTTCAGACTAATCTTTTAGCTTTAAATGCAGCAGTAGAAGCAGCGCGAGCCGGAGAAAAGGGCAGGGGATTTGCCGTTGTAGCTGTAGAAGTTAGAAATTTGGCAGGACGAAGCTCTCAAGCGGCAAAGGAAATATATAATTTAATTCAGGATTCGAATACACGCGTTCAAGAGGGAACTAAATTAGTTGAAAAATCAGGCGAAGTATTTTCTAATATTTTTGAGGATATTAAAACTCTTGCAGATTTTATAAGTGAAGTAGCATCGGCATCAAAACAGCAATATACGGGTATAGAAGAAGTTAACCGGGCTATAACGCAGATGGACGAGATGACACAGAAGAATGCTGCTCTTGTTGAAGAGATAACTGCTTCTAGTAGGGAAATGAATACGCGAATTAACGAACTGAAAGAACAGGTAAAATACTTTACGGTTTCTAATGATGAATTGAACAGTGATATTCATGATAATATAGATGGGCAGAGTAATAAAGAAAAATCTGACCAAGACTCTCAATTTTTTAGTGAAACCAAAAAGGAATATGAATCTAGTAAAGAAAAAGCAACTCAACAGAAAACAACGGAAAAAATGCCTCAGCGTTCCCGTAAAATTGAATTGGAAGATGAGAAATTTCCTGAGTACGATAATTTTGATAGTAGTGAATTTGAGGAATTTTAATAATTTACTTTACATAGAATTATAGTTTACATTTTTATTTTTTTTCATAAATTGTGTATTAAAATATAAAAATAATTGCAGTTTTATATTTAATATACTAAAATAATATTTACTTAAGAAAGGTTTTATTATGGATGTAAAGTACGGAAAAAATAATTCCGTAAAGATTTCCGGGGAATTGAATATTTACGTAGTTAATGAATTAAAAACAGTGTTTTTGGAAATTCTTTCTAAAAAACCAAAATCTTTAAAAGTTGACCTTTCCGATGTAACTGATATAGATACATCGTGTATTCAGGTGTTACTTTCACTTAAAATACTTGCAAAAAAAAGTAATATAGACTATAAATTAGTTAATCCTAGCAGTATAGTAGTGGAAGCATTTGTTTTAACCGGGATTATGAAAAAAAAATAAAATGATAAGTAAATTTAGCAAATTATTTAACAAGCAACTTACAATAATTTATCCGGGGGAGTATTACGTAACAACGGATAATGTAGTTATTGCAACTTTACTGGGGACATGTATTTCTACTTGTTTAATCGATGATACTTCCGGGGTTTATGGTATGAATCATTTTTTATTGCCATATCAATCTAAACACCGTAAACACGATTTTTTAGATAGAAACGCGTTATTCGGTGTCAGTGCTATGGAGTATCTTATAAATACAATGATGAAAAAAGGCGCAATAAGAAAAAATATTAAAGCCAAGGTTTTTGGCGCCGGTTCAATACTTACAAACGCGGAAATAAGCCGTTTGGTAATTAAAAATAATATTACCTTTGTAACGGAATTTTTAGAAGCTGAAAACATTCCCATTGTTAGTAAAGATATAGGCGGAGATCACGGAAGAAAAATTTATTTTTTTACAGAAAAAAAAGGTTCAGTACTGCTTAAAAGAATAACTAACGAAAAAATTGAGTTTAGAATTAACGTTAAAGAAAAGAGTTATCAGGAAAAACTTATTAAACAAGAAGAAATTAAAAAGAAAAAAGAAGAGTTTAAAACAAGTATTATATTTGGCGAGGACCTTTAATTTTGGGAGATAAAATGAGCGATAAAATTAAAGTATTAATTGTTGATGATTCCGCATTAATACGCGAATTATTGAGTAATTTGCTAAATTCTGACCCGGATATCCAAGTCGTTGGAAAAGCATCGGATGCTTACTTTGCAGTAGATAAAATAAAGCAAACCAAACCCGATGTTATTACTCTTGATATTGAGATGCCAAAAGTTAATGGGCTTGTATTTTTGGAAAATTTAATGAAATCGAACCCTATGCCTGTTATAGTAATATCTTCATTAACAGACAAGGGCTCGGCTACTACTGTGCGTGCTTTACAACTTGGAGCAATCGATTTCGTTTCAAAACCAAAATCTGATATTAACTCGACTTTTCCTGAATTGCGCGATGAAATCCTTGAAAAGGTTAAAGTTGCTTTTAGCGCAAGAGAAAAATTTACTAAGCGAAAGAAAACATTAAAATCATTTGTTGGCAAGAAAGTAAGTTTTAGTTCCCGCACTTCTAAAATTATAACAATCGGGGCTTCGACCGGCGGTGTTGAGGCAATTACTGCTTTACTTAAACATATGCCTGATGAAATACCGCCAATTGTAGTTGTTCAGCATATGCCTGATAAGTTTATTTTACCTTTTACCAAGCGCCTTAATAATTATTTTGGCTTTACTGTAAAAATTGCTGAAGATAACGAAACGCTCGAAAAAAATAAGGTATACGTTTCCGGTGGAAAATCCCATTTAGCTATTGCAGAGAATAGTAAGGGGTATTATTTAAAATACATAAACGGCGAAAGAGTCAATAACCATCGTCCGTCTGCCGACATTTTGTTCGAGAGCGCTGCGGAAATAGCTGGTCCTAAAGCTATCGGAATTATTTTAACGGGAATGGGTAAGGACGGAGCAAAAGGTATTCGTAAAATGAAAGATGCCGGCGCTTTTACTATCGCTCAGTCAAAAGAATCATGTATTGTTTACGGAATGCCTGGAGAGGCAGTTAAATTAGGCGGTATTGCTGTTGAAATTGATATAGAAAATATGGCTGATACAATTGCAAAAAAAATAAATAATTAGTTCTTATAAACTAGATATGGTTTTAATTTTGGTTACGTTATTTGCTATTTTTTCGTTATCCGGCGCGTACTTTTTAGCTTTATTTAACATATTTATGGCTTTATCCTTTTCTCCAATCTTAATGTAAGCTGCTGCAATATTATTATAAACATAAGCAAAATCCGGCTTTATTTCGTGGCATTTATGATAAGCGTTAATAGCTGCGTGATAATTATCGTCCATATAGTGTATATTGCCAAGCATATAATAAACGAGATAATTTTCTTCGTTTCTCTTTACATAATCAAGCAGCAATTCTTTGGTTTTGGCATAATTTTTTTTATTATAAAAATATTTTGAAAGTATAAACTTAACGTATAAATTATCCGGATTCATTATCATTATTTCTTCAGCAAGTTCAAGCAATGTACCTGTATCATTATTTTTTTCAGCTTCAATAAATTTTTCAAAATTTTCTTTATATTTTTTAAATTTAAGTTCCACTTCAAGAATTAAAATGGATACGTCGTCTTTCATGGGTTCGCCTTCTGAAAAACGCACTATATCATCCACAACGAGTTCGGCTAATTTATCGTTTGTAAGTGCAGAGGAAAAGGTTACGATATCTTCAAAACGTTCGTAACCGTATTCTTCACTTTGTTTATTTTTTGCTTCTACTATTCCGTCAGTATATAAAATAATTCTGTCGCCTGCTTCAAGTTTGGTTTGCTTTACTTCATAGCTTTCACCTGCGCTTTCAAACGCTCCGATAAAAAGTCCTTCCGAATCCAAATACTCAAAAGCGTTTGTTTCGTTAATATAACGTATAGCATGCTGATGCCCTGCATTTGTGTATTCTATGTTTAAATCTTTATCAATAACGAGAAGAAAAGCAGTAAGATAAGCTCCGAATTTTGGAAGGTATTTTATTAATTCTTGATTTACTTTATCTAGTATTTCATCCGGTTTATCATAATAACGTGCAAAATAACCGAAACTAACTTTTGCCATTGTTGTAACTAAAGCCGCAGGAATACCATGCCCTGAAACATCTGCGATTAACAAACCTATTTTATCGCCTTTTATTGGGAATAAATCATAATAATCTCCGCCTATCTCATCTAGGGCAATATACCGCGCTGCAAAATTTATACAATTCCAGTCGGGTAAATGGTCGGGCAATATGCTTTTTTGAATAATTTTTGCCCTTTTAAGCTGCCATTTCATTTCTTTTACAAATTCTATATCGTCTTGTTCAAGTTCTGTTATTTGTTTTTCTTCACTCATATCTAATTGTATTCCTAAATAATGTTAATTTTTTTCCTATTTTAATTTAAATTAGATAAAAAATCTTCCAATGCTTTTTGGTTTTCTTCTTCGGCAATAAAAAGATGAAACCCTATTGAATAATAATCATCACCTGAGCTTCCTATTTTCGTTTTCCATACAAGTTTACCGAGTGCCGATATTTCTTCTCCATTATTTAAAATGAATTTAAACCTAATAGAACTATTTTTAGATATATATTTACCTTGTTCATCATTTAATTTAAAGTTAATTCCGGCAGTACTTAAATTATCAGGTTTAATTTTTATGTTTTCATCATTTACAATTATGTAAATTTGAAGTTTATCATCTGTTAAGTTATCAAAATTATACCTATAACGCTTTCTTCTGTTTTCGCTCATATTATTTCCCGATTATATATTAACTTACTATTTCATCAATTTTATCTATTGACAAAATTTTATCAGTGTCTAAAATAACAACAAGTTTGTCATCAATTTGACTAATATTTTTTATAAACGTTGTGTCTATTTGCGTTGTAAAACTCGGTGCATCTACAACTTTTTCATCCGATAGAGAAACAACGTCATGAACCGAATCAACAATTAGCCCGATATAACGGTTTTCAACGTTTAGTACGATGATTACGTTAAATTTATCATATTCCTTAGGCGGCATTTTAAATTTAATGCGTAAATCAATTACAGGAATTATGTTGCCTCTTAAATTAATTACACCGAGAATATATTCGGGTAGGTTAGGCACCTGCGTTACTTCGTTAAAACCGATTAATTCCTGAATTTTTAATATATCCACGCCATAAAGTTCTTCTTCAATAGTAAAAGTAATGAGTTGGTTACCCATTGAGGCGTAATTTATTTGTTGTAATAATACATCTTCTTCCATAGTTTACTCCACAACCACCCTTGTTAATAAATGCCCTATTAATGAAGGAATGTCAAGTATAAAAGCAATTTTACCGTCACCTAAGATAGTTGTTCCCGTTATTCCGAAAGCTTTATCTAAAATTTCATCCAAACTTTTAATAACGACCTGCTGCTGCCCGATTAGTTCATCAGCCATGAGGCAAAATTTTCTTCCTTCTGCTTCAACTATGACAACAATTGCTTCTTCAATATTTTTTAACGAATTTTCAATTCTGAATTCTTTATGTAACCTAACAAGTGGCAAAAATTCACCTCGAACATTTACAACTTCCGCTTTTCCCTCAACCGGGTTAATGTGTTTTTCTTCCGGTTTAATTATTTCAATAACGCTCATGATATTTATTACAAATGTTAAGTTTCCGATACCGATTAACATACCTTCTATTATTGATAGTGTGAGGGGCAGAATTATCTGAATCGTGGTTCCTTTGCCTAGTTCGGTTTTCAAATGAACAGAACCGCGCAATTGCTCAATATTATTTTTAACTACATCCATTCCTACCCCGCGTCCTGATAAATCCGTTACCTGTTCAGCAGTAGAAAATCCCGGAGAAAAAATAAAATTAATCTTTTGGCTATCTGTTAATTCTTCACTTTCTTCTTCTGTTACAAGGCCTTTTTCAACTGCCTTTTCAAATATCTTTTTAGGGTCCATTCCCTTTCCGTCATCTTGAATCTCAATTACTACGTTTCCTTCTCTGTGAAAAGCGGATAATTTAATATTTCCTTCTTCCTGCTTCCCGATTTCTTTCCTTTGTTCAATGGACTCAAGACCGTGGTCAATGGCGTTTCTTACTATATGGCGCAAGGGGTCAGTTATGCGTTCAATAACCGTTTTATCAAGCTCGGTATCAGTACCGTGTAGTGTTAATTTTACCTTTTTCCCTACTTTTTGCGCAATATCGCGCACAAACCTATAAAATTGATTGAACATAGGTCCAACGGGCAACATCCTTACTTTCATTACTTTTTCTTGAATCTCTTTGGTAAGGTTATGAAAAGTATCCATAGTATTTATGATATTTTGGCTTATTTCCCCTTTGCTTTCTTTAATAATTAAAGTCTGTACCTGAGAATAATTAATAACGAGTTCTCCTATTAAGTTTAACAACTCGTCAAGTTTTTTTATATCAACTTTCACATAATCAATTTTTTCAACTTTTTTTGCTTTTCCGCCTGCATCCTTTTTAGCAGGTTTATTGTCCGTTTCCGCTTCGTCTTGTACGTCAATATCGTCTAAGTTAATATCGCCTTGTTCTTTGTTTTGAGATGGGGCAATATCTTTTTGAATGTCCGTTAATTTAGCTTTCCTGTTTATACTTACGCTTTGCTTTATTGATTCAATTAGTTCTTCATCGCTTTTACCCGTCATACTTAAATCAATACTTTCTATAAGTATATGGTTATCATCTATTATAAACATAAAAAGGTTTTTAATATCTTCTTGGTTCATTTCTGAAACAAAGATTAAATTCCAGCTTAAATAACATTTATACGCATCGAGTTGGTCAAAACTTGGTAAATCGTCAGGATTGAGAACGGAATTTAATATTTGGCCGTGTTCTGTTAAGTCTTTAATATATAATAGAGGTTCGTTTCCGGTCTCGAAAAAATCTTTATTAGGCTTAAAAAATATATCATAGAAATTAAGCTTATTATCCGTGTTACTTTGCGTATTTTTTTCTACTTTGCTGTTGCCGGGGTCTTTGTGTTCTCCGCCCTCTACGTATTTATTAAAAATATTTTCAACTTTGTCTATTTTCCCTTTTAGTTCAGCAGAGATTATCTCTTCTTCATCTTTTGCAGACCTTGTTTGAATTACATCGAGAAAATTTCTTAGTACATCGTTAGAATCTAAAAGTCCGTTTGTTATTTCATTATTTATTTGTATTTCTTTTTGGCGAATTCTCTCCATTAAGGTTTCAACGATATGTGTAAAGTTACTTATATCCTTAAAACCAACAATTCCGGCCGAGCTTTTGATTGAATGGTATGCCCGGAAAATTTTATTTACTAGTTCTTGGTCTCCGGGATTGGATTCCAATTCAATAATATCATTGTCAAGCTCGTTAGTATATTCTTCAAGCTCAGAAATAAACGTAGAAAATAATGCTTCCTGAAAATCTGTTGATGCCATATCTTTATTATTATCGGCACATTTATGTATTTTAACAAAAAAGTATTTTTAGATTTAAAATAATTCATCATTTTCAATTATAGCTAATATTATAGGAACTTCTAAAAACTCAGGGGGCATAAAGCAAGAATGCGCTGTTAAGGGTGTAAGTTTGATTTTATTTGAACCACGGAAAAGAGAAGACTCGTAAGATAAGAAATCCCCCAGCTTTTACCGCAAATAGCTTTCTTCTCATGCCCTTTTTAAATAAAGAGGGCGGTGGTTTATATCTTGTGTCAATCTTATTTATCTGTGAGCAAAAAGAAAATAAATAAAAACTTAAAATTCGGTTTTAAGCGGTGAGAAAACTTAAAAAAGCTAATTTTGGAATTTTTTGTAATTGTTTTGGGCAAATTATACCTGCAAAAACATTTACTAATACTTTTAAACCCCGTATGAAGTTTATTAAGAAGGGTATTTTATGAGGGTACAGTTAATAAATTTACCTTGCGAATTTTTTTAGGAAGTTTAAAAGCTGGTCAGGCTGAAAGGGTTTTACTATCCATCCGGTTGCGCCGGTTTTTTTAGCTTCTTGCATCATGCCCACCTGACTTTCCGTTGTTAGCATTAAAACAGGTACGAATTTATTTTCTTCTTTTGATTTGAATTCTTTTAAAAATTCCATTCCGTTCATTACAGGCATATTTATGTCGCAAATAATAAGGGAGATTTGTTTTCCGGCGTT
>CAYUYT010000061.1:0-17324 GCA_964449345.1 uncultured Spirochaetia bacterium | reverse complement strand
TATTTCGAGTTTTTTGTGCTTTATGGTTTTTAATGCGGATACAACGCTGTCTCTGACTTTTTCTTTGTCTTTATAATTTTTTTGCGCTTGTTTTTCCGTTTTCATAATTTTTTTAAAGTCATTTATAAGTATAACCGCTTTATCTTCATCAATTTTGTAGTTAAGTTCAAAAGCTTTTTTAACGGTTTTCGTTTTCATGTGTTTTTCCGTTGACACTTTATTATAGATTGTGTCAAGCTTTTTATGGGAATCTACAAAACCGCCTGTTTTTGTAAAAGTAAAAATTAATAATAATATCATTCCTATAAACATTATAGAGCCCTGTAAGGCATCTGTATACATAACGCCTTTAAGCCCGCCCGCGATTACATAAGCGGTAATAATTAGTGCGAATATTAACAATGCCATGCCGAATGGAATATCAAACGTGGTTTGTAAATAACGACCGGCACCGATTAAAACAACGGCTGCATATAATACCATTGATAAAATAATACCGCCTGAAAATATTTGAATAAACTTAGATTGGTATCGCCTGCCTAAAAACTCTGGGAAAGTATGCGCACCGAGATAATGGCTCATTGCACGGATTTTTTTACCGAAAACAACAAAAGCAACCCCGATTCCAAGAAAAATATTAAGAAAAACGAGCCATAATAAACTCAAGCCGAACATTCCCGCCGTTCCACCGAAACCGATTATTGCAGAGGTGGATATAAACGTTGCTCCGTAGGAAATTGCCATTATATAAGGATGAATTCCTCTTCCCGCAATCATATAATCCGCTGCGGTTTGCGTTGTTTTGTAACCTCTCCATGCAAGGTATGATATGCTTAAAATGTAAACCAATACGATAATTGAAAGCAATGTGATATTCAAAACGTTCTCCTATATCCAATATTATTTATTGTTTGCCCGGAGAAAAATTAACTCCGGGCAGTGTAAAATTAATGTTTATAAATTAAAACACTTATCAACGTGTTCTTTATCAACTGGTTTGGTTAGTAAACTAACAACCACGAATACAATTAAACTAATTGGCAAAGCAATCATTAAAGGGTCAACGTGTGCCCATGTGCTATTGCCGAAAATTGATTTATAACCAAGTTTTTTCAACGTATTTGCATGACATAATAAAAGCCAAAACAAGCTTATTGCAAAACCCGTTATAATGCTGGCAATCGATCCTGTACGTGTTGCTTTTTTCCAGTATAGTGCGCCGATTAAAGTCGGTAAAAATGCGGATGCGCATAAACCGAAAAAGATAGCCGTTGCCGCTGCAATTACGCCTTTAGGCAAAGTAAAACCAAGTATAACCGTTACGATAATCATTATACCTACACCGGTTTTCGCTGCAATTATTGATTTTTTACTTCCTTTTTCACCTTGTTTTATTAAACCCGTTGCTTCTGCAATGTCTCTTGAAATTGCCGTTCCCATTGTGTGAAACTGGCTTGAAAGTGTTGACATTGCCGCGGATAAAAGCGTGAGCATAAAAATATAGTTAAACCAGTTAGGCATTGAGTTTTTTAGAAATACAGGGATTATTTTGTCAACATTACCCCCTGCCGCGCCTATTGCTGATAGTCCGCTTTGTTTGTCGAAAAAGTATGCGTTTGATAATGAACCTACAACAAAAGCTATTCCCGTCATAACGAGAATAAATATGCCGCCGATTAAAACGCTTCTGTTTAATTCCCTGTTTGATTTTACGGTCATAAACCTTACGCTTAATTGCGGTTGTGCTAAAACTCCAATACCTACGCCGAGTACAATCGTACTTATAATTAACCACCAGATAGGAGTTCCGGATTTAGGCATTTCTGTCCAGCCCCTATGCCCGCCTTTTTTTACACCGTTTAATATCATAAACTGTAAGTAATAGGGAGCAGTTTTTTTGAAAATGACTTTATAATCGCCTTCTCGGAATCCCATAGGTTGTTTATCACAGCGTACTTTGGAAATGGCTTTCATTTTTCCGCCAATGCCTTTAATATTTTTGTTTTTTAAAACAGCAAGGCATTTGTTTGCATATTCCTCTGTCATTTCTTCGCTCATTACAATGTGGTCAGCAGGGTTTCTAGCAAGGCGTTTAACGTGTTTCTTCAAATGCTGTGCCGTTAATACTGTTTGGTAATTTTTTCTCATTTCTTTATGAGCTTTGGTAAAGCCGCCGAAATGGATAAGGGAAAAAATTAACAATAGGAGCATACCTATAAACATGATAGAACCCTGAAGCGCGTCCGTATACATAACGCCTTTTAAACCGCCGGCAATAACGTATCCCGTTATTATCAAAACGAAGACAAATAACGCTATTTTAAAAGATATACCCGTAATGCCTTCTAAATGACGGCCTGCACCGATTAATACTGCTGATGCGTAAATAACCATGAATAATATTACAACACCGGAAAACACCTGAATAAATTTTGATTTATAGCGTTTGCCTAAGAATTCAGGGAAAGTATGCGCACCCAAATGATGGCTCATTGCCCTTGTACGTTTACCGAAGAAAACAAAAGCAATGAAAATACCTACTCCTATATTTAAGAACGTTAACCATAGTAAACTTAGCCCGAAAAGTCCTGCAACACCGCCAAAACCTACGATTGCAGATGTAGAAATAAAAGTAGCGCCGTAAGATAGCGCCATTATGTAGGGGTGTATGCCACGCCCGGCAACGAGATAATCCGCTGCTGTTTGCGTTGCTTTGTAACCCCGCCATGCAAGATAAGAGATTGCCAATAAATAAACAACGACAATTATCGATAATAATGTTATATTCACTCTATCCCCCCTTACTCGAACTCTTTTTCGATTTCTTCTTCTTCAAGAGCCCATTTTTTATCTTCTTCCGTTGTATCGGCGGCGCCTTTGTTCCAATACATAACGCCGTAAACAACGCAAGCGATGGTTGAGAGGATACATAGCAAATATGCCATCCAAATACTAGGGTCTTTAATACCCATAAAAGCTAGTAACATAATTGTTACCCCCAATCTTTAAGATTTTTTATTAACAGAAAAGTTAAAACCTATTTTAATTTACATTGATATAAAATCACTTCTTGAAATTATTTCTATTCCCGCTTCCTTTAAAGCTTTGATAGCTTTTTCGTTATTGTTAATTTTAAATGCAATTAAAGTTCCTGCGGTAGCGTACATATATTCTATATTCAAGGATTTTTTTGAAAAGATTTTTAAAACATTAGCCAGACCGCCCGGCACATTAGGTATTTTTGCCGTAATTATTTCGTTCTGGCTAACAGTAAAACCTCTATTCACTAGCAAATCCGATGCCTTTTCATAGTCATCAGTTAAAAGGCGGAAAAGTCCGTATCCTTCGGCTGTGTCCGATACCGTGAAACCTTTAATATTTATTCCCGCTTCACCTAAAAGTTCGCAGATTTCTGCCAACCTGCCTTCTTCGTCCTGAATAAAAACTGAAATTTGTTTAACAAGCATAATTATTCCTTAAACAAGTTTTACCAATTCTTCGTGAGTCAATATTTTTAAATCCGTTTTTTTAATGGTTTTTAGTGCTTTTTCAACATCATCGAAACGGAAAATCATTATTGCAGATTTTTCGCGTTTGCCGGCAAAAGCATACATATACTCAACGTTTATGTTATTATCTTCAAATGTATTTAATACTTCGTATAATCCACCGGGTCTGTCCGGCACTTCAGCAACGAGAACTATTGTCTCCCGCGCTGTATAACCCTGTTCTTTTAATACGCTTTGCGCTTTTTCCGGTTCATTTACAATTAAACGCAAAATGCCAAAATCTTTTGTGTCTGCAAGGGATAATGCCCGAATGTTAACAGAATTATCGGATAGAACTTTGGTTACTTCAGCCAAACGCCCGATTTTATTTTCTATAAATACTGATATTTGTTTAACTTTCATGCTTCCCCCGGTTAACTTTTTCTTTTATCGATTACACGCACGGCTTTACCCATACTTCGTTCGATTGATTTCGGTTCAACGAGTTTAACTTTAGCTAATAACCCGATGTTGCTTTCGATTTCTTTGGTTATTTTTTGTTCTAAAATTTCAAGTTTCTTTATTTCATCGGAAAATACTTTATCGTTTATTTCAACCTGTACCTCTAACTGGTCAAGTGAGCCAGATTTTTCTACAACGAGTTGATAATGGGGCTCGGTTTCTTCGATTCTTAGTAGAATTTCTTCTATCTGCGAAGGATAAACGTTTACACCGCGAATTATTAACATATCATCCGTTCTGCCTTTTAGTTTGCTGATTCTCGGTAATGTACGCCCGCAAACTTTGCATTTTTCGTAGTTTATGGATGTTATATCTTTAGTCCTGTAACGGATTAAAGGCAAGGCTTCTTTAGTTAATGTCGTTATAACGAGTTCACCGTCTTCCCCCTCTTTAACAGGCTCTAATGTGTCAGGGTTTATAATTTCAGGATAGAAAACGTCTGCAAAAATATGCAGACCGTCTTTTGCTTTGCATTCTTGTGCAACGCCCGGCCCGATTATCTCTGACAAACCATAAATATCCATTGCATCGATTCCCCAGACTTTTTCAATTTCTTTTCTTAAATCCGCTGTCCACGGTTCAGCGCCTAAAATTCCTATTTCAAGGGGCAGTTTTTTTACGTTAACTCCCATTTCCGCAGCAATTTCAGCCATGTATAAAGCATAAGACGGTGTACACGTTAAAATTCTTGCGCCGAAATCACCGAGCAGTTTAATTTGCCTTTTCGTTACCCCCGATGATGTAGGCACAATGCTGCATTTTAATTCAAGTGCGCCGTAATGAACGCCTAGACCACCGGTGAAAAGCCCGTATCCGTAAGCGTTTTGAATTACATCACCCGGGTTGCCTCCTGCCGTTGCAATTGTGCGCGCCATTACAGTACCCCAGAGTTTTATGTCGTTTTCAGTATAGCCCACTACTGTAGGGTTGCCCGTTGTTCCGCTTGAAGCGTGAATTTCCAGTACTTCGTTTAGAGGTTTTGCAAACATTTTAAAAGGATAGTTTTCCCTTAAATCATTTTTTTCAGTAAACGGCAACTTTGAAATATCGTCAATGCTTTTTATATCTGACGGCTTAATGCCGAATTTATCGAATTTCTTTTTATAGAAGTTTACGTTTTCATAAACGCGTTTAACGAGTTTTTCAAGATATTCGCTTTGAATTTCTTTTAATTTATCCTGTGTAGTTGTTTCAATCTCCGGATTGAAAATCATTCTCCACCCCCGAATTCCTTTCCAAGTTCAAATGCACGGTAATTCGTTTCAACGAGTTCCGGCTTTATCTTTTCTTTCATGACATCTTTCCACGTTTTTTCGTCTATGTCAAGAAAATTTGATAAAATTCCAATTAAAGCAACGTTCTGGCTTCTGATATTATCGAGTTTTTCCATTACCTGTTCAGGGCATTGGATAATTTTACCGCTGTCTATAAGAAAGTGTTTATTTCTTTTCGTTTCCATTGGGTTTAAAGATACAAGATAATTTGCTTCCCCTGTTGGTATTAATGGCGAGTAAACTTTTTTTCCAATTCGGATATGGCTGACAACAGCGCCGCCTCTTTGAGACATTCCGTGTACTTCGCTTTTTTTAACGTCATATCCTTTTTTTAATCCTGCGTGGCTGATTATAGTGCTTGCAAGGATAACTCCCTGTCCGCCAACTCCGCAAAGTAAAATATTTATAGTTTTGTTTTTTTTATTTTTTCCCATAATTCACCTTCAAGCAAACTTATTTTTTTAATATAGCTTCGAACTTGCACATTTTAGCACACAATCCGCAGCCAACGCAAAGATTTTCATCAATCCAAACTTTGCTTATTTTTTTACCGTTATTTTCGCTTAAAACAGCCGGGCAACCCACTTTTAAACAATTCCCGCATAATGTACATTTATCTTCTATAACCTGATATTTTTCTTTATATTTATTTTTATCAAGCAAGATACATTCCTGATGCATTACGAGCAAAGACAACGTGTCTTTATTCATAGCTTCCTCAATTGTGGAATACACTTTATCGTAATCCCATGCAGGAACGCTTACCGTATGCTCTACTCCGCACGCTTGCGCAAGTTTTATAAAATCAACTTTACGAGCGGGTTCACCTGATAATTTTTTACCCGAAGCTGGGTGGTCTTGATGCCCTGTCATTGCCGTTGTCGCATTATCGAGTATAATTATAACACCCCGGTCAAGGTTATACATAACGTTGACTAAACCCGTTATTCCTGAGTGAATGAATGTAGAATCACCGATAACAGAAACGACTTTATTTTTTTGTTCCGGCTTTACGGTTGATAATATACCTTCCATCATACCCACGGATGCACCCATACAAACCGTTGTATGCATTGCGTTTAGCGGCGGCAGCGTTCCTAATGTATAACAGCCTATGTCACCTGATACAATGCATTTTAGTTTATTAAGCGCAGTAAAAACGAACCTGTGTCCGCATCCCGGGCATAATACCGGCGGCCTCGGTGGAACTTCTTCGGGGTTTTTCGTTTTTTTTTGTTTTCCGCTTACTATTTCATATACTTTTTCAGGGTTAAGTTCGTTTGTCACAAATTTATCCGGTTTGGATTTAACCTTAACACCCATTAGTTTTATTTCTTTTTCATAGAATCTATCCAGTTCTTCAATCACGTAAACTTTTTTTACTTTTTTAGCAAACTCTCTAATTTTCTTTTCGGGTAGTGGCCAAGCCATACCGAGTTTTAAATACGATGCATCGGGATAAACTTCTTTACAATACTGATAACTGATACCCGATGTTATTATGCCGATTTTATCATCGTTAATTTCCATTTTATTGAGTTTCGTAGTTTCTGCGTATTCTTTTAAATCAAGGAGGCGTTGTTCGATAACTTCATGGCGTAACCTGCCGTAAGCCGGTATCATTACGTATTTTTTCGCGTTGGTTTCAAACGTTAACTCTTTTTCTTCTGCTTTTCTTTCTTTAAGCTCAACTAAGGTCTCGCTGTGAGAAATACGCGTTGTTGATCTTAATAAAACCGGGGTATCGAATTTTTCGCTGATTTTATACGCCTCTTTCATGAAATCAATGCATTCCTGCGAATCCGAGGGTTCAACGCAGACAAATTTCCCGAAACGTGCATAGTGCCGTGAATCCTGTTCGTTTTGCGATGAGTGCATTGCAGGGTCATCTGCTACGGCTAGGACAAGACCGCCTTTAACACCGGTATACGTTAGGGTCATCAAAGGGTCAGCGGCAACGTTCACGCCGACGTGTTTCATAGCAACTAATGTTCTAGCACCGGTAAAGCTTGCGCCGATTCCGACTTCAAGGGCAACTTTTTCGTTAACGCTCCATTGGCTGTTTATTTCCTTGTATAATACAACGTTTTCTAGTATTTCAGTTGATGGAGTACCCGGGTATGCCGTGGCAAAAGTCACCCCTGATTGATAAGCTCCTCTTGCGATTGCTTCGTTTCCCGTCATTAATATTTTCATGTTTAACTCTCTATGATAAAATTATATAAATGTCAGAAAAAATTAGCATTTTACGCGGATAAATTCAAGTACAAATTCTTTTCCGCGTTAAAATTGCGTTTGTTTCCATATAAAAGATGTATAAAATGTATATTTACGTTTTATTAAATATAAATGAAATTATACTAATGGTTGTTAATAATTTTTGTTCACGCTTAAAACCTTTTCATAGAACAACTAAGGCGAAAACCCCGTGTGCCTTTGCCGGATAGCGCGGATATGTTTTGGCAGTTAGTTGAGAAAGGAAAAGAATTAAGAAACCTGCATTTAATGGAGAGCGTTTCTATTAGCGATATTTTTACTAAATATCCGGTTGACGGAAATAGCGTTGTGGATAAACCAAAGTATGATGAACACGAAAAACGCGTTTATATTAATAAAGAACAGTATTTCGAGGGTGTTCCCGAGGTTTCATGGGAGTTTTACATAGGGGGTTATCAACCCGCGCAAAAATGGCTTAAAGACAGAAAGGGGAAAGCGTTAAGTTATGAGGATATAATTCATTATCAAAAAATAATTTTCGTTTTAAATGAAACGCACAGGATAATGAAGGAGATTGAGGGTTTAAAGGAATTTTAAAAATTATGGCAGTAGGGAACGCACATGTGCGTTCCAATGATTAACGCATAATTAGATAAAATGTGCGTTTTAATGAAGTGCATAATTAGATAAGATTCGGGGGAACGCATGTATGCGTTCCCTACAAAAAACAAACAATAAGGCATATTACAATGTTAGATAAAAATTTAAGAAACCGTAAACCCAACCGGTTAAAAAATTATAATTATTCAAAACCTGGTTATTACTTCGTTACCATATGCACTAAAAATAAGATACAATATTTTGGTAAAATTAAAAATAATAAAATGATATTATCTGAAATCGGTAAAATTGCGCATGATTGCTGGTTTGAAATTCCAAAACATTTTAATAATATCGAATTGGATGAATTTATTGTTATGCCTAATCATATTCACGGGATTGTGATTATCAATGAGAACAATGCAGGGAGTTTTTTACCTGATAATGAATTGTGTTTTCTTAATGATAGAACGAAAATGTTATTACCTAAAATTATTCAGCAATATAAATCATCTGTAACGCGTATTATAAATAAAAATAAATCACTGCCTTATTTTCAATGGCAAAAGTTTTATTATGACAGCATAGTGCGCAACGAAAAACAATTATTACGCATTCAAGAATACGTTATTAATAATGCGTTGAAATGGGAACTTGACATAGAAAATCCTATTAACAGAGAATAAAAATGAAACCCCTAATGCAGAAAACGCTTTGTTTTTAATAAGAAGGAATTATAGTTGAATATTCAAATTGATCCGCATACACTTTTACGCGCACAAGAGAGAGGCACTAACCGTGAGGAAATATTACAAGTATTAAAAACGGGGCAAGATATACCCGTTAAATACGGTAAATTGGGTAAGTATAAAATTTTTGATTTTAAAAAACAAAGAAATAAAAAATACTATGAACAAAAAAGGGTTGAATTAATATATTTAATAGAAGATAATAAAATTATTACCGTAACGGTTTTCGTTTTTTACGGTAAATGGGAGTAAAATATGAATATTCACTATGATAATAAAACGGATTTACTTTATTTACGGCTAGATGATGAAAAACAGAATGTAATAAACGAACGCCTTACTGATAGTATTGTTTTGGATATTGGCAAGGATGAAAAAATTGTAGGTATAGAAATTATTAATGCTTCAAAAAACGTAAACCTTAAAAAATTGCTTCCCATTGATTTTAAGCACGCATTGTAGGAATAAATGGAACGTGAATTAAAAATTACTGATGTCGTTGCTCTGCTAAAAGATATGCCGGAAAACAAACTGACCCGGGGCCTAGGCGGTACTATTGTTGAAATTCTTCATGGTGTGTATTATGAAATTGAATTTTGCGGTTCTAACGGGGAAATAGTTTTGCAGGTTGCCTTTAAACAAAGAAGATTTATTACTGCTTCATTATGAGCCGGAATTGGTTTAGGCATAATTAAAAAATATGAATACTAATGTATCACCTCAAAAACTCTCTTTGGTATACCCACATGCAACGTTTAAGCTGATTTACTATTCCCGCTTAAATAACGGGAAAACGCGTTGCTTTTATATTAATGTACTATAAGGTTAAATATGACTGCATATAGAGGCTTTTTTCTTAATTTATTTTATAAATTAAATTGCTAAATGTTTTGGATTATTTTTTCGTTGTTTTTATATTATAAAGAACGGAAAAATAATCTTTCAATATTCGATGTTATTATTTATTTAAATTATGAAGATTGTGTTTTGGTTAAAAAAATCAATTTAATTTTGCGGTGTTATTATTATGAGTTTTATTCCTGATCAAGAAATTATACTAACTAGAGACAATGACATTCTAGGTATAAACGTTTATGTTGAAACTTTGATTACTCTTATAAAGAATAATTTAGCAATTCAAAAACCAATAAACATCGGTTTGTTCGGGGGTCCTGGTACCGGCAAGTCATCAATTGCCAAAAGCGTTGCTAATCACTTTAAAAAAGACCGGAAAGTAAGCGTTATGATTTACGATGCGTGGAAATATTCAACTGACGCGTTTAGGGGAAGTTTTATTACCGAGTTACGCGATAAATTTAAGCTCCCGGAAAACAAGCAAGGGGATTTAAAAAAGCATACTGAAAGTAAATTATTGCAGGAAAAACGGTTTAAACGCGCTTTAATTATTATTATATTAGCTTTGTTTATTATTGGCGTACTATTAGTTTCGCTTTTACCCGGATTAGCAAAAATGCATACTGCGTTTAATATTTTTAGTAATACGGGGCTGATTTTTTTAATAATTTTTATACTTGAGCGAAGTTTTTCGTCAAGACGGACAGCATTCAGGACTTTTACGACTGAAGAATTTGAAAACAGTTTTAATAATACTGTTGAGAGGATAATCTCTAAAAAAAGGGGAGTAAAAAAACTCGTTATAATTATAGATAATGTGGACCGTTGTCCAAAGGATTTATCGCGGGAGTTACTTTTTACCGTAAAAAGTTTTTTAAGTAACCCTGATTGTATTTTTGTTTTGCCCATGGACCATGAAATAATTAAACGACATCTTGAAGAAGAGCAAAAAGACCCTTCACGTTATATCCGTCGTTTTTTTGATACCACGATTAAACTTAAAAGATTTATTCCCCAAAATTTGTATGAGTTTACCAGGGAATTAATAAAAAAATATAATTTTGATTTTAGCGATGAAATTGCCGATCTTTTTTCCCAGGAGTTTTCAGACAGCCCTAGAAAAATTATTCAGTATTTAAACAATCTTTATACTGAGAAAATAATAGCACGCAAGCAGGAATATTTCGGAAATATTAAAAAAGGCGCAATAACGGATAATATGGATTTTCTTGCTAAAATTTTAATAATCCGCGAGGAATGGCCTTTTTTATATAATGAAATTGTTGCAAAACCGTATTTAATTAGTGAAATAAATAATTCAATTAAGTACGATAAAATCAAATATGATCACAGGAAACGCCTTTATACTGTTAAAATTTCAAAAGATATTTATGACAGCGTTTTAACTTTAAACACTGTTCAGTTTTGGTTTTTTAAGCGAACTTTGGCAATAAACGTAGCTAATATTGAAGATTTCTTGCGTATTGAGGACCTTGAAAAAGATTTACCGCCGCGGCTTAAAACAGCAATGTACAAACAGGATTGGGAATGCATTAAAAATATGTTTGAACTCGATGAATTGACTTTTGATAAATTTTTAAGCACCCTTTATCAAGAGCTTGATTTGGCTTTAATTAAAAGGCGTTTATGGAAAACTGACGGGTTTAACCTTTTAAGTTTGCTTTTTACCATTATAAACGACCCTGATTATGAAAAATATTATAATAGAGTGAAAAACTTTTTTGAACCTTTTATTCATAATGAAAATATAAAAGAAATAATCGGTTCGCTTATGCCTAACCCTATTGTAAATTTTGCCAAAAAATTATATGAAGATAACAGGGACTATCTTCAGAAATACATTGTTGAAGTAATAAACATGGACAGAATAGCGAATTCCGAATTATTGCAGGTTTACAGCAAAAAATTTAACGTTGAAATGTTATAATTCGTAACCGTATTTCACTTTTTAACTTTATTGCAATATATTAACTTAACGGCTATATTTAGTTTTGCTGAAAACGAATTAATATTATATTTTTCCGGCAAAGCATTTAATTCACCATATTTTTCGGAAACACAAATTTGATAATGAACACTTTAACGTATTTTTTCTATAATTTATTCACGTTTTTGATTTTACCTTTTATGATATTATTTTTTATAATCCAGTCTATTTTCAAGCCCGAATATTTTAAAACGCATTTACAGCGTCTTGGTTTTTTATTGCCGAAACTAAACTGCGGAGATAAAAAACGTGTATGGATTCACGCTGTTAGTGTCGGCGAGGTTGCATCATGCGAAAAAATTATAAAACTACTTATAAATAATGGTTATTGCGTTTGTTTATCAACAACCACTCCAACGGGGTACATTAAAGCAACTAAAATGTATTCCCGCGTTAACCTGTTTTACTATCCTCTTGATTATTATTTTGCAGTAAAACGCTTTGTAAATAAAATTGCTCCTTATGTTTTTATTCTCGTTGAAATGGAATATTGGCCTCTAATGATGCATAAATTAAATAAGCGCGGTATTCCCATATTCGTTATCAGTGCCAGGGTAGGGGATATTGAATACAGAAATATGAAACTGGCAAAATCTTTTTTTCAAAAAATATTCTCCCTTGTTAATACATTTTACGTTCAATCTGAATATCAGGCAGAGAGGATTAGAAATTTTTATAATGGTCCTAATATAAAAATAATGGGTAGCTTGAAATTCGACGTTTCGCCTAAAGAACAAAAATACAAAATAGAAAAGTTTTTGCCAGACAAGCCTTTTATTTGCGTTGTTTCTACACATAGAGGCGAGGAGGAACTCGTTATATCTGCTTTTTCCAAAATATTGAATGATTATCCTGATTATTCCCTTGTTATTGCCCCGCGCCACACTCACAGGGCAGGGGAAATAACGCGTATTTGTAAGAAATACACTTTGTCCTATAAATTAAGAACGGATGATGAAAAATGTTCTGAAAAGGTTTTCGTTATCGATACAATAGGAGAGCTTATGGGGGTATTTCCGTTTAGCGATTACGTTATTATGGGTGGGAGTTTTACAAAAAGAGTTGGCGGGCATAATATTATCGAACCTGCCTTGTGTAAAAAAGCATGTATTTGCGGCCTTCATATGCAAAATTTTAGAGATATTTTATTCTCTTTTAAACGGAACAATGCTATAATTCAAACGCCAAGAAGCGGTCTTTATGAGAAGATGCTTTATGCAATTGAAAACCCTGATGAAATCAATGTAATGAGTGAAAATGCTTATAATTTAATTTTTAATAATAAGGGTGTTAGCGAAAAAATTTTTAGGGAAATTTTCAGTGAAAATAAATGAACGTATTTCTTTTTGTATATTTTAAAAAATTGATATAAAATCTTTTTTCATAACAATTTTTCACCTCACCTATTCAATTTTTATTTTGAATTGCAGTTATTTTAAGAACGGGTTGTTGCTTTTTTCAAAACCAATGGTTGATTCTTGCATATGTCCGGGGTGTATAGATATTTTTTCATCAAGAGGGATTATTTTTTTCTTAATGCTTTGAATTATCTGGTTATAGTTTCCGCCGGGGAAATCCGTTCGCCCGATTGACATATTGAAAAGAGTATCCCCCGTAAAAAGGTGATTATCGATTAAATAACAGCATCCGCCGGCTGTGTGTCCGGGTGTGTGTAATACTTTTATTTTGGTATTTAGAAAATCAATTTCCTGACCGTCTTCAAAATACATATCTGCTTTGTTTAATGTTATAGCGCCGCCTGTGTAAGCGGATAAGTTTTTAACAGGGTCTGAAATTGCGTCTTTTTCTTCTTTATAAACTCCGAAAGGGGCTTGGTATTTTTCACGCAATTCTTCAACAGCGCCTATATGGTCAACGTGTAAGTGTGTATTTAAAATATACTCGACATTTCTATTGCCGATTTTGTTGATAATTTTTTCCGGCTCATCGCCGGGGTCAATCACTATTACTTTTTCATGGTTTCCTACAACGTAGCAATTAACCTGATACATAGGTCCAACAATAACGCGTTCAATTTTCATAAATAATCCTGCTGTGCTAATTTTTGTTAAACAAATGTATAATTATTTTTAATAAAAAACAAGTTTAATCTTAATAATATTAAAAGTAAATATGTTCTTACACCACCTTCCTTTAAACTATGGAATCTATCTTGAAAAAATGATAAAGATAAATGCGGGTAGGGAAAGCAGCTCTGCGTTCCTTACGAAAAATATTTTTACTAAGAATCAAAGCATAATGATTATATTTTATTCGGATTCAGGTTATAAATTAAAGCAAGTCGGTATTATATTCTAAAATTTAGCAAATCCTGAAAACCGAATTTTTGTTCAAATGGGTTTATTTGTATAGGCCTGATTCTCAAGAAAAAGTTTTGTGTTAAATTGAGTTTAATAATTTTAACGGGTTTTGTTATTCTAACGAATTCATCAATTTTATATTTATCAAATAGTGTATAGGAGTCCGGGTTTGTTAATTCAATCGGCAAATATAAAACAGGGCGGAATTGAAAAATATATCTATTATGAATTTTTATTTTACCAAATCCCTGTATGGATATCAAAAATATTAATAATATTATTATTCCTCTTAACCTCATATTGTTATTATAATCATTTTTCATAAAATATTAAACACAGGAAAAATGTATTTTTATCCTTTTTTTTCTACAAAAAAATGAGAACATTCTATTGCTTGTCCGGGTGGAAAAACGCCTTTTAAACGGTAGCAATAAATACCGCCTCTAAACTCGCTTTTATTGTTTCCTCCGCAGAACTTACAGTTAAAACAATTTTTAATAATTTTACCCTTAGATTTTAGAGATGTAATTGATTTTTCGTATTTATCCTGTAATTCAAGATTTTTGTATAATTCCGGTTCTAGTAATTCAATATGTAATATTTTATCCTTAATCTCGCTATTAAAAAATAAATTGAATTCGTTAATAGTGAATTCTCTTATGATACATTTATGCGTTTTGTAAACAATTAAGGCTTCAATTTTATGCGCTTTATGAGAATGTTTTATTTTAAAATTGCAGTTCTTTTTATTTTTTAATTTTCTAACTAGCGGCGAAATATTGAAATTTATAAAATTAACGCGTTTATCTTCCCAGATTAAAATACGGTTTCTTAACTTTTCGATATCTTTCTCATTTTTAATGGTTATCTCAATAATTCTGTTGCCGGATTTGATTTTATCTTCACTGCATTTATGGGTAACTGCAAACTCGATAAAAACGATATCCTTATTTATATCACTTTCAAGTAAAACATCGGGAATTAACTCTTCATAACGTGTTTCTTCCTTGGCTAAATTGAAAACTTCTGTTAAGTCGTGTTTTTCCGTTCTTTTTCCCGTTACACATGGAAAAGCTTCATTTTCGCAAGCATTGCATATTATTTTCCTTTGAAGAGAAATAAAAAACGGTATTCCCATATTTAAACATTCATTGTATTCTTGAATGAAAACGCGTTTTGCGGCTTTATGTAAATAACTTTCTAAAGAACACTTTGCATCGGGTTTATGACAGAAATGCCATTTGCGTTGTTCACCCATTTTGGGGATTAATTCTTCAGAACAATTTATACACGTAAAGGTTTGATTGATGTTAGATTTATCTTTCAGCAAAGACTTTATATGTTTTATTTGCCCTTTGCCGTCATAAGCAAAAGCGTACTTAATTTCCATCTGATTAACTATTTACTTAATAAACTCTGCACGATTAAATCAACGGCTTCGTTTTCGTTTAACCCGCGTGCCATTAGCGTTTCGAGCTGTTTGGAGTCAACACTGCCTATTGCCGCTTCATGTGTAACGTGCGCCTTAGGATGCATAACCTTTACAATAGGCGTTGCAGATGCAATACCGTTTCCCTGAACAATTTCGTGGCAATCAACGTGCCCCCTTGCATCTTCAGCAGAAGCCGTTAATTCGTTGTAAACATCCGCTGTGGCGTTATCCTGTACCGCGATTTTCGTTGTTAATAAACCCATTGAATTTTTGCCTTTTAAATGGCCTATTTCGCGGATTTTAATAACGTCATGGTTTCTGCCGCTTATCCTCGCTTCCATTTCCATTACGCTGTTTTCGTTGCAAACAGTATGGTATTCAATGTCAATTAAGCCCACCGCGCCTTTAATTAACTCAAATTCAGTTTTAAACCTAGCACCCTTATCAAGCACAACGCGTGCCTTAGGTACAACTTTTACACCGCCATTTACACCGTGTATATGCCTTTCGAAATAAGAATAGTGGGCGTTTTTTCCAACGTAAATATCTGCATCCATTTTATGTAAAACGTCTTTGGCAAATGGAAAGGTGCAGTAGGCAAAAACGTCGATTTTTGCGTTGTCCTCTATGTGAATATTCATTTTTATTTCCTGTATCGCGTCCGTTTCAAGAACACCGAAACATAAATGAACCGGATTTTCAAATACAGTTCCTTTTTTTACTTTAATGTCTATTTTCACGCCTTTTTCTAATTGTTCAGCATCAGCTACAAGGCCGGGTAAAAGGTGAGAGCCAACGACTTCGTTACCATTAACGGTTAAGCGCGCTGTATTCGGAGAATGAACGTGTTCGTAATCAACATCAGTTGTTTTGTATAATTCTTTTGCAATTTCATCTTTTACGTTCATTTTATTTCCTCTTTTTTTATTTCTTCGCATTCGCCATCGTGTTCGCGCATACAAACCATGCATTTGCCCTCAAAATATTTGCTTATTGCTTCCGTTGTGCCTTTGTCCAAAATTTTTCCCTGACACATTAAAAATGCGTGGTCTGCCTGATGTAGAACAGTAGGACTGTGAGTAACGAGTATAACAGTTGAACCGTTTTGTTTTAAAATTTTTATCATTTCGAATATTTTTTCAAGAGCGGAAACGTCTATGCCTGAATCCGGTTCGTCTAAAAATAAAATTTCCGGCTCCATTACAATTATGCTTGCCAGTTCAACGCGTTTTCTTTCTCCGCCGGAAAGCGTTTTATCAACAGCGCGGTTAAGATAATCATCCGGCTTTAATCCTACCATGTTTAACGCGTTTTCCATATTTGCATGGGATTTATCTTTTGCAGATACTTTAATGTAATCTTTTACTTTTAATCCTTCAAAACGCGCCGGTTCCTGCCACGCAAGAGTAATACCCATGCCGGCACGTTCGTCTACCTTTCGTTTTTTTATTGATTTACCTTTGAATAAAATATCACCTTTAATATCTCTGTAGCCCGAAAGCCCCATTATAGTATAAGACAAGCTTGATTTTCCGGCGCCGTTAGCACCCACTATAGCGTGAATGTGGCCTTGCCAAAACTCCATAGAGATATTATCGAGTATCTTTTTACCGCCAAGTTCAAGCTCTAAATTTTTTAATTGAAGAATGCTCATTTATCACCTCTTTGTATAAATTAAATTAAACAAACGCGTTAATTATTTCAAGAACTTTGTTATTTATTTTTATTAATGAAACAAACGGAATGATTAACGTTAAATCCTCCGGTTTTTCTCCTGCTTCTGCCCCCTTTACTAAAGAGGGCGAGGAAGAGAATCACCGCTGTATCTCCCTCTTTGAGTAAAGAGGGAGGATTAGTG
>CAYUYT010000060.1:17005-17810 GCA_964449345.1 uncultured Spirochaetia bacterium | reverse complement strand
GAAAATCCGTTTTTGCTTTGGTTAGTATCTTTTTACGATGCTTAATGATATTATTTGAAATTGATTTTATTGCTTTATATATTTTACGCTTGTTGTATTTTTCATTTAAATATGATTTTAAATTATTAATTATTTTTTTTAAATTATTTTCTTTTACAATATGGTATTTTAAATATTCTTTATAATTTTTATTTTTTAATGCTATAAAAATTTTTTTTGCAAATTCATCAACATTATTTACATTCGAATATGAATTATTTATAAATTGCAATATTAAAATTATTAATAGTAAATAAAGCGTTTTTTTTGTCATTGTTAATTATTTAATAATGTTGAAAAACGCCTGCATACCGGGATAAATTGCATTTAACCCTAAATCTTCTTCAATTCTTAATAATTGATTATATTTAGCCACTCTATCCGTTCTGGAAGCAGACCCTGTTTTTATCTGTCCTGCATTCGTTGCAACGGCAATATCAGCAATTGTCGAATCTTCGGTTTCACCTGACCGATGAGAAATTACCGGCGTGTAATTATACATCTTAGCAAGGTCTATGGCATTAAACGTTTCCGTTAAAGTACCGATTTGGTTCACTTTTATTAATATTGAATTACCGATTCCCAGTTTAATACCTTTAGCTAGGCGTTCGGTATTTGTAACGAATAAATCATCGCCAACGAGTTGAACGTTATTGCCAAGTTTTTGTGTTAATAATTGCCACCCGTCCCAGTCATTTTCATCCATACCGTCTTCAATTGAAATTATTGGGTATTTTGAACATAAGTCTGACCAGTAATTAGCCAT
>CAYUYT010000060.1:11899-16995 GCA_964449345.1 uncultured Spirochaetia bacterium | reverse complement strand
TAAATATATATTTTTTCGTTACTTTATCATAAAACTCGCTTGATGCCGCGTCAATTGCGATGTAAATATCTTTTTTAGGTTTATAACCGGCTTGTTTAGTTGCTTCCATAATAACTTCGATTGCTTCTTCATTTGATTTTAAATTTGGCGCGAAACCGCCTTCATCACCTACAGCAGTATTATATGATTTGGTTTTGATCACTTTTTTAAGGTTATGAAAAATTTCAGCAATCATTCTGATAGCATTTTTATAAGAATCCGCGCCAACGGGCATAACCATAAATTCCTGTATATCCACGTTATTATCTGCATGCGCTCCGCCGTTAATTATATTAGCCATGGGAACGGGAAGTATTGAGCAAGTAATTCCTCCCATATATCTGTATAAAGGTAAACCGCAGTAATTACTAGCAGCTTTGCAAACCGCCATAGATACACCGAGCATGGCATTCGCACCTAAATTAGCTTTGTTTGGTGTACCGTCAATTTCCAGCATTAGAGTATCGATTGCGGCTTGTTTTCTAACATCCGCGCCTAATAGCTTTTCTCCTAATATTGTTTTTACGTTTTCAACCGCTTTTTCAACGCCTTTGCCTAGATAGCGGGATTTATCATTGTCTCTCAACTCGACCGCTTCGTGTTCACCGGTTGATGCTCCTGAAGGAACACAAGCCCTTCCTGAAGCTCCTGACGTTGTAATTATATCTACTTCAACTGTCGGGTTTCCCCTTGAATCTAATATTTCTCTCGCTGTTATATTTTCAATAAATGGCATATTTTTACTCCGTTAAATAAATTAAAGTTTAAATTTATGAATATGATATTAGATGTCAAGTAAAAAGCGTAAAGGAAAATTTTTCTAAGGTAAAAATAGTTATAAAATTCGCATAAATATGAGAATAAAATTTAATATTATACCATTTCGCTTTAAACTATAGAATATATCTTGAAAAAATGATAAAGATAAATGCCGTTAGGGAAGGCAGATTTGCGTTTTTTACGAAAAATATTTTTACTAAGAATCAAAGCATAATTGTGTTAAACCAGCATTGAAAATTCTAGGTTGTTATTTTTCAATTGCATAATTTATATATATAAATTATAACTTTGGTTAATTTTATAAACCGATTTTTTTTCCGGGAAAAATAAAAATGACTTGAAAATAAATATAGAACGTGTAAACTTAAAAAAGAAAATTGCAAAAGATTTATTAGGGAGTTTTTATTATGCAAAAAACCTTTGGAGAGTTATATAAAAGTAAATTAATTACTTTAGAAGAGGCATTATCAAAAGTCAAATCAAATGATTGCGTTGTAACTGCAATGACAGCGAGTGAACCTTTAGGGTTTGCATCTCAATTACACACAATTAAAGATGATGTAGAAAATGTTGATGTTTATATGTGTCTGCCCATGAAAGACCATAAATTTTTTATGGACCCTGAAATGGAAGGCCATTTCCGCTTAATTTCATGGTTTCATTCACCGGGAGCTAGGGCAGCGGTAAAAAAAGATTTAAGCACAGTATCTTATTTACCTAACCATCTTCACCGAGCCGCCTTAGACGTTTTAGACTGGAGAAAAGTTAATGTTTTTGTCGGAACTTGTACCCCTCCTGACCACACCGGTCATGTTTCATTGTCAACGAGTCTAGTTTTTGAAAAAGAAATGGTAGAAAATGCTGATATAGTTATAATGGAAGTCAATGAAAACTTACCGCGTTGTTTAGGGGATACGCACGTGAACATTAGGGAAATTGATTTCTTTTATGAAAATCACGTTGATATTCCAAAATTGCCCGAAGTTAAGCCTAGCGAAACTGACATGCTTATCGGACAAAATATTGCAGACGTTGTTGAAGACGAATCAACAATACAACTTGGTATCGGCGGAATTCCTAACGCTGCTGCGCTTGCATTAAAGGGAAAGAAAAATCTCGGTGTACATACGGAAATGTTTGTTGACACAATGGTTGATTTGTATTTAGACGGGACCATAACTAACGCAAAGAAAACGTATTTTAAAAATAAATTTGTATGTACGTTCGCATTAGGTAGCCAGAAATTATATGATTTTATTCATGATAATCTTGCTGTTGAAATTCACCGTGGTTCTTGGGTTAATGATCCAACTTGGGTCGCAAAAAATTATAAAATGGTTTCCATAAACACTTGTTTAATGGTTGATTTAACCGGACAGGTTGCCAGCGAATCCTTAGGAACAACGCAATACTCTGGAACGGGCGGACAATTTGATACTGCAATGGGCGCAAAAGAAGCTACAAGAGGCGGCAAAGGCAAATCAATTATAGCGTGTTATTCAACAGCTAAAAAAGGTGAAATAAGCACAATAGTACCAACTTTACCTGAAGGTTCTGCCGTAACTTTACATAGAGCCAATACTGATTTGGTGGTTACGGAACACGGCGTTGCTTATATGCGCGGTCGCGATGTTCGAAGAAGAACGCTAAACCTTATTGAAATTGCTCACCCTGACCACCGGGAAGAATTAAGAAAACAAGCTAAAAAATTAAAATATATCTAAAAACAGGGAAATTAGGATTTTATGGGAATTTCCATAAAATCCTATTATTTATAAAAACGTGAAAAGAATACTATATTTATTAATATTATTAGGCGTTAGTTTACAACTATTTGCGTCTGATTATACTCGTTTGGGTTTACTCAATGAGGGCAGGCGTAGTATGCGAACGTTAGAAGCGTATAAACGCATTAGTGCTCCTATCTATCCGAATTTATTTATAAGTTTACACGGTAAATTTTTTCTGCCTTATGAGGTGGATACAAATGAGGGACCGGATAAAGTCTTTATTATACTTGGAGAGCTTGACGGAAAAGTCAAAATTAGCAATACGGTAACCGCTTATATTATAACGAATTATTATGGTATGTTTTCATTAAATAGAAATTCTTTGGAAACAAAGCATGACGGAGCGGGTAATCTCGTTGCTGAAAGAGACGATAACGGCAATCCTAAGTTTTCACGAATTTATTACGGATATCTTACGGATATTTATGCGGGTGCGGATATTCGCATTTGGAAAATATTGATGATTCAAACTGCATTAATATTTTCATTTAAAAAATTAAGAAACGTTATAAAAGACACTAGAAATATTGAAGGAATTTCTACCGATGACAGCGGAGACCCGCTTTATATACCTTATGGTGAAAAGAAAGACTTCCGCGTTATGCCTGTATTCGGACTTTATATACTTGACGTAAAACTATTTTCTTTTCAGAGTGTAGTAGGTTTTTCAACTGATTCAAATAAAGTAACGATTAACGAGAATTTATTAACGTTCAATTTTGAAAATTACATTAAAAAAGCAGGACGCGTTGTAATTGGAACGATTATTTATAGCCACATGGATGAGTTTGGCGTAGTTTTCCGGTATGAAAACCTTTTTGAAGCTTTTAGTTTTGGTATAGAATATTATGCACAGCGCGAGTATTTTTCAGAGGTGTTTGTGGAATTTGTAAAGAAATTAAGTGAAAAGTATTCAACTAAAAGAGTTAAAATTGTTGAAAAAATTCCTGTAAATAATTTTGAAGATGATGATTATGAAATACCGGATAAAACCGGTGGATATTTCGGCGGGCAACCTGAAAAACAAAGTCTTCCGAATGAAGATGAACCGGGATTTACAGAACACGGTAATGAACCGGGGAAAAAAGTAAAGCGTGAAAAACAACGTTATAAAAAACGCGTTATTTATAAAACTTATAAAAACAAAAGTTTCCATTATTTTTTATTGCGGCTTAACCTTGCAAGAACTGTTGAGAGTATTGAAATCAATAATTCTAATGATTTTGTTCCCGGAATAAAAATGGGCATTGGATATAAGCACACCGGGCATGGCAGTTCCGGTCTTTTTTGGGAAATTTATATTTTATATAATATTTATAAGGAACTCGTTATTTTCCGTCATTCTTTAAATAAATTTGGCGGCGGCCTTGAACTCGGTGTTTATTTTTAAAAATTATTATATATTTTCTTCCAAATACTTTTTCGCTTCTTTTATTAAAAAATCATAGTTATTTTGTTCCGGTTCATTCTCAATAATTTTTAATAAATGATTAAGAATTTTACCGATTGCGGGGGAGGGAGGCAAATCAAGAGTATTCATTAAATCGTTGCCGTTAATATTAAGGTCTTTTACCGTAAGGCGTTTATCGTATTCGATAACTTTTTTAATTTTTTGCTTGAATTCCTTTATTTTTGCCGGTGTATTTATGCGTTTCCCGTTGCCTCTGCGGTCAGCGTCGCGCAATTTAAATAAATCTTCCATATAGTTCTTATGTTTTTTTATAAACCTTCTAACTGCGCCATCACTCCATTGGTCTGTATAATGAAACATATGATTGCGTACAAGTTTACTTTCCGTTTTGCAAACATTTATATCAAAACCGAGTTTTTTTAACGTTTTATACGTTATTGTTGCGCCGATTATTTCATGGTTATAAAAAACGTCTTTTTCATCTTCACCATTTTTAATTTTTCTCTTAGCTTTAACTTTTCCTGAGTCGTGAAAAAGCGCAGCTAATCGAATTTTTAACTCCTTAACCGCGGCATCACATGAATATATTAAATGATAATAAACATCAAAAGCGTGATATTCGTTCTGCTCAACACCATAACATTTATATAGCCAATTATAATACGTTTCAAGTAGGTTTGCTTTTCGCAAGAATTCAAAAGCTTTGGAAGGCAACTCTCCCATAACTATAAATGACAGTGCGCGCCCCAGATTATCGTTATGAATCTTTTTAAACAAATCTTTATGTTCTATGATATATTCAATAAAATCATCATTCAAATCTTTTTTATAAGCGCTTATTAAGCCGGCAAAGAGTAAAGCATCAAACGGCGCCGGTGTATCGGGTAATTGCTGAATTTTTATACAATTTTTTTCGATTGTTATACCGTATTTTTTGAACAATTTATAAATTAAAAATTGAAAATCCATAGTAAACCGTAATTATTTTCTGATTTCAACAGAGCGGGCATGTTCAAAAAAATTTTCATGCCTTGCAAATGCCGATAATTGACAACCGCATTCAGAGACAACAGAAG
>CAYUYT010000060.1:0-11889 GCA_964449345.1 uncultured Spirochaetia bacterium | reverse complement strand
TTGGAATATTTAACAACGCTTATATACTTAACGTAATCGTAAACTCCGAGGGGGCTTGAGAATTTAGCTGTGCCACCGGTTGGCAAAGTGTGATTAGTTCCCGCAAAATAATCTCCAAGTGCAACGGGTGTATATTCACCGAGGAAAATTGCGCCTGCGTTATTAACATTTTTACTAACAAAGCCATAATCAATTTCAGGAATAATCTGCAAATGCTCGGGAGCGTATTCGTTTATGCAATCAAACGCTTGAGCTAGATTATCATAAAGTACAATAATTCCGTTATCTTTAAGGGATTTTTTTAAAATATCTTTACGTTCTGATTGTTCGAGTTTTTTTTCTAATAATCGGTTGAAATCATCTGCAGTTTGTTTGTCCGGCAATAAAAGTATGCTTTGTGCATCTTGGGAATGTTCGCTTTGAGCAAAAAAATCATGAACTATGTATTCAAGGTTTGATGATTTGTCTGCGAGTATCATTACTTCGGAAGGACCAGCTATTGAATCAATATCAATAAACCCGAACAATATTTTTTTAGCAAGAGTAACGTACATATTACCGGGTCCTGTTACTTTTTGTACCTTAGGAATACTTTCTGTTCCGAAAGTAAAAGCGGCCACAGCCTGTGCGCCGCCGGTTTTGAATATTTTATTTACACCGCAAAGTCGTGCGCAAACTAAAACGCTCGGGTCAACGCTTCCGTCAGGTTTAGGCGGAGTTGTCAGGTATATTTCTTTAACCCCTGCAACTTCAGCCGGAATTGCATTCATTAACACGCTTGAAGGGTAATACCCGAGTCCTCCTGGAACGTATAAACCGACTTTTTCAAGGGGTTTGACAAATTGGCCTAGAGTAGTCTCGTTTCTAAGGTAATGCCATGATAGTTGTTTTTGATTTAGATGATATTCGTAAATGTTTTCTCTTGCTTGCTTAAACGTTTGGATTAATTCCGGTTTTATTTGATTAAAAGCGTTATCAATTGCTTTTTCCGTTACTGTTAGAGAAAAATTTTTATCAGTTACGCGGTCGAATTTTTTTGCAAGGGATATAATGTATTCATCGCCTTTTTGTTTAACGTTTTCGATTATTTGTTTAACACTCTCTTCAAGGTCAAAGTTTAATATTTCACGCGTAGATAAATATTTAAAAAAATCGTTTTTGTCTAAAATTTTAATCATTGTTAATGCTTATTTGTTATTCTTAAAAGTTAAAATATAGTATTGAGCCATTGTATAATAAAGGTTTTCCCTTTGCGCTTGTTTATCCCCCGGTAAATATTTAGGTATACGTTTAAAAGTTGAAACAGCGAGGTCATTTTTATTTAATTCTATGTAGCATAAAGCTTTTTTATACATTGCTCGAAAGCTATGTACGGTTGAAGGATACCTTTTAATAATGATGTTATAAAATTCTATTGCCCGTCTGTAGAATTGCGGTTTATTTAATTCTTCGTATGCAGAGCCGGTAGCTAATAAACACTGTGGGGCAAATTCGAAATTCTTATGTTCGGCAACAGCGACCCAGTAATCTTTAGCTTTTATGAAATGATTATTTTTGTTCTGATTACGCCCGATATTGTAGTGCAATATACCGAGAAAATACCTTGCCAGTAAACTTTCTTCAACGGATGAAGACATTTCAGCAATTTCTCGAAGTTTTTTCATAGTTGTTCCCACAGAGTTAAGGTCAAACTGTCCTTTTTTTATTTTTTGAGCGTATTCTTTGTTTGCTTTGAAAAAACTAGTAACAATTTTATTTTTTTTGTTTTGCATGATTACTTTTACCGTTAATATAGTGCCGCCTACTAAAATTAAGCCGATAAAAACGAAAAAGATAATTTTACGGTTTTTTGCAATCCAGTTAAAACTATTCTTTATTAAAACTTCTGCTTTATTTTCTTCCGGGAGCGAGTAATTTTTTTCAGTGTCTTTTGATTTTTTAGCCATAATTTTTTACCGATTTTTTATTTTTATTTATCTTGTTTCTTATCCTCTTTAACTGAAAATTTTGAAAAATCAATCATTTCACCTAAGGTTGCTTTGCCTTCGCTATTGCCTTTGGTGTATTTTGTAATTTCTTCTTTTTCAATTTTCTTTTCAAGAGCACGAATAGAAAGAGATATTTTATTTTTTCTTAAATTTGCATCCGTAATTAATACTTCAATTTCTTCACCAACTTTAAGCACTTCCGCAGGTGTTTCTATACGGTTACGGCAAATTTCCGAAACGTGTAAAAATCCTTCAATATCTTGATCAAGCTGTATAATCGCGCCTATTTCAAGAATCTCTTTTACAATGCCTTTAACTGAAGTATTTTTCGGATGTTTGTTCAAAAAATCCTGCAAGGGATTGCCATCTAACTGTTTAAGCCCTAAGGAAATTGTTTGTTCTTTTTTATTTATATTTAAAACCATTACTTCGATTTCCTGGCCCTTTTTAAGAATGCTTAAATCCGTATTTTCAGGGTTCCAGTTTAAATCGTTTTTATGAAGAAGACCTTCAATACCATTGTCCAGTTCGATAAAAGCGCCAAAATTAGTTATATTTTTAACCGTTCCCTTTACTTTTGTTCCGACAGGGTATTTTTTTTCCAATTCTTCCCACGGGTTATCAAGCAATTGTTTAATTCCCAAAATAAGATTTCTATCCTGTTTGTCTTTCCTAATTACTTGCGCTTGAATGTTTTGCCCAATCGATAGAAATTCTTTTGCATGCTTAATTTTTTTAGTCCATGATATTTCCGAACTCGGAATAAAACCTTCTATGCCTTCTTCAATTTCAATAACCGCTCCTGCATTTTTTAATTCAATTACGCGGCCTTTAACTTCATCGCCTTCAAAATAGTTTTTATCAAAGTTAATCCACGGGTCGGATTTTAAAGCTTTAAGAGAAAGGTCAACTTTTTTTGCATCCCTGTCAATTCCGATAATTTTAACATCAACTTCATCACCGGGCTTTACAATTTCCCTTGGCTTTTTAACACGCTTCCAGCTTAATTCGGATATATGACAAAAACCATCAACAAATGGAACGATTTCTATAAAAGCACCGTGTTTAATTAGATTTTTAACCGTGCCTGTATATTCAGTGTCTTGTTCTGCTGTTTCAAAAAAAGACTCAATAGCTTCCTGTTTTTTCTCAGCCAATAGGTTTTTTCGTGAAACAACGATTTTATTATTTCTTTTATGTATTTCAGCAATGAGAAAATCGTATTTCTACCCGATATAATCATTTTCATTTTTTACTTTATCTATATCAATGTGGGAGTAAGGGCAAAATGCTTCTTTACCGATTCCAATATCTACTAAAAATCCGCCTTTTTTTTCTTTGGATTTCGTTTTAGTTAAAGAAAGAACTTTTCCCTGAATAGGTTTTTTATCTTCATAAGCATCATGGACTTTTTGTTCGTTTAGAATTTTTTCAGCTTTTGCCTTACTAACGATAATATTGCCGGAATAATCTTCTAGTCTATCAATAAACACATCAATTTCCGAACCAATTTCCGGCTTTTCCTCGAATTCTGTGATATTAACCGTGCCTTCGGATTTATAACCAACGTCAATAAATACCGTATCATCGGATATATGATGCACCTTTCCTTTTACAATTTGTCCGGTTTTTATCTCCTGCTGTTCGCTTTGTTCAAGGAGTTTTGCAAAATCATTTTCACTCATAGCTTAATACTTATTCCCATTTTTAAAATTTTTATTTTATGCGGCTATTAAATAAAATCATAAATTTAAAACCGATTTTGAATTACTAATAGAATTTATAAGTAAATTCAACTCATTTTTTAATTCTTTTCGAATTTTTAAAAGCAAAATAATTAAAATTTTTTAAAACGCCTAATATGGTGATAATTTATTCGATTTAACGTAATAACCCGCTTTTCATTAATATATAACTAAAAACATAACGCGTTTTAATTAAAAAGAAAATACCTTTTTGTAATATTAAATTAATAGTTTTTTATAAATAAAAAAAGCAAAATATTAGTAAAACTATTTTACGTAAAATAACTATCAATAAGGTTTGAAGCAAATGATTTTTATCTTTTTTTAATTATGAACATAAATTTCTAAATAAAATCAGTCGGCAAATATTTTAATAACCTGTTAAAAATAATTTTTATGATTTTTCTATTTATTTTAATCTCAAATGCTTCCTGCTATCGGTATTTTCACTATTTAAGCTTGATTAACTGATTATATTTCAAAATATTGAAACGTGAAGAATTTCGAAATAGATAGATTATTCCTTAATTCGGTTCTATGTAAATAATATTATCACTTGCAGAGGTAACATCGGTCAATCTCACATATAATAAAGTAAAAACGGTTAGTTTTATTGAAATAAAAAATAAATCGAATTTCACGTCGGAAAATAAAAAAATCAATTTCGTTCTATTTACTTTTTTTAAAAAATCCGATAATTTATAATAATTAAGGAGAAAGGATATGTGTGTTAAATTTATTTATAATCCAAACGTAAAATATTTACCTCTATTTCTCCTCTTATCGCTTTAATCAAATCTTATAGTGTTGAGTAACAAATTATTATTTACGATTTTTATTTAGGAGTAGTACAATGAATAGCGATACAGTATATATTTTCGATACAACTTTGAGAGACGGCGAGCAGTCTCCGGGCTCATCAATGAGTATAGATGAAAAACTTACTTTTGCAAAGCAACTTGCCAAACTCGGTGTAGATGTTATTGAAGCGGGGTTTCCTGTTTCAAGCCCTGTACAATTTGAAGCTTCGAAAAGAATTGCAAGCGAAGTTTCTGGGCCGGTAATCGCCGGACTTGCAAGGAGTGTGGAAAAAGATATTAAAGCGGCTTATGATGCTGTGAAACACGCAGAAAAACCCCGCATACACACTTTTATTGCAACTAGCCCGATTCATATGAAGCATAAATTTAACCTTTCCCCAAACGAAATACTTGAACGCGCTGTTAATTCAGTTCAATATGCAAAATCTCTTTGTAATGATGTGGAGTGGAGCGCCGAAGACGCAACGAGAAGCGAAATTACTTTTCTTGCGGAAATTGTAGAAGCCGTTATTGATGCGGGGGCAAACGTGGTTAATATTCCCGATACCGTGGGATATACAGTACCGGATGAATATGAATTTATGCTTCGAGAATTGTTTGACAGGGTTAAAAATATTCATAAAGCAACGATTTCCGTACATTGCCATAATGACCTTGGTCTTGCCGTTGCTAATTCCCTTGCCGCTGTTAGAGCGGGAGTCAGGCAAATAGAATGCACTGTAAACGGTATAGGTGAACGCGCAGGTAACGCATCCCTTGAAGAAATAGTTATGGCTTTGCGTGTAAGAAACAATCGGTATGGAGTAAAAACGAATATAGAAACGGAAGAAATATATAGATCTTCAACTTTGCTCTCTAATATTATCGGGTACGGTGTGCAACCTAATAAAGCCATAGTGGGAAAGAACGCGTTTTCTCACGAATCCGGCATACATCAGGACGGATACCTTAAAAATTCAATGACTTATGAGATAATGACCCCCGAACTTGTTGGAAGAAAAAAAAGTGAACTCGTTTTGGGAAGACATTCCGGTAAAGCAGGTTTTGGGGCACGCATAAAAGAGCTTGGTTTTGAACTTGACGAAATGCAGTTCGAAAAAGCTTATGAGCATTTTCTCGCTGTTGCGGATAAAAAACGGGAAGTGTATGATGATGATTTGAGCGCTATACTTGCAAATAATTTCGGTGTACAGCAAAAAGGTTATTTTTTAAAATATATGTCCTGCGTTTCGGGCAAAGAAGTTGTGCCTACGGCAAGCGTAATTTTGGAAAAAGTTAACGGTGATGAACCTGTTACTTTTAAAGAAGCCGCAATTGGGGACGGTCCTGTTGATGCTGTTTATAACGCAATAGACCGTATCATAGGAATTAACGTTGAACTTATGGATTATAGAATTCACGCGGTTACAAAAGGACAGGATGCGCAAGGTGAGGTAAGTGTAACTGTAAAAATCAAAGAAAAAATATATCACGGAAGCGGATTGTCAACAGATATTATTGAAGCAAGCGCAAAAGCGTATTTAAACGCAATTAGCCGTATGTTAGTAACGGAAAAAGAAATGTAAATTTTAAATACCATGTGATTATACATTGCCTAATTAATATTTGATTTATTTTTTTTCTGTTCAAATATAGCAGAGTAACATTTACTAACGAGAAATTAGTTTTTTTTATTAAACTTATACTAATTGGTTTAAATTTATGTTAAAGATGAGGTTTTTAAATAACGCATTTATATACCTTGTGTGTAAGGATTTAAAACAATTATTTCTTCATAGAGTTTTTTAATAGTAAAGCAAAATAATATAATCTCTATCTAAAATAAAATAAAATTTTGCTTCTAAAGTTTACCATAGATATATTTATATGCGATTTGATAATTTTGTCCATAGGTTATTTTAAATGTTAAAATTAAACAAATTCAAACGCGGCGGAGTGCACCCTAAAAGTAACAAGCACTTGACTTTAGATATTCCAATTGAGAATGCCGTTGTTCCGAGAATTGCAAAAATACCTTTGCTTCAGCATATCGGCGCACCTGCGAAATGCCTTGTGAAAAAAGACGATATGATTAATGAAGGTCAACTTATTGGAGAAGCAGAAGGTTTTATTTCTGCAAATATTCATACTCCGGTTTCAGGTAAAGTTACGGATATAAAAAAGGACTGGACACCCATGGGTAGTCTGGCAGAAACGGTATACGTTACTTTTGAGGGCTCGATTGCCCAGGGTTTCGGTACAGAGAACGATTATTCTTCAATGAGCATTGAAGATTTAAAACAAGCCGTTGTACAAGCCGGAATTGTTGGTTTGGGCGGGGCAATGTTTCCGACACACGTTAAGTTATCACCGCCCCCGGATAAAAAAATAGAATATCTTATTATAAACGGGGTTGAATGCGAGCCGTATTTAACAGCGGATTTCCGTCTTATGATTGAAAAACGCGATGAAATTTTAAAAGGCATTGAGATTGCAAAAAAAATTATCGGAGCTAAAAAAGTACTTATTGGTATTGAAAACGATAAAATGAAAGCAGCGCATCATTTTGAAGATGCAGTTAAAGATATGCAGGGGTTTGACGTTGCCCCTGTAAAAGTACGTTATCCACAGGGCGGTGAAAAACAGTTAATTGAAGCTGTATTAAATAAAGAAGTACCTGCGGGTAAAATACCACTGGATATTGGTTTGGTTGTTATGAACGTAGGCACGGCTTTTGCAATTTACGAAGCCGTTGTATATAAAAAGCCCTTAATTGAACGCGTTGTAACTATAACGGGAACTATTGTTGAAAAACCGGGAAATTATAAAGTCAGAGTGGGTACTCCTGTTGGAGATTTGCTTGAAGATGTCGGGTTAAGTAACCCCGCAGCAAAAGTAATAATGGGCGGTCCTATGATGGGTCCTGCTGTTATGAATACTGATATACCCGTTGTCAAAGGAACTAGCGGTATTTTAGTTTTGTCTAAAAAGGAAGCGAAAAAATTTGCGGATTATCATTGTATACATTGCGGGATGTGTGTTGATGCGTGTCCGGTTGGCTTAATGCCGCATGATTTAATAGAGAATTTATATTCAAATAGATATGAACAAGCGGTTGACAACGGATTGATGCATTGTATTGAATGCGGTTCATGTGCTTATGTTTGTCCTGCTAAAATACACCTTGTCCAGTATTTTAAAGCGGGCAAATTGTGGCATAAACATAAAGTAGGGTATACTCACGATAAAACACCAAAAATACGGTAAACAGGGAGCAATATGTTTAGGTTTAGAAAAGGAAGTTTTTCCAACGTTGATATAAAAGAAAAAAAAGGCAAAAAAGCCAAAAAGACTTTTGAAAAACCCGAATTAATAGTGTCTTTAGGTCCGCACATCAGAAGCAAGGATTCTATTGCAAAAATTATGTGGATAACTTTTTCAGCATTAATTCCGGCGGCAGCGTGGAGCGTGTATATTTTCGGTGTACGTGCTTTAATCCACATTTTCGTTGCAATACTTTCCTGTATGATTGTTGAAGTATTGATGAAAATCTTTAGAGGCACTTCTGTTAAAATCTGGGACGGTAGCGCCTCGGTAACAGGAATTTTAATTGCCTTTAATATGCCGTATAATGCGCCGTATTTCGTTACGGTAATTGCTTCTATTGTTGCAATTGCAATTGTGAAAGAGTTTTTTGGCGGATTAGGCACGAACTTTTTAAACCCGGCGTTAGTTGGCCGCGCTTTTGTTATGTTTGCAGTTATAACGCATATGAGTAATATCAAAGAATATATGCTCGCAGATACTGTGAGCGCTGCAACCGGAGTTGATGCAATATCATCTGCAACGCCTATGTCAATGCTGCAATATTTTAATAAAGGCCATATTTCAGGGGACAGACTGCCTGATTTGTTTGAACTTTTAATCGGCAAAACAGGAGGCAGTTTAGGCGAAATATCCGCATTATTGTTAATTTTAGGCGGTTTGTTTTTGCTTTATAAAGGATATATCAGATGGCAAGTGCCTGTTTTCTTTATTGGAACAGTATTTGCATTTTCTTTTATATATTCGCTTACGGGTAGCGTTCCTCTTATTTATCCGGAATATTCGCGTTTGCAAAGTTCATTAATTTACTCCTTCTATCACTTATTAGGAGGAGGACTAATGCTTGGGGCCTGGTTTATGGCAACGGATATGGTAACAACTCCGGTAACGAGAATGGGCAACGCTTTAATTGGTTTCGGATGCGGGCTTATAACTTCCATAATAAGAATTTTCGGTCAATATCCCGAAGGCGTTATGTTTTCTATATTGTTAATGAATATAGCAACCCCGTTGATTTCCCGATTATTTAAACCAAGAATTTATGGAATGGATAAAGCGAAAAGGAGTCAGGCATGAAAGAAATACAAAAAAATGCGTCGGTACTCGTTATTATTGCTGCAATATCCGTTACTTTTTTAGCGTTTATAAAAGAATGCACTAAAGAAGATTATATTCAAACCATGAAAATTGAAGAAAACAAAACGCGTAAAGGTATTTTTCCCGATGCAACGGATTTTAAAAAAATTACTTTTAAAAATAAAAAAATTTATCTTGCTATAAAGAACGGCGAGAAAATTGGTATTATCGTAAACGGAACGGGTAAAGGTTTTGGAGGAGATTTGGTCGTTGCCGTAGGGGTTAACTTAAAAGGAACGGATAAATATAAAATACGTGGACTTCAAGTTTTAAAACACAATGAAACTCCGGGTCTTGGTACTAAAGCAAAAGAACCATGGTTTAGAAACGTTTTTAAAAATAAAAATGCCGAGCTATTGCCGGAGAGTAAAAATGATTTTAAAGCTAAACTCGGTATAGATACAATCGCGGGCGCAACCATAACGTCTATGGCAATGTTAAACGCAATAAAAAATGCGCTCTCAATTGCTAAAATTTATTCTTCAAACAACAATAATGATAAACAGAACGAACAACAAAGAGAAAAAAAATCCGGCGGGGATACTCAATCCGGTGCAACGCGGATAGAAAAACAAAGTTTTAATGATAAACAATCCTTTTTTAAAGCTAAAAGGAGTGCAACGTGAAATTAAAAGAATTTACTAACGGAATATTTTATGAAAATCCTGTATTTGTTCTCCTTTTGGGAATGTGTCCGACTCTCGCTGTTACTACGGTTGCTATAAACGGCGTTGCAATGGGGTTTGCAACCATGTTCGTTCTTTTAGGTTCGAATATAATTATATCTTTATTTAAAAGTTTCATTCCCTCGAACATAAGGATTCCGGCATATATTATTGTTATTGCTTCTTTTGTAACCATAGTTGAAATTGTAATGAAAACGTATATGATAAGCATGTATAATGCGCTTGGGATTTTTATACCTCTAATAGTAGTTAACTGTATAATTTTGGGCCGGGCTGAAGCTTTTGCCAGCAAGAAATCCGTTGGTTCGTCTATTTTAGACGCTTTGGGTATGGGTATTGGCTTTACGTTGTCTTTAACTATTGTGGCAGTAATAAGAGAAGCATTAGGCAGCGCAACCATTACATTTAAAATTATGGGAGCAGGACCTATTATAAACCTTGATTCTATTTTTCAATTTTTAGGTTTGTGGAGTCACGGTAAACCTGCTAATTTGCTTATTTTTATTCTACCGGCAGGCGGATTTTTAGTATTAGGTTTGCTTTTGGGAATAATTAATAAAATACTAGAAACGTATAAAGAAATGCAAATAAAGAAAATGATTAAAATGCAAGACAAATTGCATGAGGAGCGTTAATTAACATGGAATATTTTTATTTATTCATTGGCGCAATATTCGTTAATAATATAGTTCTTACAAAATTTTTAGGCATTTGCCCGTTTATCGGAGTATCAAAACAATTAGATTCTGCAATCGGTATGGGGTTCGCTGTAACTTTTGTAATGACTATGACTTCATTAGTAACTTACGTTTTGGATAAGTACGTTTTAATTCAGTTAGATATAACGTATTTGCGCACTCTTATGTTTATACTCGTTATTGCTTCCCTTGTTCAGTTTGTTGAAATAGTTATACATAAATTTTCGCCGGCTTTATATAAAGCTCTGGGTATTTTTCTCCCTTTAATTACAACGAATTGCGCTATACTTGGTATTGCGCAGATTAACGTAATGGAAAATCTTTCATTTGTTAAAAGTTTATTAAACGGTTTTGCTTCCGGCATTGGATTTACCCTTGCGCTTGTTTTAATGGCGGGAATGCGCGAAAAAGTTGAACAAAGCAAAGTTCCGTCATCTTTTAGGGGAGCGCCCCTGGCTTTTATTCTTGCGGGTTTAATGGCGCTTGCGTTTCAGGGATTTGCCGGTTTAATTCCCGGATAAGTTTTTATTTATAGTTTTTTGCGTTAAGGTTATTTTTAAAAAAAGGAGTTTTAATGTCAATTTTGATTATAATATTTTCAGTTATTTCAATGAGCGCTGTAGCATATCTCCTTGGCATGGGGCTTGTGTTTTCATCTAAAAAATTTGCTGTTGAAAAAGATGAACGCATCGCAAAAATAGAAAAAGTTTTGCCTCAAACTAACTGCGGCGCATGCGGCATACCGGGCGGCTGCGGTGGTTATGCTCAGGGAATTGTTGAGCAGGGGCTTGATATAAATTTATGCAAGCCGGGCGGCGAAACAGTAATAGAAGCAATTGCAGACGTTTTAGGCATGGATTTTAATGCTGAATTTGAAAGAACTGACGCAAGAGTGCATTGCAAATCGAGTTTAGAAACTGCTTTATAAAAATACGATTATAACGGAATAGACGACTGTATTCAGGCATCAATGCTTTTCGGTGGGCCTAAAGTTTGCTCTTTCGCTTGTTTCGGGTTAGGAAGCTGTGTTAGGGCTTGCCCATTCGATGCTGTAACTATAACGAAAGACAGGGTGGTTCGTATTATTGATGAGAAATGCACTTCTTGCGGTAAATGCGTTGAAATTTGCCCGTCGCAGATTATACACCTTGTCCCTACTAAAATGCAGGTTTATAACGGATGTTCGTCCAACGACAAAGGCGGAGTTGTTAGAAAATATTGCACAGTCGGTTGTATAGGGTGTTTCCGTTGCGAAAAGGTTTGCCCTGCAGACGCTGTACACGTTGTTAATTTTAACGCGGTTTTTGACTCAAATAAATGTATTAATTGTAACAAATGTTTTGAAAGCTGTCCTACAGGGTGTATACGTTCTTATATAGAACCGTCATCCATTGAAGCGTTAGAACCATCTGAAAAAGCAGCGAAAGAAGAAGAAGAAAATGCAGCAAAAAATAAATAATTAGTCGAACCTGAAAAAGTATATTTACAAAGTTATTTTATTAAATTTTTGT
>CAYUYT010000059.1:13980-18109 GCA_964449345.1 uncultured Spirochaetia bacterium | reverse complement strand
CAGAAAAATGCTCCTTTTTCTATCATTTTATATGCAATTAATCATTGAATCCAGGCTTTTTATAATCAATAATTTTAGTCCCTTTAAAATTAAATAAATCATCAGCTTCTTGCCTATATATTTTATTATTCTTTGTAAATTGATGCATATGGCAATTATACCAATCCATTAAAGTTTGGATTATTTTATGAAAATCGCATAAAAGTGTATTGTTTTCAATTAATACTCTCAGCCATATCGCAGGCTTACTTTATTTTAATTGAATTTTTAATTGATATATTTGTTTATCCATTAATATTCAAATCCCGTTTTAAAGTAAGACTTATTACTTGCGTTCTCCTAATTTTGCATCAAGCTGAAATAAAGGACCGGGGTTGTCTTTAATCATTTTTAGTTTTTGCAAAATACCGTCCATGGTTGCTTCTTCTTCAACCTGCTCGTCAACGTACCATTGAAGGAAACTAACCGTTGCATGGTTGTTCTCTTTCAACGCCAAATCCATTAAATCATTAATGCGTTTAGTTACTACTTGTTCGTGTTCATAGGACATTTGGAAAACTTGTTCGGGTGATTTAAACTCAGCTTCGGGTTTGTCGATTTGTTCCATTATAGCGCGTTCGCCCTGATCTTTTAAATATTCAATAAATTTGAAAGCGTGTTCGCGTTCTTCTTCTTCCTGTTTGAAAAAAAAGTTTGCAAATCCGTCTAAGGTTTGCTCCTGAAACCACGTTGCCATTGATAAATATAAATAACCGGAATATAATTCCCATTTTATTTGCTCGTTAATTGCATTTTTAAGATTTTTTGAAATCATTTAATCCTCCGTTTTAATTTAACCGAAAAGCATTTTTCCGGTTTTGTTTGTATTAAAGATAATAAAACAATTTTGATATGGTAAATTTATTGTGTACGTGCAAAAATATTTTGCCGTTGGTGTTATGGTTTTTTAAAATACTATCACTTACCTGGCTTTTTATTAACACCATTGCTTTAAATAAATTGAATAAAACGCGTTATGTTTAAACCGTAATTTAAGTTAATCAGTAATCCATTCTTGGGTAAATTAACGAGTAAATTTTTTGCGCCCGGTTTCTAACGGGAAAACTCTTTGCGCTCATGGTTATTTTTGCAAGTTCTTTTTCTTTAAAAAGTTTTTCCCCTTGTCTGAATGCTGTTTCATCAATTTTATCGTAATTTCCGTTTATTGCAATGTCAACGAGTTCCGTTGAGGAGAAATTTTCTCTTCCTGCGTTAAAAGCACGTTTTGAAATATCCCGGTCTTTTGATGAGAGGGTTAGTTTAACTAGTTGTTCAGGGGTGAAACGTAAAAAACCTGCCTCAAAAGCGCTTTGCCTTACTTTTCCGTTATTGCTAAAAAGGCAAATGTGGAATAACTGAGAAACGGAAAACTTATCAATAGCGTTGTAAAACGCTGTGCTTGCAATTTCCTGCTCAAGAGTAAATTTAACAATATGAGCTAGGGATGACGTGTCTATTTCTTTTTTATATTTATTTAAGAATGAATAAATTTCTTTTGCGCTATAGGTTTCAACGAATTTATCCGCAATGCGTGTGTCATTAAAATTCCTTTTTACCCATGCGAATGTAGTGTCTTTTGAATGGAAGAAAGAATGAACTAAGCGTTCTGAGTTTTTAATCATTGCATTTGAGATTTCAAATGGTCTTGATAGTATTTTAAAATTAGCAGGGTTAAATCCTTCCCACCAGTTATACTCTGCTTTTATAACGAAATCGTCCGGTAATTTATAATGTTCCGATAATCCGCTGTGGGATTGTAAATTGTCTTTGTGAAAGATTTTTCCGTTTTTGTTTATATTCCATGAAAAAGCCGGTGAACACATATTTTCCTCCTAAACTAACGTATAAACTTATTATATATTTTTTTGAATATACTTTTCAAGAGGTAACATTTTTTTTATAGTAATAGAGCGTGTTTTATACGATAATAAAAGTGAGAACAATTAAATAAAAATTGTAATTATTTCTTTACTTTTGATGGATTTAATATTTCAATTATAGTATAGAATTTTTCTATAATTAATTTAAGTAAAACGGCATGTCAAATAGGGTTAAACAAAAGTATAAAATATTATTTGCGGATTCGCAGGAAAGTATTTTAACTGTTTTTAAAATTTTTGAAAACGAACTTAACGAAATAGAAAACGGGGCTTTTGAATGTGAGTTTACAACAAGCGGTATTGAAGTCCTTGAAAAACTGAAAACAGGTGAGTATGACCTCGCGGTGATTGACTATTACCTTTCGGATTTGGACGGGTTGTCAATTCTTGAGGAACTCGCTTTTTCGGATATAAAAGTTCCGGTTATTTTTCAAACTGTTCGCGGAAACGAAGAGGTTGCAATTCATTCTTTCCGGTTAGGTTTGAAAGATTATTTTATTAAATCCCAGCTTTCTTTTGAAGAATTGTATTCCGCAATTATGAACGCGTTAAATAACGAAAACGAGCTCGCTGCTTTAACCCCTGTTGCTGAAATTCCTTCTTTAAATTTTTTAACACACCATCTAGAAGCGGTTTTAAAAGGTTATCAACAGGAAATGAGCGAGGACGATTTAGTCCCCGGGCAGGAATACATTTTTGCTTTTATGTCTGTTAAAGTTTTACATGACAAAGAACTTGAGAAAACACTCTCTTATAATGAAATAAAAGCAATTTACAGGAATATACGAACTTTTATTAACAATACGGCTGAAAGTTATTCGGGAATGAAATGGATAGATAAAGAAGATTTTTTAATGTACACTTTTGTGGGTAAAAACCTCGTTTCAAATTGTTTCGTTGCTTCTTTACGCATTCTTATGGGCGGGGTCATGTACAACCTTGCGCAACGACACATCCTTCATGATTTTTCCGTTCGCATTGCATTAAATTACGGCGAAGCAAAATATGAAGCAAATAAAGAAGTCCTTGTTTCGAGTTCTCTAAATTATAATGTTCACACTATAAATCACGACAATAACCCTGGTTTATACGTATCTGAGTTTTTTCACGCGAATATGGATGAGAAATCCGTTGATTTTTTTGAGCCTGATTTCGAACTTGAAGGTATTCAGAACTTAAAATTCAATTTACCATAAATTATTTACTCTATAAAATTCAATTTTAATCATAAGTATAGCCGATAATGTTTATATGAAAATCATAAATATTTTATTCGTTGCTTTAAGTATTTTATTTTTGGCTTGCGCTCAACAATCATCAAAACCCCGGTTAGTCAGGAAGAAAGTTGACGGAAAAAAACTTCTAACTTACAGGCAAAAATTAAGAAACGCGGTTTTGCAACGCCTTGAAATAACTAAAGGGCAAGAGAAGCTTAACAAAGAAGAAAGCAAATCTGCTTTTGCCCCTCCGGCTCATGATTTTTATTATAAAAAAGAGTCCGGCCGCCCTGAATTAAAAATGCAGCCCGCAGTTTACAATACTGTCAAAGATGAAGATAACGTAAAAAAAGTAAGTTATAATAATGCAAGACGCAGTTTAAACCGTGATATAGACAGGGCATTTCAAGACGGAAAAAAATCAGGCTGGGAAAAACAAAGTAAAAGGAACGCATCAAACCGCGAAAATCCAGAGAAATGGCAGGACTCTAAGCCTGAAAAAGAAGACCAACCCCGTAATATAAAAGTTGCGCAGAAAGAAAAAACAAAAGCTAAGTATATTAAATATAGGTTAAAGCGCGGCGATACCCTATATTCACTTGCAAGAAGATACCGCGTTAGTGTGAGTGTAATAAAACGCATTAACCGTATAAAAAATACGCGTAATTTAAAAGTTGGAAGGGTATTAAAAATACCGCGTATTAATAAAACGCAAAACGCAAAACAGCGCCGTGCAAAAATCCGCAAACGCTCAGGTATTTCAAGAAAAAGAGGTATTCCCGTATTTATTTATCCTATTAAAGGAAAGCTTTTATCAGGTTTCGGGCCAAGAAGGCGGTCTCCGTTCTCAAAAAGATATACTTTTCATCCCGGAATAGATTTAAAAGGCGTTGTGGGTACACCAATCCGTGCATCCGCTTCAGGTGTTGTAGTTTTTTCCGGGGCTCGAAGGGGATACGGACGTGTGGTAAAAATTAAGCATAAAAACGGCTT
>CAYUYT010000059.1:0-13970 GCA_964449345.1 uncultured Spirochaetia bacterium | reverse complement strand
ATGCGCATAATCGCGTTAATTACGTTTACAACGGGCAACGAGTAAAACGCGGGAAAATAATTGCAAGAGTAGGCATGACAGGATATACAACGGGAAGCCATTTACATTTTGAAATACGCTATAAGAATAAACCAAAAAACCCTTTGCTTTTTTTAAGGAAATACGTTACATATAAGTAATGCGTTACGAAAACCTGCACAACCATACAACGTTTTCAGACGGGCAAAGCTCACCCGAACAAATAATAAAATACGCTATTGAACTTGAGATGGACGGTATCGGTATTTCCGACCATTATGAAACGGAAAAGGTAAAATCCGTTAAAGACGTTGATTTGTATTTTGAAGCTATCAATGAATTGAAATTAAAATACAAAGATAAAATTAACGTTTATTCCGCTCTGGAAATAGATTTTTCAGAAAGAACGGATTTTAAAAAACTTGACCAGCGCTCCGGCTTAATTAAAAGTAATTGCGATTATTTGCTTTTTGAATACGTAGGACATCCTTCATGGAGTACATTAGACCCTGCTTATTTTTTTGATTTGCGCAAAGAATTTAACCCGCTTCCGGTCGGACTTGCACATACCTTTATTCAACGCGATTTACTTCCCAAGTTGCCGAATTTAACAACGCGGTTAATACAATCTAACGTGTTTATTGAATTATGCGCAGGTGAACGCAATTTATACCGCGGCGAACCGAACTACATTACATCGCGGGATTTCCTCGTTATGAATAGGGGAATGCTCTATTTTACCGTTGCTTCGGATACGCATAAAGGCAAAGAACAAATTGCAGCGGCGATTGATGCTTATAACTTTATCAAAGAAAACGGGCTTAAACTATTCGAACCGGAAATAAAATACCCCGGGTCATAGCGACATCTACGCTGACACATAGGGAGAAGTGAATCCCCCTAAATCCCTCTTCGAGTAAAGGGGGACTTGAGGAGAAATCCCCTACGGCTAGCTATCTTAAATTCATAATAACAACGTATAAAAAAAACCGCCCTCTTTACTCAAAGGGGGCAGGAGAAAAAAGCTATTTGCGGTAAAAGCCGGGGGATTTCTGTGTCTTATCTACTTTAACTCTCATACCCGCATTTTATTTTCATATTACTTCAAAACGTATTATATTAATGCTAAATTAAAATAAACGAAAAATCAGGCAGGGGAAATTTTGAATTATATAGAATGTAAAATTATTGCACAGGAATTAAACGCGTTAATTTCCGACGCAAAACTTCAAAAGGTTAAGGAAAACGAAAACGGCGATTTTTATCTGTCTTTTTATAAAGCAGGTGCGAATTTTAACGTCTTATTAACAGTTAACCCGCCTTACCCGCGTATTCATTTAACGCAGAAAAACGCACCGAAATCTCACGCGCGCAATTTTACTATGTACCTCCGTAAACACGTTGTAGGTAAAAACGTTAAACGCATTATTTCTTATGAAGGGGAGCGCATAATTGAAATTGATTTTCACGGTTTGAAACTCGTTGCTGAAATATTTCCTAGGGGGGGCAACGTTTACGTACTCCATGAAGATTATTCCGTTAATTATTCCTTAGTTCCCGTTGATTTTGACGTTTACGAACCGCCCGAAGACCACGAACCGCCGGATATAAAGCCGCCCGATGTGCCTAAAGACAAACTATACAACGAGGTTTTAGGTGAAAAATACGCAGAAAAAATTGAAAATGAAGAATTTGAAAAGTTAAAATCCCGTGCAGTTAAAATGCTTATAAAAGAACAAAAACGCACCTGCAAAAAAATCGTTGCTGTTGAAAAGGATTTGGAAAAATCAGAGAACGCACATATTTACCAAAACTATGCGGATTTAATTAAAACGTATTTTTACGATATTAAACGCGGTATGACAGAATACCAATGCACAAATCATGAAACCGGAGAGAAAATTATAATCCCCCTTGATGAGAAATTAACCCCGGAAGAAAACATGAAAGCGTATTACAAAAAAGCAAAGAAAATAAAACAGGGCAGGGAATACGTTAAAAGCAACGTAAAACGTGCACAGGAGCAGGGCAAAACCGTATTGTCATTTTTAGAACGCGCAAAACAGTCGGAGAACTTAGAGCAAATCAAAACAGTGCTTGATGATATGCAGAAAAATAAATATTTAAAACGCGTTGCCGGTAACGTCTTAATGAAAAAAGGCAAATCAAAAGAAAAAGAACAAACACCTTTTAGGAAATTCACAACGGAAACCGGGCATGAAATTTTTATTGGCAGGAGTGATGAAGAGAACGATAAGCTTACTTTCACTTTCGCAAACGGGCGCGATTTTTGGTTTCACGTTGCTGATTATGCCGGTTCTCATGTGGTTGTTCCGGTGAAAAGCAACGATGAGGAATTAGACAACGCGATTTTATCCGATGCCGCTCAATTAGCCGTTCATTACAGCAAAGCGAAAGGTATGGCCGCTGACGTTCACTTTACAAGGCGCAAGTTTGTAACAAAATCAAAGGGTATGCCTAAGGGGATGGTCAACGTGTCAAAATTCAAAACGCTTTTCGTTAAATACGATACCGAACGTATCCGCGATTTAATGGAAATGAATAGATAGGTTGATTATTTTTGATGTAATTGCAATGTTTAGTTTGATTATATAAAAAGGAATGATATTTATTTTTGTTAGATTGACTGAATAATTTTTTTATGATATTGTTAGAGTGTGAGTTTAGAAAAAATGGAAAGAATATTTTTACAATTAGAAAATGATGATGATGATATTTTAAAAATAAAAAGTTATCTTAAAAGTCCTTTAGGTTTATCAAAACGTATAATAAGCTTAATGTTTAATGATGATTTTGATAATTTAAATACAAAATTGGATATTATTAAAGATTTCGTAGCTGGAATTTTAAGAGTTGAAGAATTAGCAGATAATTATACATTGGCGAAATTTTACAAATATCTTTTTTCTTTTCATCAATTTTTTAATAGCTCCTTTCGCGCAAGACAAGACAAGGTAAAGTGTTAGAAGCAATGCTTCAGGATATTTTAAAAGAAAAATGTAAATGTGAGCAGGTTGGAACAACGAAGGATACAGCGCGCAAAATTTTACAACTAATACTAAAAAAGGAAAATCTGAAAGATATACCTGATTTAGATATTGATGCGCTGGGTTATAATCATAAAATGAATAAGTTAATGATAATACAAATTCGATCACGAGATGACACCGGAGGTATGACTGCAAAAAGTTCACTTGTAGAGTTTTTAAAAGAAATGCTAAGGAAAAAGATAAAACCAAAGACATCAATTTTATATAATATGGCGGTATGGGACGCGAGAGATTCTGCGCAAAAAAAATCAACTATAAAAAAGCTGTACACTTCACTATCCGATTATATAGATATTAAGGAGAAAGAGTTTGAAAAGGGTCTTGAGAGATCTATTAGTTTAAAAAAAAATATTGAACTTAAATTAAGCTATGGTACCGAAGAAATCGCTCGTTCTTTTTATGAATGGACTGATAAACGAGATAGAAATATTTTAAAATCGATAGAAACTATTGTAGAAAAAATATATAAGTGGGACGATTTATGGGTGGCATACGTTGTTGCCAGTCTAGAATTGGAATTAAAAGTTATGAAAGGAATTTCAAATATTGAAATAATGAATAGCTATTTATGCAATAACGGTCTGCAGTTGCAAATGGGTAATTATAAAGAAATTGTGGAGTCTATTGAGAACATAGCTGCAGAGCTTATAAAGTTATGGGATAAAGATACTTTGCCTGTTGCCACACCTAAAGAACAATTGTTGTATATAAAAGATTTATTATATTTGAAAGCTTGCTTCTTGAATCAATCAAAATAGAGGTATTATGAGAAAACAGCTGCAATTTACATTTGATGAAATAAATAAAGATATTGTGGATAATGAAATAAAAGAAATTTGTTTTAGAGACGAAATACCCGATATTGTGGATACATCTTATTTAACTCATTCTTCGTTTTATTATCCTGCTAAATTTATTCCACATGTAGTAAAATATTGTTTGCTTGAATTTTCAAATAAAAATGATTTAATTGTGGACCCGTTCGCTGGTTCGGGAACGGTTGGTTTAGAGGCATATTTATTAGAAAGAAACGCTTATCTTATTGATATAAATTTATTGTTAGAGCATATAATACCATTGAAAATAACTAAACAGAAGGCTCTGTTAGATAAAGAGAAATTATTCGAATATTTAAACTTTGTTTTGTGTTCAGATACAGAATTTATTCCAAATTGGTCAAATTATAAATATTGGTATCCTGAGCAATTTTTAAGTGTTTTGGTCAAGTATTGGGGTGCAATAAAGAAGTTTGATGATAATTTATATCGAAGAATTATTCAGGCTTCTTTGATTAAATTAAGTAAGCATTTTTCATATGCCGAGCACAGAACTCCTAAATTATTTCGGTCGAAAAAGAAGAAAAAGTATGTTGATAGTTTATTGTCATCAAATTGGAAAGAGAAATTGGATAAAATGTTTTTTTCTCGTTCTTTGAAAATCTTTAATGATATTAATAATTTCATATTAACAACTAAAAATATTGACAACAAAACTTTTGTTCACGGCGGTGTGGACGCTTCTTATTATAATTATCCAGAAATTGAAGAATTTGATTTGCTAATTTCTTCACCTCCCTATATGCAGGCGCAAGAATATATTAGGACTTCAAAAATGGATTTGTATTGGTTGGGTTACAGTGATGGAGATATTAAAAAATTATCAAGATTAGAGATCCCTTATCGTAAACCAGATAAAATTTTTGAAACCAAAACTTTGAATGAAATAAGAAATTCTATGCATCGTGCGGATCTTTTGAAAATTCTTGATTCTTATTTTTGTTTTGTTATTCAGGCATTTGAGAAATCAATGATTAAGTTGAAAAAAGGCGGTAAGGCTTGTATTTTTATTGGAAATCCAAAAATTGATGGAGTTGAAGTTGAAATTTGGAGAATATTAAGAGAGCATTTTTTAGATAAAGGTTTTAAATTTAATTCTATTTACGAAGATAAAATAAAAACTCGTCAATTATTTGGTGGCCGCAAAAATAAAAATCCCGATGGGATGAAATCAGAATTTCTACTAGTTTTAGAAAAAGATTTTTAATTTAATCAAATTCAATTTATTAAAATGAAAATAAATGTTGAAAAAATGAGTTCTGCATTAAAAAGTATAAGGAAAAACGCAGGGCTAAATCAAAAGGACTTGGCTGAAAAAATGAATATTACCCGGCAACGCGTTTCTGAGATTGAAAAATTAAATAACGGTGATATTACCTTAAAAACTTTGCTTGAATATTTAAGTTATCTAGGGCAAAAAGTGAGTTTTACTTTTACGGATAGAAAAGATGAAAAATAATTCTATTCCAAACCGAACTCAGCTTTAAGTTTCATCAGGTTAGCCATTTCCGCTTCATCCCATCCCTCCGGAATTTCCGGTTCTACGGGTTCTGCTTCATAGATTTCTTCCGCTTCATAATAATTTGCGTTGTTTTTAATTGATTGGTTTCTGTTATTTGCGTTAAAGTTTTGCGGCTCGTTATGATTTTGGTATGCGCTTATATTACCAAAATCATCATGTTCACCGCTTTCATCGTTTTCAAAATAACGCGGTACTTTGATAAACATAGGGCTTGTTGCTATGAATTTGAAAATAATAAAGAGAATAATAATTCCGAAAATAACGCTTATGGCAATGCGGGAAAGTTTTATATTCGCTTTGATTTTTTCGTAGCTGAAATTCTATCTGCCTTCGTAATTTTCAATTAGCTTGTCCGCTTGTTTAGCGAAAATCTTTCTATCGGACACATTGATTATAACTTCATCGCGTTTTTTTAAGCCCTGCCTTCTTGCCATTTTTTCATACAAAAAATCACGTCCGCTGTTGTTTAGAATTTTGTTTCGCCTTTGCCCGTTTTGCCTTTTTAGCGTTGCAAGGTGTTCTCTAAGTTTAGCGAGTTTTTCCTGTTTGGATTGTATGGTAAAAATTGCAGAGTCAGATGCTAATACTGTGATTAACATTAATATTACGAAAATCAGGGATACAAGGGGAACGAAAAAGTTTATGTTCATTATTTTGCTTTTGCGTTTCTTGCCGGAAATATAACGGTTATTTATGCGTTGCCTGTTATTGTTCGTTCTTTTTGGACGTGGCTGTATAAACTGGTTTTCGATTTTCACCGTGGCTTTTCCTCCTGTTTTTCGCCTTGCTTTTATATTCGGTAAAAACGCAAAATCCATTACAGTTTATAGTAATAATTTTGAGTATTTTTTATTAACAATTTGTCCTTGACAGATACAAAAATATTAGATATAAAGAATACAATAAAGTAAACGGGAACTACTTGAACGGGGTGTAAATCTAAAATAATTTAGTTTTACAAATGCAATCAAAAAGAGAGGGTGTAAAAATGAAAAAAATCATAATTATTATTTTATCCGTTGTGTTTATATTTGTTTTGGCGTGTAATAAGTCAAATTCAACTAATAATGGAAATAGCGGGTCAAAACAAGAACTTAATGATTTGCATAAGCATAAATTGCAATTTTTAAATGTAAACGTTAAAGCAGCTAAAAACGCAAATAATGAAAAAAGTAAAAAGCGCTATTGTGATACTGCGAAAAAATTTGCTGATGAAATTAAAAATATTAATAACGCTGATGTTAAAAAAGCTATTCAAAATTATAAAAAGGTTTGCGGAAAATAACTATTCCTCTAACGCTTGGCTAAGTTCAACGAATTTCGCAATATTGAGTGTCTCTCCGCGCGTGGACTCATCAATACCGCAGCATTTTAGAGCAGAAACAACGCGTTCTTCGTTGAACGTGAAAAACGGGCTGCCCTTTAACGAATTCTTTATTGTTTTGCGCCGGGATACAAAAACGCTGTGCACAACGTCAAAGAAAAGCTTTTCGCTTTTAATATGGTATTTGGACTCATCCACATCAAACCGTACCACCGCGCTGTACACTTTCGGCTGTGGGAAAAATACTTTGGGCGGAATAACGCGGCAAAGATGCGGCGTTGTAAAGACTTGACTTAATATGGATATGCTTGCGTACTTTTTCGTTCCCGGTTCAGCGGTTACGCGTTCTGCTACTTCCTTTTGCATGGTTAGAGTGAAGGACGTTAAGTGTTGCCTTTGCTTTATAAGTTTGCCGATTATTTTTGACGTTATGTTGTAAGGAATGTTTGCGCAAACTTTTACTTTTTGTCCGCGCGGAATAATGTCCTTAATATCCGTTTTTAAAAAATCCTGATGATAAACTTCCACGTTTTTCTTGCTGCCTGCCAGGGATTTTAGTAATTCCGCTAGTTTCCTGTCAAACTCAACGAGGATTAATTTAGAGCATTTATCAGCTAACAGGTGTGATAAACTCCCGATACCCGGACCTATTTCAATTACCGTATCGCTCTCGATAATCTTCGCACAATCAATAATTTTTAAAAGGGTGTTTTTATCAAGGAGAAAATTCTGCCCTCGTTCCTTTGTCAGCCGGATACCGTTTTCGTTTAAAAGGCGTTTTATAGCGCCTATGTTAAAATAACCGCTTTGCATTATAAAATTATTTTGTTTAAGGGGAATTCAACAATGTCTTCTGCACCGATTTCAAGCAATTCGGGAACAATATCCCGAACTTTTTTTTCAGCCATGATTGTTGAAACTGCCCACCAGCCCTCTTGTTTTAAATGCGATACGGTCGGTGCTTTTAGTGCCGGGAGTATTTTTATAACAGAATCGAGGTTTTTCTCCTCAACGTTTAACATCAAACCCACTTTTCCGTCTGCATCCAAAACCGAGCGCAGAAGCAAAGCAAGACGGTCAATTTTATTCTTTTTCCATTTGTCTTTGTATGATTCTTTGTTAGCAATAAAACGCGTTGTAGTTTGAAGAACTTCGCAAACAATGCGTAAATTATTAGCGCGCAATGAGCTTCCCGTTTCCGTTATTTCTACGATAGCATCCGCGAGTTTAGGCGGTTTAACTTCAGTTGCCCCCCATGAAAATTCTATTTTTGCAGTTACCCCGTGTTTTTCAAGAAAACGCCTTGTCATGTTAACGGCTTCCGTAGCAATGCGTTTTCCCTGCAAATCCTTAACATCCTTTATATCCGAATCCTCGGGCACGGCTAAAACCCATCTAACGGGTTTGTTTGAAGTTTTAGCGTAAACAAGGTTTGCAACTTCCTGAACATCAACATCGTTTTCCAATATCCAGTCAAGGCCGGTTAAACCGGAATCCAAAAGCCCTTCGTCAACGTAGCGTGCCATTTCCTGTGCCCGGATTAATAGACATTCGATTTCATCATCGTCAATGGACGGGTAGTAACTCCTTGATGAAACGGAAATATTATACCCGGCTTTTTTAAAAAGCTCAACGGTTGCGTTTTGTAATGATCCTTTCGGGATACCGAGTTTAAGAATTTTATCAGCCATAATTATACCTCTATTTTTTGCTCACCTGTTGCATTGTTTGTTTAAGCTTATCTAAATAAATACCGCCTAACTTTTCAGCAACGGGCATAATGTGTTTTTTTGTTTTTTCTATATATTTATCCTGAAACAATTTTGAAAAATCGCTTGTGCTCAGGTTATGAATACGGTCTGCAATTTTGATTTTTAAAACGTTTTCCGGTTCATCGGGAAGGTTTTTCCAGTACTCAAGCTCGCCTTGTTTGTCTTCCGGTTTAGTCATCTTTAAAACGTAATCCGCAACGTTTTTACCGAATTCACTTTGAATCTCTTCATAAGTCGTTTCAGTGTCTTCGATAGTGTCGTGAAGCAATGCAGCGCGAATGATTTCATTGTCCTGTACACTGAAATCGTTTATAAGTATTAAGGCAACGTTTAGAGGATGCGTTATGTATTCTTCACCGTCTTTTCTAAGCTGGCCCTTATGTTTTTTTTCAGCAAACTTATACGCTTTTGTTTTCTTTATCTGTTTTTCAGTCATTAAAACTACTTTTTGTAAACTTCATCAGGGTCAAAGACTTTTTCTTCTTCAATAACGAGTTTTCCCTCTTGAACGCGGCGGAAAAAGCAGGATTCATAACCCAAATGGCACGCTGCTCCGCCGATTTGCTCGCCTAAAATTACAACGGTATCATTGTCGCAGTCTACGTAAATATCTTTTACTTTCTGGGTATGCCCTGAACTCTCGCCCTTTAACCAGAGTTTATTTCTGCTTCTTGACCAATAATGAACTTTGCCCGTTTCTAAAGTTTTGTTCCATGCAAGTTCGTTCATATATCCTAACATCAAAACGCGTTTCGTTTTTTCATCCTGAAAAATACACGGTATTAATCCGCCCTGTTTTTGAAAATCAAGCTCTATCATAAAACCTCTAAATGTTTTTTATTTGAATTGTAAATTAAATAAATCCTTTTGTTTATTTCAAGAAAGATAAAAAAAACTTTAGTACGGCTTGACGAGTGTAATTAAAAGGAATATAATATCAATATATCATGATAAAGTGATTAATTGGAGTGATTTCTGAATCAGGTTATTAATTTATTCAAAACGTTATCGGACAAAACCCGTCTTAGAATCTTAAATTTGCTGGATAGAGAAGAATTAAACGTTCAGGAAATTGTTGATATAGTAGGAGGGGCGCAATCCGGTATTTCAAGGCATCTTTCACTATTAAAAAACGCCGGCTTAATTTCCGATAGGAAGCAAGGAACTTGGAGTTATTATCGAGTTGTGAGTGAAAATAACGGCTTAAAAAACGAAATTTTGAATAAAGTAAATAAAGAATTGAAAAATGATTCTGATTTTACAAAAGACATTGAAAAGCTTGAATATGTTATTGAAAAAAGGCGGGATCTGACTCGTTCCTTTTTTAAGGAGTCGGCCCTTGCTTATGAGAGCTTAACCGGTGTTTATAATGACGAGCGTTTACGTTTATTGTCATTGCTTAAATTGATACCTGAAAATTTAAACGTTATTGATTTGGGCTGCGGAACGGGCAAGTTTTTACCTTTTCTCGCTTCAATTAACGCAAATATTGCCGCAGTTGACGAGAGTGAGCCTCTTTTGGAGCAGGCAAAAACCTTAATGAGTGATTATTCAAATATAACTTTTTATTTAAGTGATATATATAACGTGGATATTCCGGATAACTGGGCGGATGCCTGTTTTGCAAATATGGTTTTACACCATATACCAAAACCAAAGGACTTTTTCGTTTCTATTAAGCGCGTTATTAAGCCCGGAGCATATTTAGTTCTAACGGATTTTATAAGCCATGAAGACGAATCCATGCGCGATAATTACGGAGATTTATGGCTGGGTTTTGAGAGTAAGGAAATAACCGGCTGGGCAAAAAGCAGCGGGTTTGAAAATATTGATAACAGGGTTATCAAAGCAAAAGACAAAGATATTTTTATTTTATCAGCAAATAAAAAGCATTTATAAATAAATATCCGCACTTTGCGGTATAAAATTAACAAGGAGTAAGTAAATGGATGAAGGAAAAAATTATAAAGTCAGAGATTTAGCTCTTGCCGAATCAGGAAGGTTAAAAATCGACTGGGCTGAAAGCCGGATGCCTGTTTTAATGGCATTACGGGAAAAATACAGTAAAACAAAACCCTTAAAAGGGCTTAAAATTGCTGGATGTCTGCATGTAACGAAAGAAACCGCAGTTTTGGTTGAAACGTTAGCTGCTGCAGGCGCCGAGCTTGCGTGGAGCGGTTGTAACCCGTTATCCACTAGCGATGAAGTTGCCGCAGCGCTTGCTAAAGCCGGTACTTCTATTTATGCATGGCACGGGTTGTCAACGGAAGAGTTTTATTGGTGTATTGAAAAAACTATTGAAATGAAACCCAATTTAACCCTTGATGACGGCGCAGATTTAATTGTTACCGTACACAAAAAACATACTGATTTGTTTGACAGCATTTTAGGCGGTACGGAAGAAACCACTACCGGTGTTCATAGGTTGCGTTCAATGGCACGTCAGGGCGTTTTAAAATACCCCGTTGTTGCTGTAAACGATGCTCAAACTAAATCGGATTTTGATAACGTATACGGTACGGGGCAATCTTCTTTAGACGGTATTTTACGCGCTACATCTATCCTCTATGCAGGCAAGACTTTCGTGGTTGCAGGATATGGCCATTGCGGAAAAGGCGTTGCGAAGCGCGCAATGGGAGCAGGGTGTAACGTTATTGTTACTGAAATTGACGAATTGCAGGCATTACGCGCTGTAATGGACGGTTACCGCGTTATGAAAATGGATGATGCGGCTAAGGAAGGCGATGTCTTTTTAACGGCAACGGGTTGTAAAGACGTTATTGTTAAACGCCATTATGAGTCAATGAAAGACGGCGCTATTGTTTGTAATACAGGGCATTATGACGTTGAAGTTAACACTGAAGATTTGAAAACACTTTCCAAATCTTCGCGCGTAATGCGGGAAAATAACGAGGAATACGTTTTAAAGAAAAACGGTAACCGTATTTACCTTTTAGGCGAGGGTAGGTTAGTAAACTTAGCAGCAGCCGAGGGGCATCCTTCGGAAGTAATGGATATGTCTTTTGCAAATCAGTTTATGAGCATGATTTACCTTGCTGAGAACGGCAAAGACCTTGAAAATAAAGTTTATGATATTGCCGAAGCACAGGACAGGGAAATTGCAAAAGTTAAGCTTCAAACAATAGGTACACAAATAGACGTTCTTACTAAAGAGCAAAAAGCGTATCTTGAAGGTTATGAAGAAGGAACTTAAAAAGTAGCAAAGTGAAATGTATATTAAAACAACCCGGGATTTAAATTTTGAGTTGTAAATTAAAATTTTACTTTATTTTAATTTTGAAATAGATTTAATCTAGAGATAAATAAGCCCGCTGAAATTAGGCGGGTTTTTTTGTTTACGTTTTAATTAGTTTATTTTTTTACAAAAAAATCCCTGCCGATAATTATAGTAATAAATGTTTATTGACACGTTAATAAAATTAGCGTTATAATATATTGTAATAAGCATACATTAGAGGTAACAGATATGCGTAAAAAATTAATTTTAATACTCGTTGTATTTTCGTTATTTATTTCCTGTGTTAAGCAAAGCACGCGTTACAGCGAACCTGAATTGAAACCGGAAAAGTATAATCTTGAAAACGCAAAAATGCGTTCATATTATTACAAAAAACATTTATCAAGTGTTTTACAGCGTTCTGAAAAATTGTCAATTGAGCCGGAGCAAAGAGGAAAAAACAAGGAAAAAGAATATGCCCGAATTATCGTTGCAGATATAATAACGAAAAATGCAAAGGGGAAAACCAACGAACAAAGAAACCGCGTTATCGCTATTGAAAATTACGGGTTAAGGGATAAAAGCGGGTTTAACCCTTATGATTTTATCATGGTTTCAAAGTACGTTTATGATTATTCAACCGATAAAGTCATTCATTATAAAGTTAAGAACGGCGACCCTGAAAACGTTGCAAGGGTTGACTCAAGGGAATTAAACAAAAAAGAACTAAACGCTTTTCTTTTGTCGGACGAACAGTTATTCAAAATTATCGAACCGCTTTTTTATGCTTCTGCAAATAAGCTTAATTCTTTAAAAACAAAAATAAGAAAAGAGCATACAGGTAAAACTATTAGCGAGTTTTTAATCAAAAAGGCAAAGCTTGTTAGAAAAGTAACAGCCAAGAAATTAGACCGTGCAGGGGAAGAGTTTCAGGCAAATATTACGCTTCAGGTCTTTCTTGAAAACGGAAAGACTTTTCTCGTTTACGTTTTATATCCGCCTAATCAAATTGTGCAACGCCTTGTAGTAGGTAAATTTTATAACAATATCGTTGTTAACTTTGACGATTTAATATTCGGCAAAGGTAAGGAAAATATGCCCGGAGGAAGCGCAAGTGTTGATGTAGGCAAGTATTCTGTTGTAATCGTGGATTATATTCGCGGTTTGGAAAACGTTGAAGCGCCTATGCAGGACAATGAGAATCAGAATAAAGAAAACGGAAATAAAGATAAGCAACCTTCTTAAATAAAAATAAATAACAATTAAACCCGGTATCTTTTTTGCCGGGTTTTTTTATTCAAGTTCGTTGTTTTCTTCTGCGGATTTTTTGACTTTTTTATTCCTTACGTATATTCCCGTTAGAATTAATCCTGATCCTAATAAAATAACTAAAGCGAGAACAATCCAATACCATAGAGGGTGTCCTCCGTGTTTGCGGAAATATTCACCTGAAATAAATAAAGCAACGAGAAGGGCAAGGAGAACGAACTTTAACATTATTTGCAGTTTTTCGTTATTCATAAAGCTCGTGAATTTACTCATTAATCCACTCCGAAATTTCATCAATAATTTTTTTTGCTTTTTCATCCGCAGTTTTTTCAAGCATAAAAGGGTTTTCGTTTTCCGGTTTAACGGAGATGTAGAATTTTATTTTCGGTTCGGTGCCTGATGGGCGCGCCGTGATTATTGTTTCATCATCTAAATAAAATGTTAATACGTTACTTATGGGGAATGTAATTTTTTCTTTGAACTTTCCTTTTTCTTTAATTTCTGATTTTAGAATATCCCGAGTTTTTATTATTTCCCGTTGATTTATTGTTTCAGGAGGGTTCTTCCTTAGTTCCGATATAACTTTTTTAATTTTTTCTTTGCCTTCTTTGCCTTCAAGCACGAATGACTTTAAATAGCTTTTTCTATATCCGACTTTATCATAAATTTGGTTTAAATAATCCAAAAGCGTTTTCCCTTGTTGCTTACAAAATAATGCAATTTCGCATATCATTGCACAAGCGCTTACGGCGCATTTATCCCTAATGAAATCACCGGGTAGGTATCCGTATGATTCCTCAAAACCCATTATGAATTTTTTATCCTCGTGTTTTTCAATTTCATCTGCAATGTATTTAAACCCCGTTAAAGTTTCTTTATAGTGAGTATTGAACATTAAGGCAATGTCTTGTGCTAAAGGC
>CAYUYT010000058.1:8667-18178 GCA_964449345.1 uncultured Spirochaetia bacterium | reverse complement strand
AAAGCGTTGCTTAACCAACTAAGCAGAATGTCCAATTTAACTGAGGCAAGACATTTTTGCTATAAATCGTCGGTAAGTTCTTTATTTGCCGCTTCATCCGTAGGTGGAAAGTACCTATGACGCATATATGAATATTCACGTTGCATTGTGCGGTATAATTGAATATCAATGTATTTAACCGTTGCAGGGGAATTTAGAATAATTTTCGTTGTTTTATTGTGCCACGTTGCCATGTTTGGAGTAAACATATTTGGTTTTCCGTACTTTTTTTTCATTTTTTCAAATAAACGGAAAAAATCGTTGTATTCCTTGTTAAAGTGAATAATTATTGCGAATAATTGTTGTTTTATACTTTTTGTAGTGCCGAATTGATAATAAACACTCGTTATGTAAGGAACATTTCGCGCTTTTAATATATGATAAGGCTCTTCGTCCAAATCCCCGAAATCAGTGCGTATATCTATTTCTAAAAGGCGGTCTTTCTTTAAGATTTTTCGAACATTATCAAGTTTCATGCCTAATTTAATGCCACGGTAGCCGCGTGTTAAAGCCGGACCTTGTTGTTTTTTTGCAGTATTTTGCTTATTATTTTGCGCGTTTTGGTTGCCCGCGTTGTTTTGATTTGCTTTGTTATTATTTTGCCCTGCATTTTGATTGCCCTGGTTAGCCGGAGCTGCTGCAAAAATAAAAGTAAAAAATATTAGTATGGTTGTGATTAAAAAAAATTTTGTTTTCACTTTATTATCTTCGAAATATTACTATTTCGGCTTAAGTTATTTTTTATATAAACACCGTAAATAAGAATAAAGTATGAAATCTAAAATAAATTAACTTTTAATTTTATATACTTTTAGCCACGACAACGTTTCTTTGGATTCATCAGCAAGGCGTTTAACAAGTCCCTCAAGTTCGTTTTTATAAGGAAAATCTCCTAGTTTTTGAAAGTATTCAATACCTTGGTCTAAAAATTTATTAAACTCGGCTGTGAAATCCTGTGTCATGCTTTGCGTTGTATCTAACCACCCACGAATCATTTTATTTATAGTATCCTGAGCGGATGACCCTTTTGTGAAAATATTTGAAAAAATTGTTTCAAGCTGCTTTTGCGCTTTACCAAATACTTCCATTGTATTTAAAAAACTTTCCCTTGATGTGCTTAACATATCGCTTAACATATTTTTTTTCGATTCTGCCATTTTTATTTCCCCGGTTAAAGATTATTTTTATAATTTAAATTTAACATACCGATATTATAAATGCAACGAGAAAAAATATTATAAAATTTTTAATTAACGGAATAAATATGGAAGAAAACGCAGAACTCATTCACGCTGTAAAAAATAAGAAAAAAGAACTTATCGATAAACTTATCAAAAAAGGTGAGAACGTTAATAAAAAAGACGGAAATGGCAAAACTCCTTTAATGTATGCGGCTGAACAAGGGGATGAAGAAACAGCGCGTTTATTGATAAATCATGGCGCGGATGTTCATGCAAAAAACGGGGAGGGTAAAACTGCCGCAAGTTTTGCCGCAATTAACGGATATGAGCGCATGATGAAAATTCTTCACCCTGAAAAACAGAGTAACGAGGAATACAAAAAATATAACCGCGAAAAAAAAATCCAGGAAGCGGTTTTCAATATGTCAATCAGCTTGCTTGCTTTTTTCGTTATCGCCGGATTAATTGGCGCAGTAATTTATATTTATATGACTAAAACCGTTATAACGATTCTATATCCTTTTTTCATTGCCCTTGCCCTTGCGTTTATTTATGACGTTGTGCGCAGGGCTTTTACTAAGTTTATAATTAACAATAAAGGCGTTGAAAAAGATACGATTTTAACAGGCGGCCAAAAATTTATAGAATGGAACGAAATTGACGAAATCATTCTTGATACTTATTCCGCTTTATTATCAAACGGTAAAAAGAAACGAATTCTCATTTATGCAAAAGACGGAAGTAACGTGAAAATTCCTGATTCAATTACTGATTTTGAGAAAGCCGTTAACTTGATTAAAACGAAACATACCGTTGTTGAAAGGTAATAATTAACGCGGTTTACCTGCAAAACAAGGATAACTTTTGGATACTCCGTCAAAAGTTATTTGCTTAATATTAGAACCGTCTGCATTCATTATATAAACATTACTGCTTTTCATAAAAACAATTTTACTTCCGTCGTAAGAAAATGCAGGTGAGGTTTCATTATCTCCTGTATAAGTTAAACGGGTCATATTACTGCCGTCTGCATTCATTGTGTATATTTCATAATTTCCGGGCAAAGTTACTAGCGAAAACAATCTTACCGACCTGGCTAGAGTCAGGAGAAATACACGTTGTCCCTGAGATGAAGAAAGCCGCAAGAGACAATAAAAATACACGTATTAATGACTTATTATAAAAATATTTGTGGATAAAATTTTAAAATATCAAACACGATATACTAATAATACTTTAAATTTTATGCAACCGACACTTTAAAGTGTCGGTTGAAAAGCAATTACAATATACAATACTTTGATTTTAAAATCACTTTAGTATATATTAATTAATCAAAAGCGGTATATAAATTTATACCCCTTTCTCTGCTTTATTTTTTATCTAAAAACCGAATTTTTTACGCGCATTTTTTACGGCTTTTTTAGCTTTCTTCTGAACTTTTGATTTTGATTTTTTCTTGTAACTCGTTAAATCCCCTAAAGAACGCCCTATTAATTTTTTTTGCAGGTTTTCATCCCTAAGCAATTGAGCGGCGTATTTTTTAGCAACGGCTTTGAACTGGGATTTATAATCGCCTCCGTCTGTGCCTCCGCTGCCTCCGAATATTTTATCAATTGGCAAATCTTTTCCAAGATATTTTTTAGCAAGGATTTTTGCATATTTTGTTCCGTATTCTTTCATCCGTTTTTTTAAGTCTATACCGAGAAGCTCAACTTTAGGGTTGCTCGTTGTTCCCGTTGTTTTCGTTTTTATAGATAAATCTTCTCCTGGTTCGTTAAAGAAATTTGTTACTATGTTTTTATTGTATTTTTTATCGGCTTCTAAATCCGTTCTTGCGCTTATTCCGTTGTTATTTGTATTGTAAACGGCTTTTTCTGCTTTAACTTTGAATTTAGGCGCGCCGATATTTAGTTTTTTAATGGTAACAACGCCGTTTACGTAAGAAAGGTGTAGGTTGCCATAATCAAATTTCATAACCTTGTTCAAGAATGGAAGATTTAGTTTGAAATTTTTAGCTTTTTTTATATAACTTTTAAGCTGTTTATGTACCTTTTCCTGAATATTTTTAACGTATTTTTTTATAATTTTATCATAGGTTTTGTTTATTTGTTTTACCGCATCATCATATTTTTTCTGTACTTTGGCTATGATTTTATCATAGGAATTGCCCTGAGATTTTTCGTTGCTGTTTGCCCTTGCTTTTATCTTTGCTGTTTGCGCGCCGATGGTGCGTTTATATTTATCGAGTTTTTTTCGATATTCACCTGCCTTGCTAGGGTTAATGACTTTGACTACTTTATAAATTGACTCTGCTTTTTTAATAAAATCTCTGTTCGCGCTGTCTACTTTATTTATAACGGATTTAGCTTTTTCTTTATACTTTGACATATTGCTTTTTTTGTCTTCTTTCATATTATCCGTTGTTTTTGATTTGGATTTTAAAATTCCCTGAGTAAGTTCGTCAATTTTCCCTCGGTATTTATTTAAATATTCGTTCATTCGCTTTTTTGCGATTTTGTCAAAATTGCCCGTAAAGTTTTCAAGTTGCTGCGCATATTTGTTGAAAAATTTACGCTTTAAATCTTGCATGACTTTGTTAAGTATGCGCTGAACTTCAAAACCTTCTAAAAGTCCGTCTTTTAAATCAACGCGTAAATAAACAGCGGGCTGGCTTAACATTTTTCCGTCTTTTCTAAAAAGGTAAACCGAGCCGTTAATGTCGAAGAATATGTTGAAAGCTTTGTTTCTTATCCGTCTTCCCTGAATGCGTTTCATTGAAACCTGAAACGTTAATCTTAGTTTTGCCGGTTCTTTGTAATTATCCGAATTAATATCCGAGATTACAAAATTAAACCTGTCTATGGTGAAAACTGCGGGCACAACAGGGTTTGAATAGTCCGTGTATGTAATTACTGCGTTTTCAAAGCCCACTTTTCTAACGTCAAAATCCATGGGCTCGCTTTCTTCTTCTTTGGCTTTTTGCTTTACGTTTTTTGACGTTGCAGCTAACATAGGCGTTGAATATACTTTTCCTGCAAATATCCTGCGAAGCAGCGTTTTGATTTTAAAAAATGCTGTTTCCTGCTCTTTAGGCAGAGGCGGCATTTGGTCTTTTTTTGGCGGTGCGGTTAGTTTGTTTATTATATCGGAAAAATTGAAAGCTCCGCCTTTATATTTGACAACGTGTATTTGCGGTTTTTTAATAATTGCTTTTTTTATTTCAAGCTTTTTCCATAGAATAGGCAAAACGCTGTAAGATAAATCAACTTCACCGGCTTTTATGAAAACATTACCGCCTTTTAGTTTAATGCCTTTTTTATTTTTAGCATCAAAAATGGCAAAATTTTTCATGTTTATTCCCGAAAACAAGGAAACGTTTAAATCGTCTATTTTTACAACCCGTCCTAAAGCTTTGGAACCTTCTTTTTCGATGAGTCCTTTTACATATTGCGACGGGAAGAATATTGCAAGCCACGTTACAAGTAATATTACTATTAGCAATAAGGATAATACTATCCACGTTAAGCTTTTTAGAATAATCCTTGGTATTTTACTGAATTTGTTAAAAAACTTATTCATAAATTTCATTTCTCGTTCTCCTTGATTTTTGTAACAATTTTTTCAATAGCTGACGGGGTTTGTTTGGAAACTTTTATAGTGTCTAACCATTGGGATTTGATTTCGTTGTCAATAACTTTTTCCAAAAACACGGGGGTTTTTTTCTCAATTGCATTGTTCACTAAACCCAAAAGTTTTTTCCCACCGGGTACAAAAGATGAGGTAATATTAATGCAAACATTTCCAATAGCGAGTACATTGTTTTTTACGATTTCCTGTTCGCGTTCGCTGACATTTCCCCCTAGAATCATCTTGCCCAGAGATATAGACGTTTTTCCAAGCGAAATAATGTCTTCGATTAATTCGCCGGCTTGTTTGTTTATTTCATCAAGTGAGTTTGAAAAATTTTCTTTTAAATGACCTGATATTCCTTTAAATCGGTTTTTCATTAAACCTCCGTACAAGTATTAATAGTTTATATTTAAGCATGAAAAAAATCAAGAATTTATATATAAAATTAATTTCACTTTTTAATAAACACCGTAAGCTTGAAATTATTTCCTAAATTATTTTCGCTTGATTTTTTTCCTTTGTTTGAGTATCATACCGCTGTCATGAAAAAATACTTTTTGGTTGTTATTTCCATAGCATTATTATCATGTACGGGAAAAATCAGTTTACCGGAAAATTTTAACGAAAAATATATAAACGTTACGCTTATTATTGATAAATCCTGTCCCTTTCACGTGGGGTTTATTAACCCTTCTTATTATTACTCAAAAACAACGGAAGAAAATGCTACAATGCTCGTTAATGAAATTTCACCTCTAAAATATATCTATGAAAGGATTGAGAATAATATAAAAGAAATTTTTAAAAACACCGGGTTTAAAATTAACAAAATTATAAAACAAGACCTTTCTTATTTAAAAAGCAATTATAAAGGACCTGATGTTAGAAAACCGTTAATATTGCCTGAAATTGATTTAAAAAAACTTAAAGCCGAAATCAAAGATAATTACGTTGCTTTGTTCAGAATACGGTTTTTACGTCTTGAATTTGATGTAAGACCGGGACTAAACAACGTTTTATTATTGAACCCGTTTTTGCTGTCTATAATATTCAAAACGCAAAGAAAATATATTTTTGGTATTTGCGCTTACCCCTGCAAAGTAAAAGAGTAAAAACTGAATTTAAAATTAACGGATTTAAAAATTCTAAAGAAAACGTAAAAATTATAAAAACCGAAATTAACGCCTTAATTAAAGAATGCGTTACGGATTTAACACAATCGTTGCGTAAAAATTTCCCCGTTAAATAAGAATTCCTTATTATTTATAAAAGTATTACTCCGGAGTTCATAAAAATGGCTAAAAGAAAAATTATTCTCGTTGACGGTTTTGCTCTCGTTTTTAAAGCATACTATGCTTTTATTTCTAACCCGCTTAAAACTTCAAACGGAAAACCCACTTCAATTTTATTCGGTTTTATGAGAATGCTTATGAAAACAATCAAAGAACTTAACCCTGATTATTTAGTCGTTGCTCTTGAATCCGAGCAAAAAACTTTTAGAAGTGAAATTTATCCCGAGTACAAAGCAAACCGCCCCGAACCCCCGGATGATTTAAAAATGCAAATCCCCTGGCTTATAACGCTTTTTGAAAAATTCAATATTCCTAGCATTTCAGTTCAGGGATATGAAGCAGATGATGTAATTGCAACTTTAGCAACGGAATATAAAAACAAAAGCCATATAGATGTATATATTTTATCAAGCGATAAGGATTTAATGCAGTTGGTTGGGGGTAATGTTAAATGCATAACCGGGTCCCGCGGAGTTACTGATATTAAAATACTAGATGAAAAAGGCGTTGAAGAAAAAATTGGGGTTAGGCCTGAAAAAATTCTCGATTTTCTCGCTTTAACCGGTGATTCGGCTGATAATATACCCGGTGTGAAAGGCGTTGGCAAAAAAACAGCGGCAAAACTTTTATCGCAATTTGATTCCCTTGATGAAATGTACGAACACCTTGACCGTATTAAAGGAAAAGTGAAAGACAATATAGCCCGCGCGCGAGAGGACGTAAAAATATCTAAAAAATTATTACGGCTTGAAACTTCTCTTGATATTGACAAGGAATTATCTAATTACACTTTGCCGGATTTTAACAACGAACGCGGTATTGAGTATTTAAAACAATTTGAACTTACGTCCCTGTTAAAAGACCCGCTTTTTAAAGGAATAGATACTGAAAAACGTGAACCCCGTTCGGATAAACGCGGTGAAAAGCAAGAACAGAAAAAAGAAGCGGAAAAAGGAAATTATAAGGCAATATTAAAGAAAAGCGAACTCGTTGATTTATTTGATAAAATCAAACATAAAAAACAGCTTTGCGTTGATACTGAAACAACGAATGAAAATCCCATTATAGCGGATTTAATAGGAGTTTCATTTTGCTTTGAAGGTAAAACCGGCTACTACGTTCCCTTAGAACACAATCAAGATAAAGATTTCGGCAACGAATATTTTCTTGACAAATTAAAAACGTTGCTTGAAAATAATGAAATAAAATTAATCGGTCAAAATATAAAATATGATTTTCTAGTTTTGAAAAAATACGGGATAACCATGAACAACGTATATTTCGATACAATAATTGCTTCATACGTTTTGGATTCTTCCCGTTCAAAACATAATTTGGATTTTTTAGCAAGTTTTTTCTTGAATTATGAAACCAGTAAATATTCACAACTTGTTAACACGAAAAAAGGCGAAACTCTGCTTGACGTTGATTTTGATATGGTGGTTGAATACGCTTGCGAGGATGCCGATATTACTTTCCGGCTTTATGAAATTTTTAAACCGAAGATTGAGGAAAACAATTTAGAACAGGTGTTTTACGATATTGATATGCCCCTTGTGAAAATTCTCGCTGATATGGAATATCAAGGCGTTTTAATTAATGTTGAACAGATGAATAAAATGAGTGAGGATTTCGGCATCAAAATTGAAGAAATTAGAAAGGAAATTTTTAGCCATACCGGATATGAATTTAACGTAAATTCAACGCAACAGTTATCCAAAGCATTATTTGAAGATTTAAAGCTTTCTCCCAAGCGGAAAACCAAAACCGGTTATTCTACTGACAATCAGGTTTTAGAAGAGTTGAAAGGCGAGCATCAAATAATTCAGAACATAATCGAATATAGAAAATTAAGCAAGATGAAAAATACTTATCTTGATTCCTTGCCCGCTATGATTAACGAAAAAACAAACAGGATACACGCAACGTTTAATCAGACTGTAACCGCGACCGGCCGGCTTTCTTCTTCTAATCCAAACCTTCAGAATATTCCAATAAGGGGTGAAACGGGTAGTGAAATACGAAGTTGTTTTATTCCTGCTTCCGGGTACAAAATAATGAGTGCGGATTATTCGCAAATTGAGCTTAGAATTTTAGCCCACGTTACAAAAGACAATATGCTAGTTAAGGCGTATCAAAACGGAAAAGACATTCATACACAGACTGCTTCTTTGATTTACGATGTGCCTGAAGATAAAGTGGACAGTGAAATGCGCTCTGCTGCTAAAACGGTTAATTTTGCCGTTATTTACGGAAGGGGAGCCAGAAATCTTTCTAAAGATTTGAATATTAGCGTTGATGAAGCTCAAGAATTCAGGAATAAGTATTTTGAAAAATATTACGGTGTTAACTCATATATTGAAACGGTGAGAGAAAAATCAAGGGACTCCGGTTTTGTGAGAACGCTTTTCGGCCGAGTCAGGTATTTGCCCGGTTATGCAAGTTCTAACCAACGGGATATTGCCGGGGCAGAACGCATTGCTTTTAATACCATTATTCAGGGTACTAGCGCTGATATAATAAAAATTGCAATGAAGAATATAAACAATAGTTTTAATGAAAAAGGACTTAAAAGTAAAATGTTGATTCAGGTACACGATGAACTCGTTTTTGAAGTGCATGAAAACGAGATTGATAAAGTTAAAGAAATAATTAAGAATGAAATGGAAAATGCAACTGATTTGGACGTTCCTTTGATTGTAAATATAGGTTTTGGTAATAACTGGGATGAAGCACATTGATTAAACGGAGTTTATTATAAATGAAAGATTTTTTCGCTAATTTAAAGAAAAGCACAATTAAAATTATTGATAAACTTAAAGAGTTTTTAAATCCGTTTTTTATATTTTTTAATAAATTCTTTGCGGAAATTTTGAAGCTGTACAATTTTATCCAAAACGAACGCAAGGAGCATATTAAAAAGTATTACGGAGTGCAGGGCGAAATACGTATATTGAAAAAATCCTTCATTGTATATTTATATAAAGCAGCGGTTTTGATTTTTTTATTCGCTTTAACTTTATACATAAGGCCATATATTGTATTATATTTACAGGATTTTTTTTCCCTTTTCCGTATAAAAAAAATATTTCGACTTGATTCATTCAACGGATTTATTTTGTTAAAAACGGTTAACATTCTTGTTATCTTTTTTGCAGGATGGGTTGCCCTTTATTTTATGCTTTTTACAACGCGATATTTTTCTTCACGCTTTATAATTTGCCCTGACGAGTTTATTTATGAAAAAGGCGCGCTTTTAACGAATATTACGAAAAGAATACCCGTTAAATCTGTAACACGTATAACTTCACATTCCCATTTGTTAGAGGAGTTAATCGGTGTGGGTTCACTTAATATTTTTACAGA
>CAYUYT010000058.1:0-8657 GCA_964449345.1 uncultured Spirochaetia bacterium | reverse complement strand
GGTTCTTCAGGTATTAAAGTTAAATCTCTAAAAAAATATAAAACCTTTACAAAAGAATTACTTGCTTATATTAAAAATCCTGTGCAGGAGTTAATTAAAGAAAACGCAAATGATTAATTTAAATGCGAAAATCACAAAAAAGAAAAAAGGCGTTGCTGTTATTATATGCGTTTTAATAATGTTGTTTTATTTTCTGTTCAATTTAAAATACCTATCAATGTTTATTGACAGGGATATTCACGCATATACCCAAAACGTAGAGCAAGGCAGACTTGTCAATATGTTCAACCCCCATCACATTATGTTCGATTATTTCGGGTTTTTATTTTTCAAAGCAACGCAAAGCACTGGCAATTTAGCCGCTGATGCTTTATTCAACCAACGGATAAAAAACCTTATGTTTGCCTCTTTAGGAACGGGTTTGATTTTTCTTTTTTTATTTTTTATGTCCGGGCATATTTTTCTAAGTTTGATTTTCACAGGGTTTATAACTTTTGCAAGAGGATATTTAAGTTATGCGGGGTTAAACGATACACCGTTAATTCACACTGTGCTTTGCGTTTTGTTGTTTTTTTCGTTGCGTTATTATGATAAAGTTAAACGCAAAACCGTTTTCGTAATATTGCTTGCTTTTTTTCATTCAATAGTAATTTTTTTTCATCAAGCTAACGTCTTGTTTTTCCCCGTAATTATATTTTACATATTCATGTCATTTCGAAACGTCAGTTTAAAGCAACGTTTTGTCCATGTATTTACTTATGTTTCGGTTTTAATTTTTGTCGTTGCCTCGGTATATCTTTTCGTTGGTTTGTTTATAATTAAAACATCGCTATTCGGCGGATACAATGTAACGTATTTCGGCATAAAAGGAACGGGCAATTTTTTAACTTGGCTTTCTTTTTATGCGCATCAGGGGGTCTGGGGCGCCGGACATCATGGCAATGCGTTAAATAAAATTATTTTTGGTTTGTTCGGAGCAATCGTTCAGGGAGTATCAAAAGCGCGTTTTAGGGAAAACTATTTTGATTTTACGGATTTCTTTTCTGAAAAATATTCCCCTGTTAACGTATTGTTTATGTTCGTATTATTTTTCTTTATTATGTATTTAACTTTGTTTAAGCAATTATATAAAAAATACGGTGTAATAACCGGCGCACTTTTAATTTGGTTTGTAATTTATTTCGTTTTTTTTTCCTGGTGGGAACCCGAGTATTTTGAGTTTTGGCTTGTAACCGTTTCAACACTTTTTATAATGATTTTTTTCGTTTTCAGTTACTTATTAGACATTGTAAAAGAAAAGTTTTTAATAAAAATATGCGCCAACGCAGTTGCATTTACCTTGCTCATTTTAAGTTTAATAATCCTTGCCGGCAATAATTATTATTACGTAGTGTATCCGAGAAGCAAAAACGTGAAATTCGGCTGGATTGGCTCTTATAAAGATAAAATTATGAAACGCAATTACCGTTTGATGTATAAATAACTCTAAATAATTTTTAAAACATCGAAATATTTTAATCGAGTCCTTTTTTCTCCCCAAAACGAATTTCACGTTAAAATTATTTCATATAATATCTCTGCTTTATTTTTTTTACGCTGTTTAAGCATTCAATACCGGTTAAATTTTTATTTGTTTTGAAAAAACCATCGTCATTTAGTTGCATTAAATTTGATTCGATTGCGTATAAAACATGAGCAAAAGCATAATGCGTTTGCTTTAAATCCGGTATTCCGGGGTTCTCCTTGTATTTTTCTTTTACGTTAAATTTTTTTGTAGTAAGATAGTCAATGAGATTGCAAAGTATGTATGCAAAATCCGCTTTTGAAATGTATTTGTGCCGGAAAAAATTATTTCTGTTAAAAATGCCCGTTCTGCGCATAAGCATATAGGCATCATTGGGTATGTCCGCATTAGGTTTTTTCGTTATAACTAAAGTCCTAACAGGGATTATTTGCGTTATAATTTCTGCAACGTTTTCGAATGTAAGTATGCTTTTTTTTACATACCGCGCAAGTTTTGTAGTTTCATAAGTAATGCCACTTCTTAAAAATCCTTTTATTTCGTTAATCATGCTTTTTGCATTCAGAAGGTAGTTTCCTTTTGCCCCCTCGTCAATACATTTTTGGTATTGAGATTCTGCTTCAGCATAGCGTTTCATTCGGTAAAAAGCAACGCCTTTGTAATAATATAACTCGAATGGTTGTTTAATTTTTTCAATTCCCGCATCAGCCCAGTAAACAGCAGATTTATAATCTCGTTTTAAAATGTATATACGGGCAACAAAAATATACGGAGTTTTTAATCGTTTATGCAATTTAATTGCATTACGTAGCTTATTTAATGCTTGTGCGTATTGACCGAATTTATATCTTATATAACCTTGATAAAGGTTTATTCTGGCTAAAACGCGTTCATCATCGTGATAACCTATTCGGGCATTTTCAAAATACTGATATGCTATTTGTAAATCTTTTTTATCATGATTTTTTCTGTTAACAATTTCCATTCCCTTATTGTATTGCATTGCGGCTTGCTTTCTTTCCTCTTTTGTGGCTCCTTTAGGCCCGCAATTTACAGATAATAAAGAAATAATAATTATTGAAGGTAGTAAGTATTTCAACGATTTTCCCCTTGTTAATAAATATACATAAATTATAAAGTTAAATGTGAATAAAAAAAAGCTTTTTACATATCAAATTGCAAATCGTAAAGTTTTTTATAAATCCCCCCCTGATTAACGAGTTCTTCATGAGCGCCTTTTTGGGCAATGCCAGCTTTATCAATAACGTAAATAATATCAGCATTAAATACGGTTGATAATCTATGGGAAATAATAAAAGTTGTTTGGTTTTTAATTATTTTTCCAAGTGCCTCCTGAATGAGTTTTTCTGCTTCGCTATCAAGGGAACTCGTTGCTTCGTCAAGAATGAGAATTGCTGGTTTTTTGATTATTGCTCTGGCAAGAGTAAGGCGTTGTGCCTGTCCGCCGGATAATTTAACGCCCCTATCGCCAACGTATGTTTCAAATTTATCGGGAAGTTTTTCGATAAATTCCATGCAGTTTGATATTTCACATGCCTTTACAATTTCTTCCATAGAAGCGTCTGGTTTTGCGCATATAATATTTTCTAAAATTGTTCCTGAAAAGACTATACTTTCCTGTGTTACCATACTAATATTCTTGCGAAGTGAAGTTAATTCCGTTTTTTGAATATCATATCCGTCTATTATTACTTTGCCTTGTGTTGGCATAATTAGACCTGATATTAAATTTACAAGTGTTGTCTTTCCAACTCCCGAATAACCCATTATTGCAACTACACTTCCGGCAGGAACATTGAAACTAATGTCTTTTAGCACAGTATTTTCATCATATTTAAACTCAACGTTTTCAAAGCGGACATTTCCCTCAATTTTTTTCGCTTTGATTAAGCCGTGTTTATGTTTTTGTTCCGGCGGCGTGTCCATTAAACCGAATATACGCTTTAATGATGCGTATGTTTTTCTAATATGAATCATGGTTTCGCTTAAATTTTTTATTGGCAGAGAAAGCGTTGTTAATGCAACGACTAAAGCAGTTAGTTCGCTTGTTGTTATTTTTCCTTTTATAACGAGATATCCCCCGAAACCGAGTAAAAATAAAACCCCGAGTCCGCCAATAAAATCAACCAGGGGCCGCGCAAGGTTTATATACTGCATTATACGTTTGCTTTCTTTTAAATAGTTTTCGTTTTCTTTTGCGAACTTATGCGTTTCGCTTTTTTCCATTGTAAAAACTTTAATTATATTAATGCCATATATTGCCTGATGTAGAAATGAAGTAAGGTTTGCGAGTTTTTTTCTTATACGTGTTTCGATTTTTCTGACTTTTTTGCTTAATGATTGTATAATCAAAACGAATACCGGAGCTAATAATAGAATAGCAAGAGTAAGAGTAAAATTCAGGAAAAACATTTTTGCAAGCGCCAACATAATTACTATAGGTTCTTTAATTAAGTTTAAAATGCTCGTTGCCGTAAAATATTGCAATTCTGAAATATCGTTTGTTGCAATGGATATAATATTTCCCGGACGTTCGTCTTTATAAAATTTTACTGGCAAATACATTAATTTATTAAACAACTCTCCTCTTATTTTATAAATAACGCGTTTTGATAAAAATTCCATTAAAAATCGGGAAAGATATGTAAACAAGAATATCAAAACAATTGCCAAAAGCCCTAATGAAATTGAAATCATAAGGTTTTGATAGTTTTTTTCTTCAAAAGCAGATTTTACAACGTATTGTATAATAAAAATAGGGGATATAGTTACCCCGGCGGCAATTAAGCTTAAAAACAAACCAAGAAAAAGGTTTAGTTTATATTTTAACAAATAGCGTATATACCTTTTGTAAATCACGGCAACCTGCTTCCGTGTGTATCAAGAATATTGCTGATTATTTTTCTAAATAAAGGTACGGCAATGGTGCTGCCTGTTGACTTTTCGGGATCTCGCATGGGCTTTCGGATAATTACGAAAACAACGTAAGTGTTGCGCGGTCGTTTAATAAAACCTAAAAACGAGGTGTTTCTTAAGAAATCCGAATATTTTCCTTTTTTTCTATCATAAACTTGCGCCGTGCCGGTTTTGCCCACAATGTTAAGCCGTCTGCCGTTTATCGTAATGTTTGCCTTGTGCCCTGTTCCGCCCGGCTCCATAACTTTTGAAAGAAGATGCCATACCATTTTGTTGGATTTATGGCTAAAAATTTTTCGTTTTACAACCGTATCCATTTTTTTAATTGTACGGCTTCCGCGTTTGATTTCGAGAACGATACGCGGTTTAATAATATAGCCCCCGTTAACGAGAGCGCACGCAGCCGTGGCAACTTGTATGGGCGTAACGCCAATTTCCTGCCCGATTGCAACGCTAGCCCGTGCCTGATTTCTGAATTTATCATAACTTCTAAAAACTTTACTGTTTTCATAAGGCAGTCCTATTCCCGTTTTTTCCATAAATCCTAGAAGTTTAAGGTAATTGTAATACGTTCTTTTTGGAATGTTCATTGCCGCCTCAATCATTCCTACGTTTGATGAGTATTTTACTATTTTAGGGAATTTAATTTTGCCGTAAACAGCAACGTCTTTTATTAATTTTCCACCGCGTACTTTATAATAACCTTTACAATCGTATTTTTTATCAAGGTTAATTAAATCAAGCTCTGCAAGAATAGAGATAATAAACGCTTTAAAAGCAGAGCCGATTTCATCGCTTGATGACACTGCGAGGTTTTGGGATTTATCCCTAAATTCTTTTTTAGATAAAGTGCGGAATTTATTTAAATTATAATTCGGATAATTTGCCATTGTAATAACATCGCCGCTTTTCGCGTTCATTATTATTACACTTCCGCTTTCTGCCTGTTCTCTTATCACTGCGCGCATCAAATCGTGCTCAACGCTTTTTTGAATGTCTTTGTCGATTGATAAAACTAAATTTGCACTCACGATATTATTTTTTTCACGAAGTATTTTGTCATATTCATATTCAATACCTTCGAGGCCTTTGTCGTTTTTCCCCGTAATGCCGATAATGTGACAAGCAACTTTATCATGAGGGTAACGCCTTTCGTATTCCTTTAAAAGCAAAACACCTGACATTGTACGCAAAACGCGTAAATCATCCTGATTTAAGCTTATTTTTCTGATTACATAAACTAGGGGGGCGTTAAAGTGTTTTTCGATTATGGCTAAAATATCTTCTTCACTTCTTTTCGTTATTCTTGAAAGAGGGCTTAAAATATTCTTTTTAAAAGTTTCAATGTTCCCCCGGATTTTTTGAGGTCTTACAGCAATTGAATACTTTTGAACGCTGATAGCAAGACGAGACAAGTTTTTATCAAAAATTATTCCCCTAAGCCGGGTTATCGGGAGTATCCTGTGCCGCCCATTTTCTTCCGGCTCAACTAAAAGCGTGATGTAAAATAACCTAATAGCTACAATGATAAAAACAATGACTAGAAATCCTGTAATAACGAAAAGGCGTTTTCTCACAACAGTTGCGGAATCTGGAGTTTGATTGCCGTTATTTTGGTTTTGTACTTTCACTTTATAAGCTCTCTTGTTTTTTTTGCGTTATATTGAAAATCATCAATGCTAGTTTCAAGATTAAGTCGAATATCTTTTATGTGTTTAATTTTATCGAATATATATTTAATATCTATATTTCCTTTGAATAAATCAAGATGAGAATCTTCATCTCCGTTATTATCGTGGATATGCAACGCTTTTATTTTATGTTTAAAAGCTGAAAGCCATTCATCATAACGCAAGTCAGAAAAACAGTTTATATGGCCTATGTCAAAGCAAAAATTAAGTTTTTTATATTTCTTAAAAAATATTTCAAAAAGTTTTGTATCTTTTTCATAGGTGTTTTCAATTAAAGGCAATATACCGTATCTATCACATTTTTTAATAATTTTATCAAATCCTTGTTCTGATGCCTCCAACCAGTTTTTAAACCCATTGTTCGTCATATAAGGCATACAAGTGGAATGAAAAACGTAATCTTTTGCCCCGAGTTTCTGCGCAATTTTTATGCCCTTTAAAATCATATCAAGGGAATAATTACGGATATTTTTATCTTTGCTGCCCAAATCAAGTGAATGAGATGCTCCGTGAACGGATATTATTTTTTTCCCCGCGAACTTTTTAATTTTTTTTAAATTTTTATTTTTACTTAGTTTTTCCGTTGCTTGTGAATCAAGCATTAATTCAATTTTAAAACCCTTGTTTATCAAATCATAATTATCAAAAAAATTTTTATATCGGATGGTTTGTGAGAGAGTTTTCATTCAAGCTCCGCAGATGCCTGCTCGACAATTTTTTTTAAATATACTGTATTTCTCGTTCCGGTCAAATATAAAAAAAACTCGAGGTTGCCTTTTGGCCCCGTAACCGGAGAATACGTTGCCGATGTGCAATAAAGCCCTAAGGTTTGGGCATAATCAACGACTTTTTCTAAAGCTTTCAAACGGTACTCGTTATCTTTTACAACGCCTTTGAAACCGGAAATCTCCCTGCCTACTTCAAACTGCGGTTTTACAAGGGCAATTATGTTTTTTTTTGATAATATCTTTAAAAGCGGCTCTAAAACGGAAATTAATGAAATAAACGAAACGTCAATAACAGCTAGATCTACGCTTTTATCAAACATTTCCCTTGTAATATGCTTTGCGTTGGTCTGCTCCATTACTTCAACTTTTTCATTTATTCTTAGTTTATAAGCAAGCTGATTAGTTCCAACGTCAACGCAATAAACAAAATCCGCACCACGTTCAAGTAAAACGTTTGTAAATCCGCCCGTTGATGATCCCACATCAACGCAAACATAGCCATTTGGGTTCACATTAAAATCATCAAGAGCTTTTATCAATTTATACGCCCCTCTTCCTACGTAATTTATGGTTTCTTTTAAATAAATTTGTCTTTTTTCGTCGATTTTTAATCCGCTTTTTGTTATTACTTCGTTGTCAACCATAACATTTCCAGCCATTATCAGTGCTTTGGCTTTCTCTCTGGAACGTGCAAGGCCTTTTTCAAATAAAATTACATCAAGACGTTTTTTCATTACTCTGCCTGCAATTGAATTCTTTTAATTTCCGTTGCTCTTCCCGTTTCATAATGAATTTCCGCAATAGCGCCTTCTATTTTAGCTTTACCGTGTGCAACGTCGAATTTATGAGGCATTCCCGTTAAAAAGCGTTGTAATACCTTTTTCTTTTCCATGCCGATTACAGAGTCAATAGGTCCTGTCATGCCAATATCCGTAATATATGCTGTTCCCCCGGGTAAAACGCATTCATCCGCTGTTTGAATATGTGTATGCGTTCCGAAAACAAAACTTGCTTTGCCTTCAAGGTGTCTGCCCATTGCAACTTTTTCACTCGTTGCTTCTGCGTGAAAATCAACAACGATTACTTTTGTTTGTACTGTTAATTTTTTTATTTCTTTTTCTGCGCTTCTAAAAGGGCAATCTACCGGGTCCATAAATATTCTGCCTAAAAGGTTTATGGCGGCGATTTTGAAACCGTTTTTTTGTATAATGCTAGTACCTTTACCCGGAATGCCCGGAGGATAATTTAACGGTCTAATTATTCTTTTTTCGTTATCGAGATACGATTTAATGTCTTTTTGCCGCCAAACATGATTCCCCGTTGTAATTAAGTCTATTCCTGCTTTAAAAAAATCGTTTGCGATATCCGGTGTAATTCCGAACCCGCCCGCTGCATTTTCTGCATTAATTATTATAAAATCCGGTGAGTATAATTTTTTTATTTTATCAAGGTTTTCAAATACTGCGTTTCTTCCCGGCCTTCCTACAATATCGCCTAAAACAAGTATTTTTACTGTTCCGTTTCCCAAAGCTACGCCTTTTTATTCCTGATTGGTTTCATCTAATTCCGTTGTAACTTCAATATTTTTATCTTTACTTTTACGCCGACTTCTTTTGTTTTTCTTTTCTTCTTTTCTTTCCTGTTTTAGCCGTTGCTTTTCTTTTTTACGCAGTTTCATTATTGTAGGTATGGTGATGAACATACCTATTAAAATAAACAAAAACAACGCAACGATTATGGGAAGAGTAAAGCTAAAGAAAAAAACGTGAATTTTCACGT
>CAYUYT010000057.1:2708-18367 GCA_964449345.1 uncultured Spirochaetia bacterium | reverse complement strand
CGAAGCCCAATTTTTGTAAACGTATTAAGCAAAATTTCCAAATTATTAAAAAAATAATAAACACTTTTTGTTTATGCTTTGGTAATAGAAAAAAATAGTATTAGTTTTATATTCAAATAAAAAAAATATGAGTTTAGTATGAAAAAATATAAATACGTTATAATCGGTTCCGGCGCGGCAGGAATAAATGCTGCGGATTCTATTAATAAAAACGATAAAGGAACGCAGATTTTAGTTATTACAGAAGAAAACGCAGAGCATTATTACAGGCCAAAATTAATTGACTACATTGCGGGTAAAACGGATTTCGATAGTTTTAAATTCTTTGATCAAAAATGGTATAAAGACAGGAATATCACGGTTGAATATGGACAACGAGTAACGAAAATTGATACTGAAAACAAAACCGTTTCAACTAATAAAGACAACAATTACGAATATGAAAAATTACTCCTTGCTTCCGGTGGATATGCTTTTGTTCCTCCGCCTTTCAGAGACAAAGATCCTTTAACAGTACGCTCTAAAAAAGATGCTGATGAAATTATCCGGCTGGCAAAAGAAAACAAAAGCTGGTGCATTGTTGGAGGCGGCTTATTAGGTCTTGAAATTGCAAACGCAATGAAAAACAGAGGATGTAATGTTACAGTAATTGAAGCGGCAGAATATCCATTGCCACGCCAGCTTGATAAAGAGGGCGGAGAGTTTTTAAAAGAAAAAATTAAATCTTTAGGCATTGATTTAATTTTAAACAGCAAAATTGAAGAGATTACAGAAAACAAAATTTTACTTTCCGAAAATACTCAGATAAGTTTTGACCAACTTATGTTTTGCACAGGAATACGACCTGATATAGAATTCGCTAAGCAAGCAGGCATTAAAATTGACAAAGCAATTGAAATAAATGATTATTTTGAAACTAACGTAGAAAATATTTACGCTGCAGGGGATTCCTGTATCTATAACGGGAAAATGTTCGGATTATGGATGCCTGCTTTGCAACAGGGCAAAATAGCAGGAACTAATATGGCAGGGAACAAAACGCGTTATCAGGGCACAGACCCTGTTTACAAACTTAAAGTCGTTGGCGTGGATGTTGTAAGCGTAGGAAATATTAACTCGCCCGTACAAATAAAATTAAAAAACAAGAACAACGAAATTTACAAAAAGGCATTTTTAGAGAATGATAAACTCGTTGGCTTTATTTTATACGGCGACACCCAAGATGAAAACGCGTTAAAACAAAATTTAAATAAAGATTTTTCATATAGCGAAAAATACTTTAAGGAAAAGGAGAATCACATGTCAAGTAACAATAATTATGTTTGCGAAATTTGCGGATATGTATATGACACTTCAAGGGGGGACCCTGACAACGGTGTTAATGCGGGTACTGCTTTTAAAGATATACCCGATAGCTGGGTTTGCCCGGTTTGCGGAGCAACGAAAGAACAATTCTCCGAAGAATAAACTAACAAAATTCACGTATAATAACTTTAATCTTTAAATTATAAAATTTTTCTTTTAAAACAAAAAAGGTGGATTCCTGTAGGGAAAGCATATATGCGTTCTCTACAAAATATTTTTCGCAACAAACTAATAATGCAATTTGATATAATATAGCATTTGCGAAGCAAGACTTTTTTAACCGTTTACCCGTTGTTTTAAACGTTGGGCTAATAATGTATTTCTGCCGGCAATTTTATCGTTGGACACTGCAATTTCAAGGGCTTTACGGCTACCCACAATGTTAACCATTTTCTTTCCGCGTGTTATAGCAGTATATATTAAATTACGCTGTAACATAACGTAATGCGCAGTTAGAATAGGAATAATAACGCAAGGATATTCGCTTCCCTGGCTTTTATGAATAGAAACAGCGTAAGCAAGCGTAAGTTCGTCTATTAAGCTAAAATCATAATCAAACACTCTGCCCCCGAAATCTATAAAAACCTTCTGGTCAAGACCGTCTATGCGTTCAATTACTCCCATATCTCCGTTAAAAACGTTTTTGTCATAATTATTTCTAATCTGCATGACCTTATCACCGGTTTTAAACATTTTGCTCCCTCTAACGAGTTCGTCTGTCGAATTATTTAAAGCTCCTTGCAAAACAGCGTTTAAATTGTTTACTCCTGCAACGCCTTTGTTCATAGGAGTTAAAACCTGTATGTCTGTAAAAGGGTTAAAACCGAATTTTGCCGGTATCCTGTTTTTATATATTTCAACGATAATATCCGCTGCTTCTTTTTGGTCATTTGTTTCAATAAAGAAAAAATCCGTTCCGTGTGCGTTATCGATAAAAGGCATAAAACCTTTATTAACCCTGTGGGAATTTACGATGATTTTGCTTTTTTCCGCCTGCCTGAATATTTCCGTTAGTTGTACAACGGGAATAAGTTCGCTTGCAATTAAATCCTTTAAAACATTGCCCGCACCTACACTTGGAAGCTGGTCAACATCGCCTATGAAAATCAAGCTTGTTTTATCCCTTATTGCGTCGAGCAAGGAAGCAAAAAGCTGAATATCAATCATGGAAAATTCATCCACAACGAGTAAATCAGCAAGCACCGGATTTTCAAAGTTTTTTTCAAACTTACGTTTATGCGGATTGTATTCAAGCAAACGATGAATAGTTTTAGCTTCCTCTCCTGTGGCCTCGGACATACGTTTTGCCGCCCTGCCCGTTGGCGCGCAAAGCTGGATTTTTACGTTTTTCTTTTTTATAAGATAGATAATGCTATTAATGATAGTGGTTTTACCGGTTCCAGGTCCTCCGGTAATAACGAGAATTTTTTCATGGATTGCCTTTTCAATAGCTTTTTTCTGCCCTTGAGAAAGTTTAATATTCAAAGCGCTTTGCACAGCGTTTATTTCGTTGTCGATGCCGATTTCAAGGTCAAGACTTTTATTCGCAATTAAACGGCTTAATCTTTTCGCGCAGTAATCCTCTGCTTTATAAAACCGCGTTATGTATATTTGTTTATCCGAATTGAAATTATCAACAACGATTTCATTTTCTTTTTGTAATTCTGTTAACGCGTTTTTAATTAAATCTTTATCAATTTCCAATTCGTTAAATGCGTATTCATAAATTTGCCTTTCGTTTGCATAAACGTGTCCCTTAGAAGAAAATTCCCGCAAAATGAAAAATACAGCTGCTTTTGCCCTTAGAATTGAGTTTTTAGGAATGCCCAAATTGGCTGCAATTCGATCCGCTATTTTAAAACCGATACCAAAAATATCCGTTGAAAGTTTATACGGGTTTTCCCTTACAACGTTTACTGCCTCCCTGCCGTATTTTTTATAAATCTTTACAGCGTAAGCTGAACTTATTTCATAACTCTGCAAAAACACCATTACTTCACGGATTTCCCGTTGTTCTACCCACGCCTGCGCTATCCTGTCAATAGTAACTTTTCCGATACCCGGCACGCATTTTAATTTTTCAGGATCGTCATCAATGATTTTTAAAGTATCTTTTTTATAATAATCTACGATTTTTTCCGCTGTCTTCGGGCCTATGCCTTTAATAAGTCCGCTTCCTAAGTATTTTTTTATCCCCGTTACAGTATTAGGCGTAATGCTTTTAAACTCGTTGACTTTGAACTGACGTCCGAACTTTGAATGTGTTTTCCATTCTCCGGTTACTTTTAAAGTTTCCCCCACGTTTATGGTAACCAAATTACCGATTATAGTAATACTACTAATTTCGCCCTCAACTAAAAATTGGGCTACCGTATAATGATTTTCTTCGTTAGTATAAATAATCTTTTCAACCGTACCCGCTAAAGTCTGCATAATTACCTTTCATTTTTGTTATATTTAATAATAACGCATTTTTACGTTTGAATAAAGTTTAAGGTATGGTTTTAAATTATGGGCAACGAAATAAAACGCGTTAACGTTAATTATGAACAATGTTACAACATTCTTGAGGAATACGCAAATATTTTTAAATGCGTTTTAAATCCGCAAACAAAAAGTATAGATATTTTAGATGAAAAAAGTGAAACCGTATTAACGTTGAAATTGCCTTTTTTATTTATTTTTCCGCATAAAAACGAAGCAGTAGAAAACTATCTAGAACGTTTACCCCCGCTGCCTTATTCGTATTTAATTCTGCTTATTCAGGCAGATGCAGCGGCTTATGCTTTCTGCGAAACAGGCGAGATTATCGAACACAAAGCTAGACGAGCATACACTATTAGAAAATCCCGGGGCAAATCTCAACAAAAGCATTTAAGGCAAAAGGGAAAATCGCGAATGGGGTCGCGTATCCGCTTACAGCAAACGAAAAAATTTTATGTAAACATAAACAACGATTTACAGAAATGGGAGTATGAAATTGCTACTGCAAAAAGCGTTTTTTATAGTGCAGATGTTAGAACTTTTAACGCGTTTTTTGAAGAAAATGAAAACAGCGTTATTAATATATCGGATACCCGTTTAGAAAAACTACCTTTTGACGTAAAACCGCCTGATTATGCAGAAGTAAAACGCGTTAACTATTTGATGAACATAGGCGAACTAATTTTCTACCGGGATAACGGAGAAATTAACGATTTAATTGATAGAATAATTTAAAATATAAGAGGCTTGAAATATTTGCAAATGCATTAAAAAATTTGATTCTGTCCTTATTTTTCAATAAAAATATTGCATTTCTTTGTTTTTTAATATAAACTAATTAATTATAAAAACACTTAGGAGATAAATAATGCCGGACATCTATATTATTATCGGGGGAAAAAATACTAGAAAATCTTCAACTATACGAGCATTAACAGGCGCACATAGCAAAGGAATTTACCAAATAAAGACAGCAAATAATGTACTGGATACCTACGTACAAATATCATCTTTACAAGAATCTAAAATAACACCGCAAGATTTCATTAAAACAATAAACTCATCAAATGCAAACCATGTTATATTAAGTTTATGGATTAATGCTTCTAAAAAATACGTTAATCAGCACCCACACGGTGTTAATTATATTGACGAATTTATTAAAGCAGGATGGGAAATAAAACAAATAACTGTGCTTGGAGCTGCAAATCTACCAAATTTACCAAATAATGCTCCTCATCCAAACTATATACAAAACGCGCAAAATATGCCATCTAATCAAATTGCATCTCAAATTCGATCAATTTGGAATTGGCTGTAAAATAAAATTTATTTTAATTGATTTAAATTAACTAAACCGATATTATAATTTAGATTATATTATAAACTTTTTATAATATGGATTTTATATGATAAAATTAAACTTAGAATCGTTAAAAAAAGGATTACCGACTCTATCGGGAGCTGTTGGTAGTTATTATTCAGAGGCTGGAATATACTGTTTAGATTCACAGGGACACTCTAACAATGTTAAGTTATTTACAAATTTAGAAAATAATTTTTCTTTAAATTGGAATACACAATAGTGACCAAAAAGATTAAATCATCGTGGAGAGATAAGGAAGAAGCCACAGAATATGGCGCAACAGGCGTTGCAATATTATTAACATTAGAATTAACGGAATATACAACATTACATAGAGCAATGAAAGGAAAAGGGTTTGATTATTGGGTTGGAATAGGAGACTATGAGAGTAAACTGCCTTTTCAGGAAAAAGCACGTCTGGAGGTTTCAGGCATAAGAAACGGAACAAATAGAGATATTCAAAATAGAATAAATAAAAAAACAGAACAAACAAAAATTTCGGATGGCATAAAAATTCCGACATTTATTGTTGTTGTTGAATTTAGTCAACCAAAGGCACATTTTATAAAAAGATGAAAGAAATAAATAACTATCACAATAATGCAATGGACAAAGCCGAACTAGCGTTTATCAAAAAAAATCATGGCAAATTAGAAGAAGCATCGGAGTTATTTTCAGAGGCGTATAAATTAGAAAAAAAAGCAGCCTTAAAATTACTATCTAAATATGATATGGAACCTACGCGTTCTATTCTTTTCAGAAGTGCAGCATCTCTGGCTTATAACTATAATGATTATACAGAAGCGGAAAAAATGATAGCACATGCTCTGACAGGTGAGCCACCGGAAATAATTAGGGAAGAATTAAGAAATTTATATGATCAGATAAATTTCGAGAGACATTTAAAATTAAAGGGAATTAAATTAGAGGATAACGAATTACAATTTTCCATATCCGGTAATTCTGTGGGGTATGGCTTTATTGATAAAAAAGAATTTAATGACAGATTAAATACATTTGAAAAAATGACTATAAGAACAGCAGAACGGACAGCTGGTTTGCCTTTTAGAAAAAAAGGCCCACCGCGGGCAAATATCACGGCTAGCTTTAAGCCATTTATTTCTGTTCCAAGAGCTTCTAGTTTTGTCGTGACTTTACGATTTGGATCTTCTCAAAAATCAGAACTTTTCCCCGACTATAAAAATGTCGTGAATACAATTGATGAAATTATTGAAGATATAAATTTAATAAATAATGGTAAAGAACATTTATTAAAAGAAAAAATAGAAAATGAAAATTATTTTGAAAATTTTATTATGCTATCTAAAAAATTAGCACCAGATGGTAAGAATGTTAAACAAATCGGATTAACTTGCATTCGGAATGGAAAAAAGAAGACAGCTTCATTTACTAGAATAAAGAACAAAATTAAACCTGTTGAATTAAAACAAAATGAAAATATATTGAATAATGAAATTGAAATTCAAGGAAGATTATCTTTTGCTGATGCTGAAAAAAATAAAATTAAAATAATTGACAGAGAGAACAATAAATATAACGTAATCGTGCCAGATTCGTTGTTAAATGACATTGTTAAACCATATTGGGATGCAATGGTAGTGGTTAAAGGTGTATTTAAGGAAGATAATAAAACTTTAGATCTAAAAGATATACAAGGAATAGAAGAATAAAACCGAATTAATATTTAATCATGACTAATCAAACATAATCCGCATATTAGTTATTTACCTGTTTTGTTTGTTTTGTTTGTTTCTTTCGTTGCTTTTCGTTGTTAAATTATATAGAGTAGAAGGGTGAGGCGTTAATAATTTACAGGCGGTACTTATGAATAACGTGAAACAAGGCCTTAACGCTATTTCTTACGAAAAAGGAAAAGACAACGAGTATATCCGGGATTTAAAAACGTTCTATTACGACCAGTTTGATATAATGAAACAAAGCGTTCCTTCGAGCGGAATTTACGCTTGCTATAGATTGTCCCGGCTTGCAGAAGAAACGCTTATAAAAGTGTATGAAGATATACGCGTTGCTTACGGATACGATGAAAAAATTGCTGCTTTGGTTGCGGTAGGCGGGTTCGGCAGGCAGGAATTAAATCCGTATTCTGATATTGATATTCTATTTCTTCAGCACAAAAAATATGAAAAAGAAAGCTCTGAGTTTATCACAAAAGTTTTATACATTCTTTGGGATATGAAATTCCGTTTAGGGCAATCCAGCCGCACGGTTAAAAACTGTATTAAAGCAGCAACCGAAGATATAACATTTAAAACATCAATAACGAATCACAGATTTTTATGCGGAAATGAAATTTTGTATGATAAATTTGTTTCCGTAATACCTGAAATATTTTCCAAAAATCTATATTCTTATTATCACGTTCTTGCCGGAGAGCCGGATTTCTCTCTTTTTGATTTGGGAAAAAGCGTTTTAATAAAAGAACCGGACGTAAAGGAATCCCAAGGCGGACTTAGAAGTGTACATAAGGTTTTATGGCTCACAAAAGCTTTTTTCGGGTGTTCAACCCTTAAAGAACTTTACAACGACGGTTTTATGGATAGAAAAGAATACCGTTCAATTAATAAAAGTTTTGATTACCTACTCTATGTAAGAAACCTTCTTCATTTTTTGGATAACCGCAAACAGGACGTTTTAAAAGTGGAGCAGCAAGAAAAACTAATAATGAATTTTTTCAAACTGGTAAATGAAAAAAACCTTCGCAAAACCGTTGAAACTTTTATGCGTAATTTTTATAAACATTCGAAGAATATCTATTTATGGGCAATATCCAGTATTGAAAAAATTAAAAGCGAGGCGGAAAAATTAAAAGTTTTGCCCCGGAAAAAGAAAATCGAGCCATTGGATAAAGACTTTATTATAATTGACGGTAATTTATATTTAAGGCACAAAAAATCAGATAACCCTGAACTACTTTTTAAAATTTTTACAATAACGTCAAAATATACTGTTGGCTATTCAAACGAAATCAGGGAATGTATTTCCCGCTGTTTGAAATACGTTAATGATGATTTCCGAAGGAATGAAAAAAATTTTGAAGCGTTTAGAAATATTTTACGCAAACCGCGGAATTTATACTATACTCTTTCCATGATGCATGCAACGGGTTTTTTAAAGGAATACCTTCCTTATTGGAAAGCAATGGATTGTCATGTGCAGCATGATTTTTACCATGAATACACGTTAGATGAACACCACCTTCAAAGCGTAAAACAACTCGAATTACTGTATAAAAATGAAAGCTCTTATTTAACTTTTTACCGTAATATTTTATATTTGCTTAAAAACCGGGAAATTCTTGTTTTTAGTTTACTAATGCATGATTACGGAAAAATTTGGCAGGGAGACCACGTTGAAAATGCACGGCGGACAATGGACAATGTTGTCGAAGTATTCCCCTTTACCGAAGATGAAAAAATCATGATTGCGTTTTTAATTCAAAACCATTTACTAATGAGCCGTACTTCACAACGCGTTGATTTTAACGAAATGAAAACCTTAGCGAGTTTTGCAGATAAAGTTGTTGATGAACAAAGATTGCGTAACCTTTTAATTTTTACTTATGCTGACATGAACGGAGTTGGACACGGAATTTTTAATAACTGGAAAAGCTCACTTTTGCTTGAGCTTTATTACAAAACACACGTTTTACTTAAAGATATGGCAAGCGTTAAACTTCTTGACAACGAAATTGAAGACATAAAAAAGAAATTGCTTGTAAAATCGAAAGATAAATCCGGATTATCTAATTTTTTAACCTTACTGCCTGAAAATTATTATATAGAAATCGAACAAAAGGATATACTTAGGCATTTTGAATTATACAAAAACAAAAACGGAAAAAAAATTATTCTTGATTACAAACAAAAACACGATTACTATCTCGTTTTCGCCATAGCAGAAGAAAAAATCGGCTTGTTTTCAATAATCGCCGGAATATTCGCGGCAAACGGGTTAAGTATTCTCGATGCAAGCTTGTACACCAAAAATATTGCTGTTGATTATTTCGTTATCTCACACTATTTTGAAGGACCGGTGGAAAAGAACAAATGGGAAAGAGTGGAAAAAGAACTAAACAAGGCGTTAAACGGAGAAATGGAGGATATATCCGGCTTAATAAAAAAACGAATGTCAAAAACGGGAATAAAAAGCAATATTCAGGTTAAAACAAAAATTGAGTTTGACAATTCACCTGAAGGTATGACAATATTACGTATAAGCTGTAGAGATTCAATCGGGTTGCTTTATAAAATATCGTCTATAATATCGCAACTGGATTTTGATATTCAGCTTGCTAAAATTAATACTCTAGGTATCCGCGTTGTTGATACGTTTTATATTCTAAACTCAAAAAGAAAATTATTAACGAATCAAGAGCGAGACGAATTATTGAAAATTTTAACGCAAAAATTAAGCTAAAACGGGGACACAAATGACTGACATTGTAACTTTACTAAAACGAGAAAAAGTAATAGGCATTATACGGGCAGACAACGCAAGACTAGCAATTAATGCGGCAAAATACTTTTTGGATGCGGGTTTTAATACCGTTGAATTTACCATGACTATTCCCCAAGCCCCGGATTGCATTAAAGAAATAAAAAGCTACGGGGATTATTCCGTTGGAATGGGTACGGTTAGAAACGAAGAAACCGCAAAAACCGCAATAAATGCCGGGGCGGATTTTATCGTAACTCCGCATTTGGATGAACGCGTTATTGATACCGCAATTGAAGCTGAAATTCCCATTATTCCCGGAGTTTCTACACCAACGGAGATTATGAAAGCTTTAAAACTTGGCGCAAAAATGGTTAAAGCGTTTCCATCGAGTTGTTTTGGGGGTATTAATTATATCAAGGCGTTACTAGGTCCGTATCCCGATTTAAATATCCTTGCAACGGGCGGGGTGCGTATTTCAGAAATTACAGATTATTTAAAAGCCGGCGCAATTTGCGTAGGAATCGGTAGCGAAGTTTTCAATACAAAATTTTTGAACAGCGGAGATTTTGAAAAAATCACGGAAAAAGCAATGCAGATACAAAAAATTCTAGCCGGTAAATAATACAGATGATTGTTTAAACACGTAATTATTATTAACGTGAAATTCGGTTTATCTAAATTATATGTATTAAACGCTTTATTTAGTGAAAATTTTTTGGCTTTTTAAATATTCTTCGAATTCTTTTTTCTCAATCCATTCTTTATAGAGGAATGCTTTTTTATTTTTTTCAACTTTTTTTATCTGGGATTGTACTTCATTTTTTATATTTTCTAATATCTCAGGTTTATTATCTTTAATATAAGGAAAAGCCGGAAGGTATATCCCTCCCATGTCTTTAAAAAAATCAAAACGGTTAAATAACGATTCAAAAAAAACTCTAGATGGCTCAAAATTTTCGATTTCAGGAAACGAGCATATAGAAACGATAAGGATTTTATATTTATGCTCTTCTCTTGCCAGATGACAAATTTGCCGGTCATTATTATAACCTAATTTTCCGGAAATTAACGGTCGTAAGCGTTCAAAAAAAGTTTTTAATTTTGCGGAAATGAAACTTGAATAAATAGGCGCGCCGATAACTATTAAATCGGAATTTTTCATATAACGCATATATATTTGCATACTATCGGTTAAAGGGCAGCTACCTTTTGCCTGAAACGTACAATTCCGGCAACCCCGGCAACTTCCGATGCGATCTTCTTTAGTATACCTTGTGTTTACGTTGTTAAGCCCTATTTCATCTTTTATCCAGTTTAAAACCGTTTCAGTATAACCTTTTTTACCGGAATAACTGGAATTAATAATTAATGCGTTCATTTCAGATTAATAACCATATTTTTTTTTCATTATATACTGCATTTTTTATAAAATCAAATTTTTTTATTTAAAATGTAAAAAGATTTTAAAATTTTATAAAAAAATGATGAATTTTTTTTTATAAAAAATTATTAGTAAATTAATCCATCATTTAACAGTCTTCAAAAAATTAATCCCGCAGTTTATATGAAAATGATTTAATAAACAAACTGCTCACAAATTTTTAACATCAGCTAATAGTTAAAAAAGCAAATGTTTTACCGTTTAATCTACAAAAATTACGCAATCCCTGCCGTTTTCCTTTGCAACGTAAAGCCCGTTATCCGCACGGTTTACAAGCGTATCAATTTCGTGTTCTTTTTTTGCCTTTTTTAACATGGATACGCCCTGGCTAATAGTAATTTGTGCGCTAATACCTTTACTTTTGCTTTTATAAACGTGGGATTTAACTTTTTTACGAATATTCTCTGCAATTTCTAATGTTGCTTTTTTATTATAACCCAAAAGTACAACCACGAACTCTTCTCCACCCCATCTGCCGATTGAACAATCAGATTCAAGAAGAAGATTAACTATCATAGCAGTTTCCCGAATAACTTTGTCTCCGAAATCATGCCCGTAAGTGTCGTTAATTTTTTTAAATAAATCAATATCCACGATTATACAGGATAAATCTTTTTTATAATCGTAAGCGTGGTTCACTCCTCTTCTCAATATTTGAATAACTTGCCTCCGGTTATATACACCGGTTAATTCATCCGTCATTGCCTGCTCTTCTAAAGCCTTAGCAAGGCGTTTATTCAAATCATTCGTTTCTTTTAATTCTTCGTTCAACTCCAAAAGCTGCATATTTAAATGCTCTTCAGTAGAGATTACATCTTCCAACTCCTGAATAATATTGTTTAATTTTAGATGCGCCAGTATCCTTGAACATAACTCTTCGGGATAATACGGTTTGCGAATAACATCATCAGCACCAGAGGTAAGAATTGAATAAATATCCTGTTGCTTTGCGTAAAGTGAAAAAACCACTAAAGGCGTATTCATTAACGCTTTCTTATTTTTAATTTCATAACAAATTTCAACAACCTTATCAATATGAATTTTAGAAGGATTTAAAATAATTAAGGAATAATCTCTTTTCGTTAATAATAAATCCGCTTCCTTTTTATTTTTTGCATAAAAAATTTCACATCCCAGACGCTCAAGTGTAATACTTATAATATTTTTTTCGTTTTCATCGTCACTTATTAATAAAACGGGATAAATTTTTTCAATTATTTTTGGATGAAGAATATCTTCGGCTAATTGCAAAACCATATAATTATTTATAGCTTTATCAAGGTAAAATATTTTATCGGATAAAACGCGTTTTTTAAGTTCTTTTTCCGTTATTATTATGGTTGCAATTTGCCCGCCTAATTTGTCTCTCTCAAAACCTTTAAAAAAAACATCCGGCAATGTTTTTTCATAAAAAAAATATATTACAATTTCAAACACGTTTTTCTTCAATTCTTTTTTTACTTTATTAAAATCTTTAATCAAAGTAACTAAAAAACCGTTTTTATCTAATATATGTTTAAGTTTTTCAGGCCGCTTTTTCTTTTTTGAAACAAGTAAAATATTTCTTTTCATCAAATTCATTATAAAGTATTCAACAAGCGTGTCAAGATTTTTTACGAAACGAGTGCAAATTTCAAATTAGATAAGGTGTTTTATATGCCGGGGGTGAGCGGTAATGTGTTAAATTTATAAATAACGTAAATTTCAAAATGAATAGATTATTGAGTAATTCGGTTCTATGTAAATAATATTATCAATTACAGAGAGGACAATGGCCATTGTCGCCTCTACAATGTGGGCTTTTTCTTCTCTTTTCTTCAAGCCGTGCTTTATCAAAGGGACTAAACTAGAATAAATTGCCGGATTTTAACGCTACTAAGTATTATATACTAAAGTGATTTTAAAATCAAAGTATTGTATATTGTAATTGCTTTTCAACCGACACTTTAAAGTGTCGGTTGCATAAAATTTAAAGTATTATTAGTATACTAAAATTTGATAGAATATAAAATATAGCAGATACATTAATTATATATAAAAAGTAATATTTTTAAATGTAAATCTTGCGAATAATTTCACTTCCATACCGCAGATTGTTTTATTATTTTCCAGCTGGACAAAATATATTTTATACGTTAAAATCATATCCATCAAATCTAACGGATAGGTATATGCGAAAGATTATTGTTTTTGCATTTTTGTTTGTTACGCTTTTTACATACGGTAAATACGGTATTTATAAAACGGAAAAAATTAAACACGGAAAAGCAAAGAAAATCCCCGGTCGGCCGGAAAGTGAAAAGTGGAATTACATTACGCTTTACAACAAAAAAGGAAAAGCTTTTTTGAAAATTTACACTCGTCTAAACACGCATAAATATTCTGCTGATTTTTATAAGTACATCGTAAACTTAACCGGAAAAACAATGCGTTTTTACCTTGTTTTGGAGTTGCGCTACATTTTTAAAAAAGGGTTCAAAATTGTTTTAGGACCAAAAGGCGTTTTAGGACCGAAAAAACTGGAGTTACAACTCGGAGGAAATTTCAACATTGTGGATTGGGGAGTCGTTGTTTATAAAAAATGGGTTAACATCAAAAGTAAAACAGGTAAAGGCATGATTGAATACTGGGATTAATTTTTTTTATCATACACAGTATTTTTGAAAATTCCTTTTTTCAATTTTTTCTTTTTAATTTTCGTTTTCTTTAATTCAGCATTTGTAAAATCCGTGGCATTTAAAATAACGCCTTTCATTTTTACGTTGTTAATTTTTGCGTCGGATAGATTTGCACCGGACAAGTCAGCTTTAGTAAGCACGGCTTTATCTAAATTTGCGCCGGACAAATCCGTTTGTATCAAAATAGAGTTTTTAAAATTCACATAAGTAAGGTTAGCGTTTTGCAAATTAATTCCCGTTAAATTCGTTCCTGATAAATCAATTTCTATTTTAGGATTATTTTCCCGCCATTTATTCCACTCTTCTATACTTGCAACGAGTTTTTGAAAAGCAGCCACCTTTGGGTTGTTTCCTTTTGAATTTGCAAAGTTCGCGCCTTTAATTTTATCCAACTTTACGTTCTCAAAATTAACCCCGGATAAATCCGACCACAGAAAATTTACCCCTGTCAAATCCGAACCGCCAAAATCAGCATTTTCAAGGTCTGAATGTGAAAAATCCGCATAACGAAAGCTTGAATCCGTTGCATCGGCTTTATTAAAATTTACGTTTGAAAAAATAGCATAATCAGCATGCGCAAGGTTTAATCTTGCCTCGGTTAAATCCGTTTCTTTTAAATTAGCCTTAGTCAATTTTGCCCGGGTTAGCTTTGCCTGAATTAATTTACAATTTTTTAAATTGGCTTGCTCTAAATCAGCTTTATCTAAGGAAGCGTCTCCCAGATTAGAATTTTTTAATTTAATTTTATTTAATTTTGCTTTTTTAAGGTTAACTTGCACTAAGGTAGAATTATTCATTTTTAATTCTGATAAATCCGCATTTTCAAGATTATGCCTTGTAAAATCCATGCCGGATAAATTGATTTTTTTCCCGAATACTGATTTTCTTTTTTTATTCCATTTCTTAACGTTTATTACTAAAATGTTATACGCTTTAATGCGTTTTGCAGTTCCTTTTGCAAGGTGAAAATTTGCGCCTCTAATGCCCTTTAATTTTGCTTTTGAAAAATCAGCATTTTCAAGGTTAGCCCATTCCAGATTTGTTCCCGTCAAATCGGCATTTTTAAAATTACAGTTGGATAGGTTCGTTGTTATAAGCATTGCGCTTTCAATTAAAGCGCCTGTAAAGTCTGAGTTAGCTAAATTAGCCCACTGAAAATTACCTTTGCATAATTTTGCGTTTTTAAAATTAGCATCTGAAATTACGCTCATTATAAATATTGAATCGGATAAATCAGCCCCTTGTAAATTAGCATTTTTCAAATTAATTCCTGACAAATCCAAACCGGATAAATCCGCATTTTCAAGGTTAATTTCCAAATCAGGTTTATTTTCTCTATAATTATTGAAAGCATCAACGCCTTTATTTAAAATATCCAATATTAATTTATCCAAAAAAATCTCCATAAGTAAACTTAATTATAAGTTAAATATTCATTGCCCTAAAAAGCATTGTACAGGATAAAACTAACTATGTAAATGATAAAAAAATGATATTTTTATAAAAAATACATGAAAATAGTTTGAAATGATGATAAAATATATATCGGATGAAGAATTTAATAAAAAAACCTCTGATAAAAATAGCTTGCATAAACGAAAAGCATGATGAAATCTATGTACACGTTTGCCCTGCTTGCTGGAATAGTAAAACAGGAAGGGCTTTTTTAACGGCAAAACTTAAAAATATAAATATTACACCTATTTATAAAAAAGATTCGTTAAACGGTGAGTATAAAAAAAAACATGAACATATTTTTCTCTGCCCTTATGAAAATGTTTTTAATTAATTCGTTTTTATTATATATTATATTTCTGATTTAAGCTTTAAAGAAAAAAATAAAGTT
>CAYUYT010000057.1:0-2698 GCA_964449345.1 uncultured Spirochaetia bacterium | reverse complement strand
ATTATATATTATATTATAGTATATAAATTTTGTGATTAAACTAAAACCCTAAGGGAAATAATAAACCGGAAATTTTATGATACCAGTATTTCATTATTTAGATCCGTCAAAAAATGCATACATTTTACGTTCGGGAAAAATTATTATGAAAATCTCCGAACGGGATGAAGTAGAATTAACGGGAAAGAACATTATTTTTGGTGCTGGGGAAATTTTAATTCAGAAAAGAGAAGGATATAACCAGCTTCGAAGCAAAGACGTTTATGTAACGGAAGAAAACGGCTACGATAGCATACCAACGGAGAAACTCCTAAAATTATTTAAACAACCTAAGCTCGGTTATGCTGTTGCAAAAACAATTGCAATAATCTTAATGAAAATAAATGGAATTTTTGAAATAAGAAGCAAGCAACTCGGACAGGGAGCTAAACTTGCTCAGGAATATTGCAAAATATATGCTTTATCAGTTGATGTTGTAAAACATGAATTTAAAAAGAAACGCTACCACTGGCTTGAAAAACTGCATGACGCCGCTGTTCAAAGTTTAACTTATCAAAAAGGTAAAGCATTTATTGAGGTCAGCAAAAACCGCTCAATAAAAGTAGAATCAAAAATGGATGAACTTGATAAAGTTTTTCCCCACGGAGCAATTCTATGCGAACAAGGAGAGGCAAGCAAAGATATGTTCATCCTGCGTGAAGGCGTTATTCACGTTCTCGTTGGCGGCAATAAAGTTGCAGAAATAGACGAATCCGGAACTCTAATCGGGGAAATGGCTTTACTCTTAGGACAAAAAAGAACCGCGACCCTGCAATCACACGGGGGTGTGCGCGTTTCTATAATTAATAAAAACAACGTTAATAATGTTATAAAAAACGACCCTGATTTTTTTCTAAATATAGCAACAACGCATTCAATGTGGGAAACGAATAACTGCGTATTAATACGCGAAATTGAAGAACAGCTTAAACTTCAGGAAGATGAAAAAAACCTGCCTAAATTTATGAAAACGGAAAATAAATACAAAGAAGAAGTTTACAAACTAAAACGTGAAATTATGGAACTTAACCAAAAATACAATATGCCTTTTTTAGATGAAATCGAAGACATTGTTTCTGCCGGAATAGAAAAAGTAAGCGAAATGAGTTAAATAGCTTGACTAAAAATTTTTATGCGGTTATAATTTTTTTTCATAAAATATTATTTGAGGTGATGTATAGTGACCGTTATAGAAATCGGTGAAAACGAAAACATTGAATCTGCTATTAAAAGATTTAGAAAAAAATGCGAAAGAGACGGCATTTCAAGAGAATTAAAAAAACGCACTCATTATGAAAAACCATCTCTTAAGAAAAAGAAAAAAATCGAAGCACTAAAACGAAAGCTTCAAAAAAAATTAAGACGGCAACAGAAAACTCAAGGATAACGGATTTCAAACTAATAATTTTCGCAAAACCGTCCAATAAAATAGCGGACGGTTTTTTTATTTTGTATAAATAAAATTACTAATAACGAAAAAATTATCTTAGCAACCGCTTCACTTTATTCAAAATTAAGCTTAATATAATTATAGAGTATTTAATTTTTAAAAAAACACTATTAAATTCTGTATTTTATGAATAAAGTGTTAAAAAAATATAACCAAAGTAAATTACGGGGAAACGAAATGAAACCTATTATAATATTTTTTTCCTTAACAATAATGCTTACTTTTTCTTTTAAAACTCCCGATGCAAATGCAAGGCAAAGGAGAATTAAAACCAAAGACGGTAAATATATGCGGCTAATTTATGGCAGCCGTTTTTTAATGGGTTCGCGTTACGGAAAATGCGAAGAAAAACCACGACACCGTGTCAGGGTAAAATCTTTCTATATGGACGAAACAGAAGTTACTTTTGCCCAGTTTGAGCGCTTTGTAAAAAAATCAGGATACAACCCTCAAGGCAACTGGAAAAGCGCATACAAAAAAGGCTGGAAAAATCATCCCGTTGTAAACGTAACGTATAAAGACGCAAACGCATACGCAAAATGGGCAGGGAAACGCCTTCCTACCGAACAGGAATGGGAATACTCAGCAGGCGGGCCGCGGCGTTATACTTATGACTGGGGAAATAGCTGGAATAGAAAAGCCGGTGCTTTATGGGATCCCCGGAGGAAAACTTCTGTACGTGTAAGGCGTTACAGGCCCAACGGATACGGGCTTTACGATATGACCGGAAACGTTATGGAATGGACGAAAAGCAAATTTTTACCCTATCCGGGAAGGCGTAAGAAATGCCCGAATATGGACGGTTCTTTTATGGTTGTAAAAGGCGGATGCTATCTTTTCTTTGCCGACCGTTCAAGAAGACAGGCAAGGCATGCAGTTAAACCGCATATAAATTTTTCCGCTATCGGTTTTAGGTGTGCAAAAGATTTATAAAAATAAGGCAGGAAAAAATGTTTGAAAATATATTCAATGAATCAAGTGAAAAACTGGAAAATGAAGCAATAGAACGAAGGTCTTTTTTGAAAGGTGCTTTTTTAAGCGGGGCAACGCTTTTAGGTTCGCCCTTTTTAAGCAACTTAATGGCAAAAGAAACTGGTTGGCGCATTGTTAACAGCGATATTAAAAGCCGGGTTTCAATCGTGTCGCATAAAAACGCCATGTATTCCGTACGCCGTGTAAATAAACGCGTTATGCGTCCCCTTTTTGAGG
>CAYUYT010000056.1:11972-18572 GCA_964449345.1 uncultured Spirochaetia bacterium | reverse complement strand
ACCCTCGGGCGAGTAAACTCGCCTCGGCACACTACGCATAGCCGCCGCCCGTTGTACGAAATGTTTCACGAGGATTTGCCTGCATAATAAATTGACTTTTAAAAAATTATATTATATACTCGTGTTACGAAGTTAAAATACGTAACACAAAGGAGTTTTTATGAAAAACAAATTTAGAGAACAAATTGAAGATTTAATTGAAAAAAGTGATTTACATGGATTGCATATGAAATCAGGTGAATTACATGGGCATTTCTGTAATTATCTTACTTATGGCGTTATTGCAGGACTATATGCATTAAAAGAACTTAATGTTAGCAATACAGGCATGGAAGAAATTATTGCAATCGTTGAAACAAATAATTGCTTCGTTGATGGTATACAAATGGTTACTGGTTGTACATTAGGTAATAACGCTCTAATATACCGCGACTATGGTAAAACAGCCGTAACAATATCTAAAAGAGATGGGAATGCCATACGACTTGTTTTGAAACCATCTTTTGATGACACAAGAGAAAAAGAATTTCCTGACGCATATGGCTTATTTTATAAATTGGTTGCCAGGCGTGAACAAGGCACACCTGAAGAATACGGAAAAATGATGCAATTATTTTCAGAAATGTCCATAAAAGAACTTAATGTGCCTGTAAATGAAATGTTTAATATTAGTAAAATTAAAATACAATTACATGATTATGCGCCAATTTTTGACACAATTAAATGTTCAAATTGTGGTGAAAATGTTATGAAGACAAGAATAATTGAAAAAGATAAAAAAAATTTCTGTATTCCATGTGCTAATGCAAAATATTTTGAGTTGAATGGTAGCGGAATAGTCAATTATGCAGGCAAATAAAACAATAATATAATCGTGAAACACTTCGTACAACAGCGACTATGCGGTTCCGGCTGGACAAGCCAGCCTTCACCCAAATTGGGCTTTGTCACGATTTTTGCAAAAGCAAAAATACGTGCCAATCGGCTGCGCCGACCGCCCAACTTCGCATAGTCGCCGCCCGTTAGGCGACATATTTTTGAAAAATTTGTTTATATAATGTTTTTGGTGGGCTTTAAGAAATAAGGAATTTGATTTTTTTAATTTTTTAAAGAGGGGGGTAATAAGGTGTTTTCTCCGCTATCGCTCCGAAAACAAATTTTAATTGGAAAAAAGCAAAAAGTTTTATATACTTAAATTAGTTTTAACTTATTAAAGAGGTAATATGAATAGATCAGTTTTAAGTAAAAAAATAGATATATCTACTATAAACGAATTAAAAAATAATTCGGATGATTTTTATTATTTTATTGAAAATCAGAACGAAGGAACGATTGCATTTGTTCTTGAAAAATTAGGAAAACTTGAAAACAACACACTTGAAGAGCCATTAATAAAGTTATACAACAAGCCAAATGAAAAAATTCGCTCTTTATCTATTAAAAATTTAGCTAAATTAAGCAATTCATCTTTAACTAATTTTTTTATTAAGTGCATAAATACTGATGAAAGCACAGAGGTTAGAAGAGAGGCGGTTTCGGCAATTGGTCGTATGAGAGATGAAAAAAATATTAATATATTGTCTGATTTTTTGAATGACAAAGATCCAAAAGTTGTTATGCAAGCAATAAGAGGGCTTTTAGCATTAAAAGATAAAGAAAAAATTAAACCGATATTAAAACCATTATTAAATCATCCCAATGAAGTTATTCAAGAAGTTATTCATAAAGAAATTAATGGTAGTAGCTATAAATCAAAATCTACTCAAAAACATGATGAATTCCCTTTATATATGAAGAATACAGTTGTGCATGGGGATGTTGAAGAAACAATTAATTATGTACCGGACGAATCTATTCATTTAACATTTACTTCACCTCCATATTACAATGCGAGAGATTATTCTATCTATCAAAGCTATGAAGAATATTTAAACTTTTTAGAAAGAATATTTAAAGAAGTTCATAGAATAACAAAGGAAGGAAGATTTTTTATACTAAACACCTCCCCGATTATTATTCCAAGAATAAGTAGAGCTCATTCAAGTAAAAGGTATCCAATACCATATGATATACATCCTTTGCTTGTTAAAATGGGCTGGGAATTTATTGATGATATTGTTTGGGTAAAACCAGAGGCAAGTGTTAAAAATAGAAATGCTGGTTTTTTACAACATAGAAAACCACTTGGATATAAACCAAATGCAATTACTGAAAGTTTAATGGTTTATAGAAAAAAAACGGATAAATTAATTGATTGGAATATAAAACAATATAGTTGGGATAAGGTAAAAAGAAGTAAAGTAGAAGAAAAATATGAAACCACTAATGTTTGGCAAATAGACCCAACTTTTGACAAAATACATAGTGCTGTATTTCCAAAAGAATTATGCGATAGAGTTATAAAATATTATTCTTTTGTTGAAGATTTAGTTTTCGATCCCTTTGCGGGAAGTGGCACTCTTGGGAAATCTGCAATAAAACTAAATAGAAATTTTTTCTTAACAGAAAAAGAAGATAAATATATTCAAAGAATGAAACAAGACTTACAAAAGAACAACGATTTATTTAATAACAAAAATGAATCTAAATTTATTGATTTAGAAAATTTTATTTCTTTAACAAAAGGTACAATATGACTTTAACAGATCAAGTAATTAAAAATATTATAAAAAGACTTATTAAAGGTCAAGATTATAGAATAGAGGTTGTGGCTCTTATTAATGCTGAATTTTTACAATTTGCGATAGATTTTTTTAAACATGTTATTGAAGCTAAATTATCAAACAAAGATTTAACAATTGATTGGTACAAAAAAACTTTTTTAAACTCAAGTTTAAGCTCAACGGATATTGCAATTAATTCCGGATTGAATAAAAAAACAATTACAAACATGTACAATTCAGCATCTAAAGAAATAGTTATTGATGCATCAAATGAACATTATGATGTTTTATATGAATCTATAAGTAATTTAGTAGATAGCCAACCAGACATTGATTTAACACTTACAATTAAACTAAAAGGCGTAAGTGTAGATCTAAATATGAATGAGAGTTTAATTGTAATAAATGCACTTGCAGTCAAAAGAGCTGCATTAAGAGGTGGCTTGTGGAGTACCGCGGGGAAAAGAGTTGAGAAGTTTTTAATGGCTACACTTTGTCATTTATTTGATGTCCCATTTATTCATTTTGATCAAAGTAGAGTTCCTGAAAGTATGAGAGAGGTGGATTTCTTTATAATTAAAGATGAAAATTATTATAGATGTGAAGTTAAATTAATGGGAAAAGGAAACCCTGAAAGTGCTGATGCAATATTTGCAAGAGAAAGTAATATATTTGTAGCGGATAAACTATCAGATTTGAATAAAAAACAAGCTGAGATGTTAAAAGTAAATTGGGTAGAATTAAGATCAAAAAATGGATATATGAAATTTGAGGAGATATTAACAAAATTAAATATTCCTCATTCAAAAAAAGTTGAAAATATTGATTTAAAAGTTGATGAAGTATTAAAAGAGATATTAAAATAAGGAGTTTTGAAAAATGGAATTCACCCCCAGCCCCTCTTCCATTTTTCAAAACAAAAAAATCAAATACAATAATAAAAAGCCCACCAAAAACGGAATAATATGGATAAATTTTTCAAAAATACGCAAGGCTCGTTGCACTCTCTCTCCGCTATCGCTCCGTTCGGCTCGCCTAACACAGTATATGCGGTTCGCTCTCCCATATTTTGCTCCGTTTCACTACGCATAGCCGCCGCCCGTTAACTTATGATTACCGCTAAAGTTTCTGACTATAGAAGTCATTTATCAAAGTTTCACAAAAAAGTTATTTCAGACCATGATCCTTTATTAATTGCCATTCACCGCGTTATTGACCCCCTGAAAACCGTTCTTTTCACTACAATTTCACCACATTTAAGCACTATTTATCATATAAAAAAAAAGACAGACTATAATTGCCTGCCTAATCGTTAGTTAGTATGCATCCCCGAGACGATTCGAACGTCCGACCTTTTGGACCGCAACCAAACGCTCTATCCAGCTGAGCTACGGGGACTTATAATTTACGTGGTTATAATTATAGCTATTTTCCAAAATAAAATCAATAATTAACGCGTTTTTCTAATATTAAAAAAAATCAATTCCCCCTAAAAAATAAATTAGAATTTACAATTCTTAGCACTACGTATCATAATTTATAAAGATGAATGCAATGTTTTAGAAAAAACACATTATTATTGCTTTAACGGCTTTAATACTTTCTCTAAACGTTAAGGCATACATAACGAATATTCCATTATTAAAAAAAGGCGTTGATTATTGGAACAAATGGCGAAAAAATAATCCCAATCTAACACCGCAGTTAAGCTGGGCGAAATTTATAAACGCAAAACTAAAAAACTGCAAAATGTGTTATTCTGATATGGCAGCCGTTGAGTTATCCGCTTCGGACTTACGCGCTGCGAATTTAAAGTTTGCCCGCATTGTTAATGCGATACTTATTAAAACGAATTTACGGTATTGTAATGTTAAAAACGCTGATTTAACCGGAGCTGATTTATCAGGCTCTAAACTCAAATATGCTAAAATGCATTATTCAAAGGTTAATTCAAAGTGGAAAACGTTTTTGATTAAAAGTAAAGCTTACGGACTGAAAACAATACAGTGGGTTAAGTAAATTATTATTGCGGCATTGTTACGGTAAACGTTGTTCCTTTATTAACCTTACTTTGAACGGAAATATCTCCGCCATGTTTTTCAACAAAATCTTTGCAAAGAATAAGGCCTAACCCTGTGCCTTTCTCGTTATTCGTTCCGTAGGTAGAAAAATTTTCATCAAGCTTAAATAATTTTGTTATATGGTCTTTTTTAATACCCACTCCGTCATCTTTAACGGAAAACAAAATTTGTCCGGGGAATTGGGGGGGGGTTAAAATAATTTTGCCGTTTTCTTTTGTAAATTTTAAAGCATTAGAAATTAAGTTTCTTACAACGGTTTTCATCATGGATTCATCGGCAAATATATACGTTTGTTCGGGGATTTCACATATTATTTCTATACTTTTACTCTTTGCATAATCCAAAAATAATTCTATTATTTCTTTAACGAGCTCACACAGCTTAAAACGTTTTGGTGAAAACTTAATCCCGCCGATTTGTGTACGCGCCCATTCAAGTAGATTTTGAAGTAAATCAAAACCCTTTTTAGATGAATTAAACAAAATCTCAGAATACTCTTTAACGTTTTCATAGTTTCCTGAATTAATTTCATTTTTAAGCATTTGCGTTAAATTCATTAGTCCGATTACCGGAGTTTTTAAATCATGTGCAATTATTGAAAAAAGCCTGTCTTTAGTTTTATTAAGCTCTCTTAATTCTTTTTCACTTTTTATTAAAGCTTGTTCAAAGATTCTTTTCTCCGTTATATCCCGTCCGTATTCTATTACACCCTCAAATACGTTGCAGTTGCTGAAAACGGGATAAGAACGGATTTGAAAATAACGCATATCCGGTGTTTGAACAACGGTTTCCTGTGGCTCTTTTGTTTCAAACGTTTTTAATACGGGGCAATTTTCACATGGCGTTTCCAGACCGTGCCATAATTTATAACACTTTACGTTGATTATTTCTTCTTTTGATTTGTTTACAGAAACTCCCGCCGCCGCATTTGCCCAATAAATTTCCAATTCTTCATCTTTATAAAACGCAAACATTTCACTCATGGAGTCTAATATTGTATTCATTAACTCCTGAGCTTGCCTTAACTCTTCCCTGCTTTCTTTTAACTTTAATTCTGCTTTTTTACGCGGCGTGATTACTTCCGTGTAAGTAATCATGCCGCCAACTAAACCGTCAGAATGATACCAGGGCCGGCATTCCCAGCGGTTATAAGTAATACTACCGTCTTGCCTTTCAAAATAATCATCATCATTTTTTAGTATCTCTCCATTTAAAACGCGTTTATGGATTTGCCTCCATTTTTCCGGTATTTCCGGAAAAACTTCATAATGATGCTTGCCAATTATATTTTCATCTTTAACATTGTAATCTTTTAAATAACGGTCGCTAACTATTAAATAATGCAGCTTATTATCAAAAACAGCAATTGCGTTAGGGTTATATTTTAATATATACTTTATTTTTTCTTCATTTTCTTTTATAACGCGTTCTTTTTCTTTTCGCTCTGTTATTTCTTCAACCATACCTTCAAGGTAAAGATGGTTGCCCTGCCCATCCTGAATAGAACGCAGGAATAAATTAGCAATGAAGTGCTCACCGTTTTTACGGCGGTAAACATTTTCATAATGCGTTACCGAGTTAATTTCAAGCGTATCATCAACGATTTCTTTTCTATGATTAGTTTTAACGTATATTTGTTCGGCAATGTTATAAATATTATCAAGGACTTCCTTAGGCGAATTATAGCCAAGCATTTTTGCTAAAGCTGGATTAACTTCAATGAATTTGCCCCCGGTAGTAGAACGGAAAATTCCCAAAGGCGCGTTATCAAAAATTGTTTTATACTTCCTTTCACTCTCAATTAATTTCTCATGATTTTTTTTACTTTGAGTAATGTCTTGAAATACACAATATGT
>CAYUYT010000056.1:0-11962 GCA_964449345.1 uncultured Spirochaetia bacterium | reverse complement strand
ACGTTCAGGGCAGTAACCTATGCTTCCGTTAAAAGAGACATCCAGATAATAACCTTTCTTATGCTTCATTTTATATTCATTGCCATGATCAACGCCTTTCTTAAAAAACTTTTTTATATTTTCCTTGAAATCTTTAATACAATCAGGATGCAGAAAATCTGAAAAATTTTTACCGATAACGTTTTCTTGTTCGTAACCAAGAGTTTTTAACCAATCGGGGTTGACATCGAGAATATAACCGTCCTCATCAAGGGATTGATAAGGAATAGGAGAGTTTTCATAAAGCATTTTGAATTTATTTTTACTCTGAATTAACTCCTGCTCGCTTTTCTTTAATTTCGTTATATCCCGCGCATTTAAAACGGTTATGACATCTCCGCTGCTTATTTCTTTAGACAACACAATTGCTTCAAACCAAACATAATGCCCCTGCTTATGCTTTTGCCTGTAAGTATAGCAGTGGGTAGACATAATTTTATTTTCAATGCGATTTTGCATAGTTTTTAATATTTCGTCTTTATCTTCAGGGTGTAAAAGAGAAATGTAGTCTATATTTAAAAATTCATCAGCAGTATAACCTAAATTTTTTTCAACCGCAGGGTTGATATACGTTACTTTGTAATTTTTTAAAAAACAAATTATGTCGTTTGAGTTTTCAGTAATTAATTGACCGATTTTATTAAGTTGTTTTAATTCTTGATTCTCTGTTTTAAGCTGTTCAATTTTACGTTGTTGGTCAAAAACCAATGATTGCAATTCATCAACTTTCCCTTTATCTTTTTTAGCCATACTCCCTACAAGAAAAACTAATATTGCAATTCCGAATTAAATACATTATTTTTACATTTTAAATCTACTGAAATATTTTCGAAACGTAAACAATTTTAAGCAAATTTTGTAAACTTATATTTTTCTCCTGACTTTCATCATTAATATATGAAAAAAATTGTATTCAAAAATCAACGCGGTTGAACGGATAATTATTCTCTATCTCCCTTTAAATAAAGATGACAGATTATTTATTGTTAATTGTAGGGGCAGGTACGTTACCTGCCCATAATGACCACAGGATTATCACAGTGATACACGGGATTAAAGAAAATCCCCCTAAATCTGAGTTCACAGAGTGCGCGAAAGAAAGACGGGAGAAAGAAAGGGATTCTCTTAACTCTGCGTTCTCTTGCGTCCTCTGCGGTTTATTCTTAATCTTAATTCTTTATCCGTTTTCTATCCGTGTATATTAGTGGGCTTATTCTTTTCTTTTTCCCCACAGGATTTTCACGGATAAGGACACGGATTAAAAAAGAAATTATCGTTTTTCTTGTTCACTAAATTATATACGTGTTTAATCCCGTACAAATCAATGGGAGATGAATAATATCCACTTTACCCATAATTCTTTAAATTATAACATTGAAATTATATAAACTGCTAAAAATATATTTTTTAAATAATAAACACTAATGAAAAGAATAAAATACTTACGGATAAACTAGAGATAAGATAACGTTATCAAAACGAAATATTGATAAATTTGCCTTGACTAATTCGGGTAAGTAAGTATTTTTCGTTTATCATGGTATTTGAAAAACAATATGACATAATCGTTGTAGGCGCAGGACATGCAGGAGTTGAAGCCGCACTTGCACCTGCTCGAATGGGGTTTAAAACGCTTTGCCTTACTATGAATTTAGACCACATTGCACAAATGTCGTGTAACCCTGCAATCGGAGGCCTTGCTAAGGGGCATTTGGTAAGGGAAATCGATGCGCTTGGCGGTGAAATGGCAAAAGCAATTGATAATTGCGGTATTCAATACAGAATGCTAAACTTATCAAAAGGTCCTGCTGTTTGGTCACCTAGAGCGCAGGCAGATAAAAGGCGTTACATTGAATATTTTAAACTCGTAATGGAAAAGCAGGACAACCTTGACCTCGTTCAGGATACCGCTGCTGAGATATTAACGCACAACGGCAAAGTCACCGGAATTATAACGGAACGCGGTTTAGAATACCGGGGGAACGCTGTTATTTTATGTACCGGAACTTTTTTAAAAGGTCTTATTCATGTGGGAGATTGGTCCCAAAAAGCAGGCCGACTTGGGGATTTTTCATCAGATTATTTAAGCGATTCATTAAGAAATTTGGGTTTTGAAGTTAGCAGGTTAAAAACGGGAACACCCATGCGTTTAAACGGACGCACAATAGACTTTTCAAAATTAGAACATCAAATTGACCAGGAGTTTCCCTTTACTTTTTCACATTTTACAAAAGAGCCACCTAAAACTTTCATGGATTGTTATATAGTTTATACCAACGAAAAAACGCATGAAGTAATTGAAAAAAACATTGATAGAAGCCCGCTTTACGGGGGAAAAATACAGGGAGTAGGCCCCCGGTATTGCCCATCAATTGAAGATAAAGTTGTGCGTTTTAGTGATAAGCCCCGCCATCAATTATTTTTAGAACCCGAAGGGCCTAATACTCTTGAATATTATTTAAACGGTTTTTCATCGAGTTTGCCCGAAGACGTTCAGCTTAAAATGATTAAAACGCTTCCGGGGTTTGAAAACGTAATGGTTATGCGTATCGGTTATGCTATTGAATATGACTTTTGCAATCCTGTGGGGTTACACCCTACCCTTGAAACGAAAAAAGTTGAAAACTTATACTTTACCGGCCAGTTAAACGGAACGAGCGGTTATGAAGAAGCCGCATGTCAGGGGCTCATTGCTGCAATTAATGCGTGTAACAAATTCCGCGGCAAAAAGCCGTTAATTATTGACAGAAGCGAAGCGTATACCGGAGTTTTGATTGATGATTTAGTCACTAAAGGCGTTGATGAACCTTACCGGATGTTCACCTCCCGAGCAGAGTACCGCCTTAATTTGCGCTGGGATAATGCAGATGAAAGGTTAATGGAATACGGATATGAAGCAGGGCTAATTACTCAGGAACAAATAACGCGTTTTCGGAATAAAATGACAAACATAAACCGGGGTATTGAGACAGCAAAATCAACGCGCATAAAGAAACACGATTTAAATGAAAATCTAAAAAAAGCAGGAATAAAAAGCGGTGATACAATTGATAACGCTATAAAAAAAGGTGAAATAAAAATTAGTGATTTAAAACACCTTGATCATTTACTAAACGAAATGAACGGGGAAGAATTAACGCAAATTAATACAAGATTAAAATATGAGGGTTATATCAAACGTCAGGAAAATCAGATTAACCAATTTAAAAAGAACGAACAAGTAAAAATTCCTGACAATTTCAATTACGACAACGTTAAGGGGCTTTTGACAGAATCCCTGCAAAAATTTAAAAAAGTTAAACCCGTTACTTTAGGACAGGCAACGCGTATACCAGGAGTAACGCCGGCGGATATTTCACTGCTCATGGTTTACTTAAAAAAACAGCAAGGCGTAAAAACTTAAAAACGATTATTTTTCTTTATACAATTAAATATTAATAGTAAATTTAATATAAAATAAAATGGGGAAATACTATGAAAAAATTAACGTATTTCGCTCCTGCAAAACGAACTTCAGAGGCTTGCTTAAAAGCATCATATCAAGAATTAAAATCATTAGAACACGTTAGCGAAGTTATGAACGGTATTCCGTATATTGCCTTGATAATAAACAATAACAGGCAAGTCGTTTTTGGTAATAAAGCCGATTTAGAAACATTCGGGCTTGAACATTTAAATGAAGTTTTAGGCGGCCGCCCCGGCGAACTAATACACTGTGTTCATGCTGAAAAAGCACCTTCGGGCTGCGGAACTTCCAAACACTGTAGTTTATGCGGAGCTGTAAATGCTATTTTAGAAAGCCAAAACACGCAAAGACAAGTTACAAAAGAATGCAGAATTACTTCTAAAAATAAAGAAGATTACATTTCTTTTGACTTACGCGTTACTGTTTCTCCTTTTGAAGTTTCCGGCGAAAAGTATAGTATATTTTCCGTTTTGGATATAAGCAACGAAAAAAGAAAACAAAGTTTGGAAAGAATTTTTTTTCACGATATACTAAATACAGCCGGAGGATTAAAAGGTTTTATAGATTACTTAAAACAAAAAGAAAATTTTGATGAATTTCAAAAAGTTTTCCCCGTTATCGAACAAATAACTGATACGCTTATCGGAGAAATATTAACTCAAAGTGATATTAGCGCAGCCGAATCAGGTGAACTACAAATAAATAAGTTTACTACTAATTCTAGTGATTTCATTAAAGACTTAATTCACCATGTTCAGTTCCATGAGGTTTCCAAAAATAAAAACGCGGTAAAAATGAAAAACTCGGAAAATTTTGATTTTTACACCGACCATATTTTATTAAAACGCGTTTTAATTAATTTGATGAAAAACGCTTTTGAGGCTATTGATAATAATCAAAGTGTAAAAATCGGAGTTTTTAAAGAAAACGATAAAATTATTTTCAAAGTAAATAATCCCGGAGTTATTCCTCTTGAAGCGCAATTTCAAATTTTTCAGCGTTCATTTTCAACAAAAGGAATGGGACGCGGGCTTGGGACATACAGCGTAAAACTCATTGTTGAAAAATACCTTAACGGAAGCGTGTATTTTAAAACAGGGGAAAACCAAGAAACGACATTTTTTGTTGAACTTGCAATTGAAGAAAAGTAATACCATTTCGTTTTTAAATATAGAATATATACTAAAGTGATTTTAAAATCAAAGTATTGTATATTGTAATTGCTTTTCAACCGACACTTTAAAGTGTCGGTTGCATAAAATTTAAAGTATTATTAGTATATGTATTGTTATTGATTTCACTTTCCTTCTCCATTTTGATTAAAAATTGAACCATTATGAATTTTATAGTTCAAAATTTTACCAATTGCAACGAAAAATATTACATCATAACGCGTTTTCTTCCTTACTTTAAACTTTCGTTTCCTCAAAAACACCGCGTTATTATATTTAACTATTATGAATAACGGAAAATTGAAAACGGATATATTGAAAATTGCAGACAGGGAGTTTAATTCCCGCCTTATGATAGGAACGGGAAAATATCCTTCACCGGAAATTATGCGCGAAGCTATTAAACAATCAGGCGCAGAAATTATTACCGTTGCCCTGCGACGCGTTGATTTAAACGACCCGAAATACGATTTGCTTTCTCAAATCCACAGGGAAAATCTACTAATTTTGCCAAACACTTCCGGTGCTATGAACGCAGAGGAAGCAATTAGATCGGCAAAGCTTGCAAAAGCCGCGGGTATTTCAGACTGGATTAAGCTGGAAATAACGCCTTCCCCCAAACACCTTTTGCCGGACGGCGCGGAAACGCTTAAAGCAACGGAGAAACTCGTTAAATTGGGATTCAAGGTTTTGCCGTATATTAATGCTGACCCCGTTTTAGCAAAGCGCCTTGAGGAAGCCGGTGCTTCTACGGTAATGCCGTTAGCCGCGCCAATAGGAACGAACAAGGGTCTTAGAACTATTGACCAGATAAAAATAATAATTCAGGAATCGTTTGTCCCCGTTGTTGTTGATGCAGGAATAGGCAAACCATCCGATGCGGCTCTTGCGATGGAAATCGGAGTTGATGCGGTTATGATAAATACTGCAATATCAACGAGTAATGACCCGGTATTAATGGCGGAAGCGTTTAAAACAGCGATACAGGCAGGGCGAAAAGCGTTTTTAGCGGGTTTAGGACCTGTAAGTGAAACCGCGAATGCCTCAAGCCCGCTTGACTGGTTGAAAAAATGAAAGACTTTTTAAAAATATACAATGACATAAGCGAAGCGGATATTTTGTCTAAAATAAATAACGCGGAAAAGAGGCAAGTTGATTACGCTTTGAAAAAGGAAACAGTAAATTTTGACGATTTTCTTGCGTTGATTTCCCCTGCTTCGGATTCCTTTATGGATACAATGGCAACGCGTTCAAGGGAGATGACCGAGCGTCATTTCGGGAAAATCATGAATTTGTACGTTCCTTTGTATTTGTCTAACGAATGCCATAGCGGTTGCGTTTATTGCGGGTTTAATAAGGATAAAAGTATCAGGCGGAAAACTCTTGATATAGAAGAAACGGAAACGCAGTTAAAAGAGTTAAATAAAATGGGGTTTAAGAACGTTTTATTGTTAACGGGGGACAGCAGGAAAAATGCCGGAATAGATTATTTGGCCAGTGCTGTTGAATTAGCCGGAGAATTATTTCCCCTTGTAGGGCTTGAGGTTTACCCTATGGAAACGGACGAATACGCTTTACTCGTTGATAGTGGAGCTTCAATGTTAACGGTTTATCAGGAAACGTATAACCGTGAAATGTATGAGAAAGTACATTTATCCGGCAAAAAGCGGGATTTTGTTTACCGTTTATTAACCCCTGAACGCGCTTTACAGGCAGGTTTCAGGAAAACGGGTATAGGCGCTCTTTTAGGTTTGTATCATCCGTTAGTTGAGGGAGCTTATATGGCTTTGCACGCTCATTACTTAATGAAAAAATACTGGCGAAGCGACATTAGTATAAGTTTTCCCCGCCTGCGTTCTTCGGAAGCGGGTTACAGCGCGAATTATCCCGTTGATGATTTTTTGCTCGTTAAAATGATATTTGCTTTGCGCATGTTTTTACCTACAGTAGGAATAACGGTTTCAACGCGGGAAAGTGCAGAGTTTAGGGATAACATGATGGATTTAGGCGTTACTATGATGAGCGCGGGTTCTAAAACGAATCCGGGCGGTTACACGCAAAGTGAAACGGGCAAGCAGTTTGAGATAGAAGACACGAGAAACGTTTACGAGGTTATTGATGCAATTAAGAGCCGCGGTTATTCCCCTGTTTTCAAGGACTGGGATGAGAATTTTGCCGGTGCTTTTGGAGGTAAAAATGAAGGTAATAGTTAACGGGCAGGAACGGAAAATTAACAACGCTAAAAATGTTTTTGCCCTGTTGAGGGAACTTAAATTAAACCCGGATATTACTGCCGTTGAAAAAAACGGTGAAATAATAGATAAAACGAATTATGAAACTGAAAACGTAAATCACGGAGATAAATTCGAATTAATCCGTTTCATGGGAGGCGGTTAGTGGATTTTAATTTTAATATTTATCCCGTTATAACGAGCGAATTTTGCAAAAACGGCTCATCAGTTGAAACGCTTAAAATTTTAGCAAAAACGGGTATAAAAATTGTTCAGCTTAGGGAAAAGGATTGTTCAAAACGGAAAATATTTAAAACGGCAACTGAGTTTAGGAAAATTACCCAACGATACGGAATTAATCTGGTAATTAACGACCACGTTGACATTGCCCTTGCTGTTGATGCACAGGGAGTGCATTTAGGCCAGGGTGATTTGCCCCCCGAAGCGGCAAAAAAAATTGCTCCGGGTTTGGCGTTCGGAATATCAACGCATAATTTAGAGGAAGCAAAAAACGCTCAGAAAGCGGGAGCGGATTATATAAACATCGGGCCTATTTTCTCAACTTCTACAAAGGAAACGGGAATCAAACCTCTGGGCGTGGAAGCTATTAAAAAAATCTCCGCAGCGGTTTCAATACCTTTTACCGTAATGGGCGGAATTAAGGAAAATAATATCAGGGACGTTCTCAATTACGGTGCAAAACGCGTTGCCATGGTAACGGAAATCACAATGGCTGATGATATTATGGAAAAAGTCGCGCGTCTAAAATCAATTATTGAAAAGTATAAATAAATGTTTTAACCGAACAAAATTCCAAAGAATATAAATGCGCTCCACTGGCTTTTTACCTTCTCCATTTCCTATGAATAATCGTTGTCCGAGCTTAACCCGTAACGTATTTGAATGCCAAGAGGGAAACGCACCTGCTTGCGCCTACGCCCATGTTAAATCCGAAAAAAAACTTAGGCTTACGCGGTTTAGGACGGGTAATACTTTTTTCTATTTCGTTTTTAGAGCTTTTTTTGACAAAAATTTCAGCCTCACCTGACAGCTCTCCTAAAACAGCAAAAGAAAAATGTGTTAAAAATAAAATTAAAATAGAGTTAACGAATAAAAACAACGCCTTTTTTATAGGTCTTCTCCGTATTTTTTATATATAGATTTTAGCACATTAACTTTAATTTTTAAAAAAAAGTGAAAAATTTTATTTTTAATAACAAACCTTACATTCTTCGTTTTTATTAAAGTTAATTTTAGTAAAACGCGTTGTTTGTGAATCAAAAACGAGTAATGTATCGGTTAATAATTTACCCGTGTTTGTTAAATATTTAATACATTCCGTTGCCTGAATAGCTCCTATAATTCCCGGAACTGTATTAAAAACGGGTAATTTTTCACCTATATTTTCTAAGTCATCAATTATTGCGTTTTTAAACATACATCGTAAACAAGCGCTTTTACCGGGAATTATTGTCGTAGTTTGCCCTTCGTATGCGTTTACACCGCCGTAAGAGAAGGGTTTGTTTAGTTTAATGCAGATTTCATTAATCATGAATTTAGTTTTTACGTCATCCGTTGCGTCAATTATAAAATCGTAATCCGAGAAAACTTTACGTGCGTTATGGAAGGTTATTTTTTCAGGGAACTGCTCAACCGTTATTTCGGAATTTAATTCATTTATTTTTTGTTTTGCGGATTTAGTTTTTGCGTTGTTTATATTTTTTTCTGCGTGAATTATCTGCCGGGGAAGGTTTGATAAGTCAACTGTATCATAATCAGCTATGCCTAATTTTCCAATACCTACGCCTGCAAGGTATAAAATAGCCGAGGAGCCTAATCCTCCCGCACCGATCACGAGTACTGAAGATCGGGATAATTTTTCCTGAGCTTTTTCTCCGAAACCGGGAAGTGATAATTGTCTGGAATATCTTTTTCTTTGTTCGGGTGTTAGTGCCATACTGGATACCTTATTGTTAATTATATAAATTATAAAAAAGTTTATTGATTTAAAAATTTTTATAACATTTTTTCCGATTATTATACAAATGGATAAAAGTAAGATACAAAAACTTATTCTTAAAGAAAATACACATTCTATCGGAAACCTTCCAAAGTTTTTTTTGGATAAGGCAATTAAAACGGTTAATAAAGCGTTTATTAATTATCCTCTTACCGATTACTTTTTTAGTAATATAAATTTTTCAAAACGTGTTAACCTTTATCACGCTAATTACATTTTAAAAAGCGCGTTGTCTTATGGTAACGCATTTTTCACCGGAGAAAATGTTAATGCAGTGTTAACGGGATTTCATTCCGCTGATTATGAACTTTCAAACTGGCAGATGATAAAGGCAGGGTGTTTATTCCTTCCGTTTAAAATAGGCATAAAAACGCTTTCTCGAATTAGAGAATTTAATGATTACTCATCTCGTATTAGAAGGCGAAATGCACCTGACCCGCACTACTTTATTACTACTCTTGCTGTTGCCCCGGCTTTTCAAAATATGGGGTATGGCAACGCCTTAATGAATTATATAACGCGTTTGCTTGATATAAGAGAACTGCCCGCTTATCTGGAAACTCATACGGAAAAAAACGCAAAGTATTATGAACGTTTCGGGTTTTGCGTTGTAGATAAAACAACCGTTCCGGGAACAATTTTAGAACATTACAGCATGGTTCGCAATAACGAGTAATACAATGAGGTTTTTATAAATATTATTGCATTTTATTATTTTAGGGTGTTATTTTATATAAACACACCGGGGCACATTATGAAAAAAATTACATTAACTTTATTATTCGTTTTAATTAGTATTTACGCTTTTTCGGAAAGAATCAGCAGAAAAGACAACGTTATATTGAAACGCATTTACGGAACGTGGGTGCGTGATAAGAAATTATCAAAACGCCTTGGCGGTGTTGTGCGGGCTCTTAAAATAACGTTTAAACAAATTAAGCGGGAAAAAATTAAAATAATTGGCGGCGGTAATTATACGTTTGCTTTTAAAAAGACAGGAAGAAAATGTTAATCAAAGGTGTATTTTTTCTAACTGTTTTTCATACGAATTCTATTATCGTTTTAGTTTTTGATGAAACAAATAGGCAGTATGCAGCAAGTTTATACTTAACCATTGCTCTTGCAAAAAATAAAAAGAACCATATTTTCTTTTTAGGCGGGGAGCAAGCCGACGACCCGTATTCGGCATTAGTTAGAAAGTAAAAAAAAATTAAACATAACGTAATAATTTTAAAATCACTCTCTATATATATTTTGATATTTTAATTACGTTATTTGAATTTTCGTTGTTGTTATCCTAAAATTTCATTAAGAGATAAATTATTAAAATTTTAGGAGCTTTATTATGAGTTACCGCCTTGAACAAGGGGAATATCTGTCTTGCGGAATAAAACGCGTTGCTAAGGAACAATTAGAAAAAGCCATCCATGAGTTAGAAAATCCCGGAGATGATATTGACGAAGCAATTCACGATGCACGAAAGCGTTTTAAAAAAGCGCGCGCAGTAATACGCCTTGTGCGTGATGAAGTAGGCAAAGACAGATACAAACAGGAGAACACGTGTTTTCGCGATGCCGGGCGCAAACTTGCCCCTGCCCGTGATTCGGTTGTTAGAATTGAGACCCTTGATGATTTACAAAAACAATTCGCTGAACAACTGCAGTCTGATGCTTTTGAAGATATACAAGAAAAATTAAAACAAAAATATGAATACGTTATGCAAAAAATTATAAAAGACGGAGCTGCCGTTGTTGATACTATTGAAATGATAAAGTATGCCAAACAACGCGTTAATGAATGGGAAATTGACAACGAAGATTTTAGCGCTTTTTATGACGGATTAAAGCGTGTATATAAACGCGGTAGAAAAGCAATGAAAAAAGCTTATAACGAAAAAAACGGCGAGAATTTTCATGAATGGCGAAAACGCGTTAAATATTTATGGTATCATGTCAGGATTTTACGTAATTCATGGAAAGAAATTTTAAGCCCTTTTGAAGACTATATTCACGATTTAGCGGATTATTTAGGTAACGATCATGACCTTGTTGAATTACGCGCGGAAATACTAAACAACGAGTTAGTTGATGACTACAAGGAACTTGAACATTTACTCGCATTAATTAAACGCCGTCAGCATGAGTTACGCTTTGCGGCTTGGGAATTAGGCGCGCGTATTTACGCCGAATCTCCGTCTGATTTCTGCGATAGGATGAGTGAGTATTTTTATATTTGGAAAAGTGATTAGTGATATTTGTTTTAATGCACCGATTCAATTTAGAAAAAAATTATGAGAAATTTTTATTAACCACTAAAAATACAAGATTCTGTCCTTATTTTTCTTTAAAAAGAAAACCCGCCGTATTTGTTTTAAGGAAAAAACCTGCGTGTTTACTGCAAAAAAAGTAAAAGCATGGGGATTTTTTTTTAATTCCAATCACGTTTTACTGTTCCCGCCTATGTGTCATAGCTATAAAAAAAGACTTAAGTCTTTTATAATGTCCCGTTTCGGGTAAAATCGTTGGGATGGTTAAGCCGGAATATGCATTAGCCCGGTTTACGTTGTTTACATCGTCTATTGCTGATTGTACATTGGAATACGGAGCATTATTTACATCATTATCAACGTCCCAAGGCGTTGTGGTTGTAGGGTCGCTATCCCCCGGCTGCTCTGCTTCGGGCTGGTTCTGCGTGTTATTTCCCGTTGCGTTATTATTCTGCTGTGCGTTTTGGTTTGCGGCATTATTTCCTTGCTGCGTTGGCTCGTTGGTTGCCTGCCCGTTTTGATCGGCCGTATCTGCCCACTCCACCGCGCTCGTTGCGTAATCCCAGTCGTTAAGTTCCGGCGTTGTATCGCCTGTCGTCATATCTACACCGGAGAAATCAACCGGCGCGGCCTCTGCGCCCTCGGCGAACTCTGGGGTTATGTTTTCTTTCTTACCTTCCCGGTGTTCAGCGTGTTTCGTGGTTATGCGTTGTCTTCGTTTCGTAAGCATAACACTTTATACATTACTCTATGATTAAAGTCAAGGTT
>CAYUYT010000055.1:19095-19276 GCA_964449345.1 uncultured Spirochaetia bacterium | reverse complement strand
TAAGAAAATCCCCCTTCGAGTAAAGGGGGACTTGAAGAGGAGAAAATCCCCCATACCCTATATTTTTACTACCCCCCCCTTTTTTTTTACTCAAAGAGGGAGATACAGCGGTGATTCTCTTCCTCCGCTGTTTGCGGTAAAAAACAGGGGGATTTCTCTTTTTTCGGATGTTTCGCGCGTT
>CAYUYT010000055.1:0-19085 GCA_964449345.1 uncultured Spirochaetia bacterium | reverse complement strand
ACAGCGGTGATTCTCTTCCTCCGCATTTGCAGTAAAAAGATGGGGGATTTCTGTGCCTTATCTGCTTTAGCTTTTGGGCTTTCGCGCAGTTAACGTACCTGCTCCTGTAAAACTACAATGCAAAAAAAATCTGTATTTTATCTGCGTCAATTTTGTTAATCTATCTGGCTTATTATCTTCTCTTTTTTTGGCTGTTTTGCGTTTTTATAAAATTATAACGCAATGTTTTTTCGTTTTATCTTGACAAAAAATGCAAGATTAAATAAATTTTGTTACTATTCCATGCCTTTGGGTTTGGAATGTTATCTATTTATATATTAAGGAATTACCGTGTTAAAAGGCCTTGAACAAAGATTTACAAAAGTATTGGAAAAATTAGGCAGAAAGAAAAAATTAAACGAACGCAATATCAGCGACGGTATCCGTGAAATTAAGCTTGCTTTGCTAGAAGCGGATGTTAACTATAAAGTTGTTCGTGATTTTGTTTCCGAGCTTAAAGACGTTACTACTGGTGAAGAGGTTATAAAAAACGTTAACCCGACGCAGATGTTCGTTAAAGTTGTTCATGACAAACTCGTTGAATTTATGGGCGGACATAATGAAGAGTTAAAAGTAACGGGCAAGAACGTAAGCGTTATCATGCTAGTAGGTTTACAGGGCAGCGGTAAAACCACCACAGCGGCAAAACTCGCGCAGTTTGCCAAACAAAAAAAAGAAAAAAGCGTAGCTTTGGTTGGAGCGGACGTTTACCGTCCTGCTGCCCAGGACCAACTTGAGGTTTTATCTAAACAGATAAATGTTCCTTTTTATGGCGGTGGTTTAAAAGAAAAGCCGGATAAAATCGTTAAAGGCGCAATGAAAACGTATAAAGACCAGGACGTTATAATAATAGATACTGCCGGGCGGTTACAGATTGACGAAGAAATGATGAAAGAGCTTGAGCAGATTAAGAAGCAAACCAAGCCGGATGAAATATTGTTTGTCAGCGATGCCATGGCAGGGCAAAGCATTGTTGACGTTGTAATGGAGTTCGATAACCGTCTCGGAATAACGGGGGTAATTTTAACCAAGTTTGATTCGGATGCGCGCGGCGGTGCTGCATTATCAATTAAACGCGTTACCGGTGCTCCTATTAAGTTTATCGGTGTTGGGGAAAAATTAGATGATTTAGAGCCGTTTCATCCTGAACGAATAGCAGGGCGTATTTTAGGCAGAGGGGATATTGTTTCGTTTGTTGAAAAAGCTGCGGAAACAATAGACCTTGAGAACGCGCAAAAATTAGAAGAAAAATTGAAAAAGCAGGAATTCGATTTGGAAGATTTCCTGATGCAAATACAGCAAATAAAAAAAATGGGTAATTTAGGAAGTTTAATAGACATGATACCTATTTTCAGGAATTTCAAATCCAAACAGGATTTTGACGATAAATCCCTAAACCATACCGAAGCGATTATTTTATCCATGACTCCCGATGAAAGGAAGAATCATCGAATAATCGGTCCGTCAAGGAAAAAACGCATTGCTAAGGGGTGCGGTTTGCCTTTAAATCAGGTTAATAAATTTTTAACACAGTTTATGCAAATGCGCAAAATGATGAAAAAGTTTATGAAGAATCCATTTAAAATGAAACAGATGTTAGGTCAGATGGGATTAGACGAGCAAATACCGGGAATGGAAGGAATGCCGGGCGGAATACCCGGAATGGAAGGTATGCCCGATATGGGAAATATAGACTTATCACAATTTAAAGATTTTAAGTAAAACTAAGGAGGAAAATTGGTTAAGTTAAGATTAAAAAGAGCAGGAACAAAATCCAAACCGTTTTATAGAATAGTGGCAACGGATAACAGGCACGCAAGAGACGGAAGAAATATCGAAATAATCGGTTATTATCATCCGCGTATTTCGGAATACGAAAAGCAAATTAACAAATTTGAATTTGATGAAGAAAAGTTGCTTAAATGGTATAAGAACGGCGCACAAGTGAGCCCTACTGTAAAAAGGTTGATAAAAGAAGCAGGATTAGAAGAAAAATTGACAAGAAAGTAGAATATTGGTGTATAATATTAAAGTACGCATGAATATAGAGGAGAAATTAAATGGAAGAAACAGAACTCGTTGAATACATTGTTAAGTCGCTAGTAGATTATCCCGACGAAGTGAGTATAAATATTGTTGAGGGAGAGCGTTCAACCATAATCGAGCTTCGTGTAAAACAGGAAGATGTAGGAAAAGTAATAGGCCGTCAAGGTCGGGTTGCAAAATCAATCCGTACTATTGTAAACGCGTGCGCAGCAAAAACCGGAAAAAGGGTTATGCTTGAGATTTTATAATACTCTGAATGGATAAATATATTTTATTAGGGAAAATCGGCAAAGCCGTGGGCTTAAACGGTTTTTTCAAAGTTAATTTAAGAAATAGAGATAAAAACGTTTTTACTTATTGCGAACGCGTTTTTATTAAAACCATAAACGGTTATGAAGAACGAATAATCGAAGATATCAGGATTGATAAACCTCATATTATTAAATTAAACGGAATCAATAGCCGTAGTTTTGCAGAAAATCTAAAGAATGCAGAAGTTTATTTTGCAAGAGATGATTTTATAGAACCGGACTCCAGTGATTATTTTTTAGATGACTTACTGGGTTTTGAAGTGTTTTGCCATGGTGTTTTTCGCGGTGAAGTAGTTCATGTTGATAATTACGGTAGTTCGGATGTTGTTTACGTTGATTTAAAGGATAAAGAGTTGATTTTGCCCTTAATCGACGGAGTATTAAAAGAAATTGATATTTCGGAAAAAAAGTTATTCTTTGATAATATTGATGATTATATTTAACTTTTGAGGGGAAAAGAAATTATGAATATAAGAATATTAACTTTTTTCCCTGATATTTTTAAAAGTTATTTTGAAAACGTTGCCCCATTTAAAAAAGCTATTGGAACAGGGGCTGTTGAAATAGAAATTTTGCAAATAAGGGATTTTACAAAGGATAGGCACAATAGATGCGACGGTTATCCCTATGGCGGCGGAGCGGGGTTAATACTTTACTGCCAGCCTCTTTTAGATGCAATAAATAATACGGATAATCCCGGACGCGTTTTGTTTACAAGCCCTTCGGGGCGTAAATTTAACCATGATTATGCGCTTGAACTCTCTAAAGAGAAAGCGCTTACAATCGTCGCAGGAAGATACGAGGGATATGATAACCGTGTGTTTTCCCTTTCGGGGGGAGAAAAAATAAGCGTAGGGGATTACGTTTTAACAGGAGGTGAATGCCCGGCTTTGACAATAATTGATGCAGCAGTCAGGTTGATTCCCGGTATTTTGGAAAACGAACAAAGTTTGGATGAGGAAAGTTTTTCATCCGGGCTTTTGGAATATGCGCAATATACAAGGCCACAGGAGTATGAAGGATTAAGCGTGCCCGATGTTTTTTTATCAGGGCATCATAAAAAGATAAGCAATGAAAGGCATAAAAACGCTTTAATAAATACTTATAATAACAGGCCGGATTTACTTAAAACCCGGCAGTTAAATGATAAAGAAATTAACATATTAAAAGAATACATTAAGGAGAAATATTATGGCTCATAATATTCAGCAGCAAATACAGGATGTAGAAAAACAATTTATAAAAGACCATGTTAAGTTTACAATAGGCGATACTGTTAAGGTTTTTGTTAAAATTATAGAAGGCAAGCGCGAGCGTTTGCAGGCATTCGAAGGTGTTGTTATTTCTATGAGAGGCAACGGAACGAGCAAGACTTTCAAAGTCCGAAAAATTTCTTACGGTATAGGCGTAGAAAGAACTTTTCCGTTACATAGTCCGATTATTGACAGAATAGAAATAACGCGACGTGGACACGTTAGAAGGGCTAAATTGTTTTATCTTAGAAAACGAGTGGGTAAAAAAGCTCAGGTTAGAGAAAAACGCTACGTTCGTTAATGCAATAAAATTAAGCTTGGTTTTATTAATATTTAATTTAAAGTAATATCGTATTTTTTGCGGTATTACTTTATTTGTTACGGTTAAAATGGAAAACTACGTATTTGATGAGAATTACGGCAAGAATAAGTATTTGATTGCAGGTATTGACGAAGCAGGAAGAGGCCCTTTAGCAGGGCCTGTAACGGCAGCAGCTGTAATTCTTGATTTTAACAACAAAATACCCGGATTAAACGACTCAAAAAAAATTACCGAAAAAAAAAGATTGGAATTATATAAACTCATTAAAAACAATGCTTTATCTTATGCAATATCATTTATAAGTAACGGAAAAATCGATGAAATAAACATTTATCAGGCATCTCGCCTTGCAATGTATAACGCGTTAATTAAACTTCAACCCTTGCCTAATGTTGTCCTTACCGATGCAATGCCAATGCTTTGCGGGAATATGGAAATACATCCTATTAAAAAGGGCGATACGCTTTCCGCATCAATTATGGCAGCATCCATTTTAGCAAAAGTTGAGCGAGACGAATTAATGAAAATTTTTGATGAAATTTATCCGGGGTATAACTTTAAAAAGCACAAAGGTTATCCTACCAAAGCGCATAGAGAAGCTATAAAACGTCTTGGACCTTGCGAAATACACCGTAATAGTTTTACTTTGTTGAAAAGCGAATAGTATTGAAATTGTGTTAATAAATCTGTTAAAATTGTAAATATTGCTTGAAATATATTCTCAGTAAATTTATGATATTTATATGAAGATAAATACTGCTTCAATTATTTTAAAAAATTTACCTGAGTTAAACTTATCTTCGTTATTATTAGGGGAGAAAGTTAACGCAAAAGTTATAGAAAACCTTGGTAACGGTTATTATATTGTGAAATTAAAAGAAGCAAAAGTCAAAGTCCATTCAAATATACCTTTAAAAGATAATGAAATTTTTATGGTATCCGAAAAAATTGCAGGCAAAATAGTTTTAAAACCTTTAGCATCGTCCTCCGCGTATTCAGTTTCTAATTTAATTTCAGGGTATCCTTTGCTTTCCGGCATTGAAAGCCCAATTGTAAGCCAGATTATTTACTTTATGCTTAAAAAAAATGTTCGGATAAATGAAAGCAACGTATTGAAATTATACAATGCTGTGTCGAAATCCGGCGTGGAAAAAGATGTAAACGGTTTTATTTTGCGTTTTTTAATTAATCTTATTAGTGACGGTGTTCAGGTTACGCCGGATTTGATAAAAAAACTCGTTGTATATAAAAATTTATTAAGTGAAAAAAAACATAGCTTTAAAAATAAAAGTAAAAGAGAAAATTTGTCCGATAATAAAAAAGAAGAAATTTTTTCAAAAAAAGAAAAAAAATCTTTATTTGACTTTATAACTGAAATAAATAGTTTGATGAATAACGGTGATATGAGGGGAGGATATTATTTTATTTTACCTTTTATTACCCAAGAAGAAGAGTTTTATTCGGAGATAAAGTTTTTTTATGAAAAAAATGCCTTAGGAGAAATGGATTATAGCGTTTCGGCAAATTTGCATTTTTCAACTGGTGAAGTAAAGCTTCGCGGAACGTATATAGGTTTATATATTTATTTAAAGCTTTATTTTGAAAACGAAGGTTTTTTAAACTTATGCAAGGAGAATTATGTTATAAAAGATGAACGGGAAACATGGATAAAAAGCGTTAAGTTTTTTCCCATGGCAAAACTTGATGTTGAAGATGAAGTTTTGTTCTCTGATATTTATTATAAAGACGAAAATATAGAATTCGCATGAAAAAATGGAAGAAAAAAGAAAAGCTGTAGCTTTGAATTATGATAATAATGATAATTCTTCTGCGCCAAAAATACTCGTTAAAGCGGACGGAAGATTAGCTGATTTTCTCATTAACAAAGCTAAGGATAAAAATATAACGGTTATAGAAGACGAGCATCTTGCATCATTATTATATGATTTACCGGAGGGTATTGAAATCCCCGAGTCTTTATATAAAGCCGTTGCCGATATTTACGTTTTTTTATATAAAACGCATAAAAAATTTAGAACAGGTTAAAAGATTAGTATTATGGAAAGAATAAGTATTGAAGAATTAGAACCGGGAGTAATTTTTACTAAAAACGCCTACATTGAAGGAGGCAATTTGTTTGCTCTTGCTAATACTCCGGTTACTGAAAAAGACATAAGCCGTTTAAAAATGTTTCATATAAAGAATATTACTACGGAAGGCGAAATGTTACCTCCGGGTTCAATGCCCCAGGGATTGAACACAGGCGGTGCTAAGATTAAATCCGAAATCCGCGAGGAAGACCTCTTGGATATTGAGGATTATTTTCAGTCTCCTTTGAAGGATTTTGACTTTGAAGAAGAAGAAAAGCGTCTCGTTAATTTAGGAATAGATAAAGATGCAGTTCGCCTTAGAAATAGAGCTATGCGTGAGTTAGGAGATATAGTTGAGAGTGTACGTTCGGAAAGGTTTTTTAATTCGGATATTGTCAAAGAAATAGTTAATAATTTCGTTATTGGAATAGAAAAAAATCGGCGGCAATATCTAAAATTAATAAATAAATTTATTCCTAGCGAATATTACATTAGTCACAGCGTAAATACTTGTATTTTATCCCTAATAATTGGAAATCATCTTGGATACACACGTATTAAACAGATGAGTCTTGGAATGGGCGCTTTATTACACGATATTGGTATGGCAAAATTGCCGCCCGTTATAGTAAATAAAGAAGGAAAGTTGACGGAAAAAGAATATAACATTATCCGTACCCATACTTTAATCGGGTATAAGATTTTATCCGAGAGCGGAAAGTTTACCAAAGACGTTGCTATGATAGTTTTACAACATCACGAAAGAAACGACGGTAAAGGTTATCCTAGAAAAGTTCAAGGGGCTTCAATTTCGGATTTAACAAAAATAGTTCAGATTTCTAGTGTGTACATTGCTTTGATAACTAAGCGCAGTTACAGAGAAAAACACCAGTATTTTGATGCCATGAGGCACATTTTGAACGGATGTCAGGGCGAGTTCGACCCTAAATTTCTTAAAACTTTTTTATCCATTTTATCTTACTATCCAATCGGCTCATACGTTCAGCTTTCTGACGGGCGGGCTGCAGAAGTGATTATGTCTACAAAATTCCCCATGAAACCCGTTGTACAGATAGTACTTGAACAAGACGGTTCACCGAACCGTGCAGGACCTAAGATTAACTTAGCAGGGGACACTCAAATTTACATAGTTAAACCGGTCAATTCACAGTTGGTTGAAGACAAATTTGCCCGATACTTCGGTTAAGCGAAAAAAATATAAAGTATTATTTTAAACGAAATAATGTGAAATACTAGGTTCTCTTTCATCCGTGTAATTGTTAACTTAAATTTCGAAAAAAATTATTTCATATATCATGATTTCTTGTATTTTTAAGTTAATAATAATAAAACACAGCAATCCATGTTAAATATTATATATACGCATGATTAATTATTTACCATAAACATTCATTATATAGAAACGTTGCAGCGCTACGTCTCTAATAAATATCACCCTGCTTTAAACTATGGAATATATCTTGAGAAAATCATAGAAATTAATAATATAATAAAAATATTTTACGTTTTTTATCAAAAATGCGTGCCGGATTAAGCCGGAATCACTAGCCTAGTTTGCCGGAGGCATAAATAATTTTATTATTGTAATTTTTTTTATTTATTTGCGTTTTTTTTTGCGTTATTTAAATAAAATTTGCAATTTAAATTGATTATAATAAAAACGTTTTTTTATTATAAAAACAAATTTGGTTAATCAAATGAGTAAAAACGGCGATAATTCAAATAACAAAAAAATCGGTAACTTTGGTGAAAACCTTGCCCGTGAATATTTGATAAAAAAAGGTTATAAAATTTTATCAAATAATTTTCGCACCCGTTACGGAGAGATTGACATTATAGCGGAAATGAACGGGGTTCTGGTTTTTGTGGAAGTAAAAACCCGGACAAATAGTAGTTTTGGTCCTGTTATTTCCCAGATTTCAGAAAAAAAAGTTAACCGAATTTACAAAACTGCCGAATACTATATTGGTAAGTTTTTAAAAAAAGACATGGATTGTCGAATTGATTTAATTTGTTTATTCACGGATGGAGAAGCATTTGAAAACTATCATATTAAACACATCGAAAATATCTTTATTCAAACCTATTAAAAAAAGCCAATCCGCTTATAACGAAAGAAATGCGTTATTTTTAACGTATTTATTAATAAAGAGAGTTTATTATTTATATAAATTCAAAAATTTATCTTTGAAAAAGGATTTTCAAAGTGAGAAGACGACGAAGAAAAAAAGAAAATGGAATTTCTCGAATCAAAGAACTTAAAGTCAAGATTAATGATGAAGATTATTTAAATTTCGTCATTCATCGAATGGCAACTGACATTACGGAAGTATTATTTAGATAATTCGTTATCTAAAGGACACAGTGAAAGATACCCTTTGCTCACTGATAGGAAGCAAGCCAACGAGTTTGTATTCTAAAAATAACAGTCGGTTGACAAAACGAGTTACGCGGTTATCCTGTTAACCCGGTATAAGAAAATTTACTTTTCCCGGAACAACGGATATATTAAGCGGCAGGGGCATATATTGTTCCCCGTCCATTTGCGTCCGCAAATTATCCGGGCCTGAAATACTTATACTGCGGGTTTGCAGGGTTTCAACGTATGGCGACCTTGAGTGTATTCCAAAAAAAGATTGTATTGCTAAACACAGATGTGCTAATGAAGATTTACCTTTGAAAAAACACACGTGTAACAATCCGTCATGGAATTCAGCGCCGGGAAGAAACTTAAAATACCCTGCGTATTTATTCGTTTGACCGGCAATTATGAACTTTGCGCTATGCGTTTGGCCGTTTGCGTTGATTTTAATGTCGGGATATGTGTATTTTTTTACGTACTTAAGCGTTTCAAAAAAATACTGTAATTTCCCCGGTTTTTTATTGTTCTTAGTAACATTATCAACGATAAACGAATCAAGCCCTGCGCTTACCATGAGCAGCGCGTATTTATCGCCAGCTTTAATCACGTCAACGGGCGTAGTAACTCCCGAAGCAATTGCTTTTGCGGCTTTATTCGGTTTTAAAGGAATTTTAAATTCCTTTGCAAAAATGTTAATAGTTCCTGCGGGAATAAATGCAAGTGTTACGTTTTCATGTATGCAGGCGTTTAATACGGCATTAAGAGTGCCGTCTCCGCCACATGCCGCAATATGAGTAAAATGCTTTGCACCGTGTTTTGCGCTGTCGATTAAGTGCTTTATGTCTTTCGTGATAACAGTTTCAATTTTAAAACCGTTATCAATAAACGGCTTTTGAATTTTTTTTACTTTTTTTGCTGCTTTTTTATTTCCTGCAAAAGGATTAATTAAAACGAGAATTTTCTTTTCCACTTGCAAAATATAGTAAAGATTGCATATTTTTCCAGCGGAAATTACATAAAAAAAAGGTCTTGACCTTTATAATGCTGCATATTGGCTTAACCACTTAAATTTGCATGGAAAAAACTTACGGGAATATTATTTGACGTTTTGTTGAGTATAATTTTGTTCATCAGCCCGTTTTTTCAATTTTGCAACGGCTTGATGAGTTTGTTGCGCAAGAATTTTTCGTCCTTCCCTTGAATTAATTTTTTCAGGACATTTAATAATGTCTCCCAAATGAATAATGATTTTAACAGATTTTAAAGTAAGGAATTTGAAAACATGGGGAGCGAAATCCATATCACCGTACCAGCAAACTTTATTAAGCAGTTCTCTGTCCGGAATTTGTTTATTAATTGTGTTATATTCCGTATAAACCGGTCTTATTTTTGATTTAGTATCCACGACTGCCTGAAATAACGGTGTTTTAAACGGGATAACAGAGCTTCCGTCAGTTGAAGTTCCTTCGGGAAAGATAAGTATATTTACGTTATGATTAACAACGTCTATGATTTGTTTTACATATTTTTTAGCGCTTGTCTTTTTGCTTCTGTCGATAAAAATAGTCCCCGCAAGCATTGCAAGCAGTCCGATTAAAGGCCATTTTTTCACATCGTGTTTTGAGACAAAAATGATAGGGAATTTAGAATATAAAATTATAATATCAAGATAGCTTTGGTGGTTTGATACAAAAAAAACGCCTTTTTCCGTTGGCTTTCCATGAACAACGACTTTAATTCCGAAAATTTTTATGATGCCTTTACTCCAAAATTTTCCCATATAAGCCGTTGCTTTTCTTTTATTCATGAAAGGCATTACTAATATTACAACGATAAGAGTAATTACCCCGGAAATAATTGTATGAATAAGAAATCCAATTGTCTTGTATATTATACGGTAGATTTTCATTGATTTTTAAAAAAATGTTTTGCGTATTTTTTTGTTATTTTTTCTGTATCAAGCATTAATAACAAATCTGCGCAACCGAATTCAGGATCCCATGCCGGTTCTCCGCAACAAACAGCAGAAACTCTTATATAACCTTTCAAAATTGGCGGAACAAGTTTGAAAACTTGTTTAGCGTTATCTATATCAATATTCGGATTCAATTCTTTTAGAATATTTTCTTTTTTCGGATAAACTCTGTATTGTTCATCAGCATAGTGTTTTTCTTTAAAATACCTAAATACTTTAGAAATATCGTCAATATTATTTGTGTGAATACTGCCGCAACCGAATAGAAATTTTGCCTTTGTAAGTTCAACAATTTTTGCCATACCAGCCCATAAATATTTCATTATATTTTTTGAACGGTAATCTTTATGCACACAGCTACGTCCTATTTCAATAAATTCAAAGTCAACATTTTTTAAGTTAGAAATATCGAATTCTGTTTCCGAATAAAAGCCAATACCCTGTTCGGCGCTTTTTCTAGATAACAGGCGGTAAGTTCCGACTATTTTGTCGTTATTTTCAGGGTCTACTACAATAAGGTGGTCGCAATATTTGTCATATCTATCAATGTCTTTTTCGGTTTCTGCAGAACTAGCAAGTCCCTCTCCCATTTCAACGTTAAAAACTTCATACCGTAACCGATACATTTCATCGAGTTCTTTTTCCGTTTCAGCAAGTTTTATTCTAAATTCATTTATTTTAAAATCAATAAGTTGGTTTGAATCGTGTGATAGTTCCTTTATCGAATATGACATAGCCACTTTATTACCTACCTTAATCTAACGTGTTGTTATATTATATTATAATGTAGATTAATATTTAATGAAAGAAAAATTGTTTATTAATAAATAATTTTTTACCTTAGTTTCTATATAACAATTAATTAGAATAATTTCAAATAATTTTTAAAAAAGTTTCATTGTATTTATAGTTTTTTCGCTATGATTTTAATAAAAAATTTGTGAAAAATTTTCAATAAATAAAATTATTCTTGCATAATGAAATTCGTTGATGTAATATTTTCATACAAGAATTTGAATTATATTAAGGAGCAGTTATGGCTAAAATAAGTGAAATCCAAGTAAAAGAAATACCTGAATTAACTGTTGCATGCGTATCTCATGTTGGTCCATATTGGGAATTAATGGAAGCATTTGAAAAATTATTTTCATGGTTATCTAAAAATGATGTGCAGGCCCAAAGTCCTGCAATGGGTTTTTACTATGACAACCCTAAGGAAGTGCCTATGGATAAATTAAGAAGTGATGCTGCTGCGGCTGTTCCTGAGGATACACAAACCGGTAACGATGTAAATGTTAAAAAAATATCTCCCATGAAGGTTGTGAGTTTGATTTATACTGGGTCTTACGCTGATCAGGCAAAGTTTAAAGCATACGGTAAGTTAATAAATTACATCGAAGAAAACGGCATGGAATTAAGTAGTGCCCTTCCTCTAATAGAAATATATTTAAACAGTCCTGCAGAAGTTGATGAGAGTGAATTGGAAACCGAAATTCAAATGCCTGTTAAATAGAAAACTATTATTTAGAATTAACTCAATCAAATAAAACAAATATAAATATATTAACAAAATATTTGATATTATCCGTTTTTTATTGCTCTTAGAATTATAAAAAGTTAAATTTCCAATGTAAAATGAAATGTCGCCTGACAAGGAAATATAATATGAATGAAACCTTTGCATCTGATATAGCTTATTCAATAAAAGCTTTAGATATGGGTAATATACAAATTTCTATAAAAGAAATATTGAGTTCTTTTCTTTCACAATTAAAAGAAATCAAGACTTATGATATTCCAATTTTACAAACAAATGAAAACGAAGTTTTTATAGGAGATATTGAATTCGATTTTAACGATATGGTGAATATTGTATTTTACCAGAAAAATATTGACGTTGATAATCTATCTGAAAACGATATTAAAAAAATTAAAGACTTTTGGAATAATTATATTGCGAGCGAAGAGTTTGTAAAGAGAATGAGTAAACTTGTTAACCAATTTAGGGATATGGCTTTAAAGAAGCAAAATGTTGATAAACTTAGAATTAAGGGTATCGGATATTATTTTGAAAATTTAAAAACCATATTAAGGAATTTGCAATTATGTTATAATAAAATAATTAATTCTAAAAAAACTATTATTTCGTTCACTTTGCCAATATCCATAAAAAAACGCGTTGTAGAATTGATATATAAAGAAGCTCCAATTACTGCGAAGCCGGATCAAAAAATTAATTTTATTTTGGATAAAATTAATGAATATTCCTTATCCGCTGCTATTACTAAAGACAATGTTTATGAAATAATTCAACAAGCCAGAGAAGCTAAACAGGTAAAAAAAGCAAAAGAACAAGAGGCAAGGGCAGAAAGACAAAAACAAACACAAAAACCCAAAAGCAATTATCCCCGCCCTTTATTTAAAGGGAGTTACAAAAATTCAAAGGGATTGACAAGGGTAATAAATAAGATATTTTCAAAGCCAACGGGATATTACAATATTGCCGCTTATCCTCAAACAAAATTTGCGGAATCTTTGAATTTTGAATTTCATGATGGCATAGATAATAAATACTTTGTTAAACCTTTATTTGACCTTGCGAATGAACTCGGGCAATTATTTTCCAGTACTGAAAGCTTGTTAAAACACCTCCGCATTGATTCTGAAATATTGAAAACGAAAAAGGCAACGCAAAAAAACATTTTTTTAAATTTCTATTTGCTTGATAAAAAATTAAGCGATTTTTTTTATAAATTTTTTCTCGATATAAAAAATAACGGAATTTACTATACTTTTAACAAAGCTTATGCTTTTTATAACATGGTTTATAAGATAACAAATGTATATAAAAATTCAGTTTACAATAATATTTCGAATTACTATACAAGCGCAAAAGATTTTTTAGCAAAAAGTAAAGCAAACATGGAAAAAATTGTTTATTTTCTTGATTCTATTGGCATTAATTTAAGCGGTATGTTTGTAAATATTGACCGTGAAAAGAGAAAGCTTGAAAGCAAAATTAAAGCTTGATTAACATTATTTGTCTGCACACTTTAATTTGCGTGAAAGTTTGAACTAGATAAATCTGTAAAAACAAAGCCTTTCCAATTTATTTATGCGAATTAACAAATAAAAATAGTTTTTAAAAATATATTCTATATTTTAAAGCGAAATGGCAAGAATAGAGCTTTTACCCATTTTCAAATTTGCACTCCTTTAATTTAATTTTATTTACAAAAAATCCGCCATGTGTTATATTTACCTTGTTTAAACGTAAAAGAATATTAAAAAAATATAGATTTTTTTTATGAGTTAATATAAAATGAACTTATTCATTGGATTTTCTATTGAAGATTTACAATCTATTTTTCAGAATGTTGAATATTATAGAAAAAAGATGGACGGAATTTTTTCAAATATGTTTATCGCAAGTTTTCACGATGATACTAATAACGGTAAACTTATGGAATTATGGGCGGTATTCAGCAAGAGCATCGATAAATGGAATAAAAATTTTTTTATCGACGGATTTGACGGATTTGACGGATTTTTGCCATCATTCAATTACGATGAAATGAAAAAACAGTTTGATGAATTGAATGATTTATATAAAAAAACTTTTCAGGCATTATTTAAAAATGCTTTTTTAAAATAATTTGGATATTAAGCACAGGAGGAAATATTATGGCAGAAAATATTAATATTTTTAATGAAATGTATAACTACATTGAACAAACGAGTTCGGAATTCGTTGATAAAATAGTAAGAGACGAAACCTTTCTAAAAGGTATTGGTAAACTTTGGGAAGGATATCTTGATTACCGCTCTGTAATTGACAAAATGATACACGAAGCGCTTAAAAATTTAAACGTTGCTAATAAAAAAGACCAGGAACAGGTTCTTTTTAAACTTAGCCAGCTTGAATCAAAAGTTAAACAAATATCTAGAGCAGTTGATAAACTGGAAAAATAGTTATATAATTTAAATAAGATATGTTAATACCCGATTTAGATTTTACCTTAGGCAATAAATTTACATTCCGAGAAGCTGTTGAATATCCTTATAAAGAACGCTTTATAAAAATCGACGGCGTTGAAATATGTTACTTTGACGAGGGCAAAGGTTTTCCCATTCTCTTTGTTCACGGTTTAGGTGGAAATTTATTGCATTACAAAGAGAATTTACCTTTCTTTAAAAATAATTTTCGCGTTATTGCTGTGGACTTACCAGGATACGGTAAATCCGACAAACCCGTATTGCGTGATCCTGTAATTTATTACGTTAAAATGTTGAAAAAATTCGTGCGTAAATTGGGAATTGATGAACTAATTTTCGTAGGTAATTCTATGGGCGGTCATATCGGCGCAATTTTTAGCGCAAAGTATAAAAAAATGGCTGCCGGTCTCGTTTTAGCAGACCCGGCAGGAATGCGAGAGCTTAACTTTTTAGAAGACCTTTTCATTAACACGATGTTTAATGAGAATCTTTTGTCAAAAACACCGTCATATATAATGGAAACGAGTTTGAAACACAACTTTTATCATGCAAGGCAAGAAGCAGAACCAATTTTACAGGCGCAAAAAGCAATGGTCGCCTCAACGGATTATGAAGCGTATTGCCGCACTATGGATTCTTGCGCAAAAAGTATGAACAATAACCCTCTTGACGATATTCTAGCGGAAATTCAATGCCCTACACTTATTATCTGGGGAAAAAACGACCGATTAATTGACGTTAAATATGCACAGCTTTTTTATGAAGGAATAGATAATGCTGAATTGCATATTTACGATTATTGCGGGCATATTTCAATGCTGGAAAAATTCGAAGATTTTAACGAGCACATGACCGAGTTTATCAAAAAAAATGAAATTGCTAAAAATACAGGTATAAGAAAATTCTTCAAAAAATTTACAAAATAACTTTTAATAAAGCTATAATTTTAAAAGTCCGTTGATTTATTAGCAGCGAGTTTTTTCATCATATCAAAAAACATTGGCGCTTTTTCAATATAAACAACGTGTCCGCAATCATCCACAAGTTCAAAACGTGAATTGGGAAGAATCTCTGCCATAGGTTTTTGAAGCCAAACAGGCGTTGTACGGTCCTTATCGCCTACGAGAATTAATACCGGGGTTTTTATGTTTTTATATCCCTGCATATTTTTTTCAAGATTATTTACGTAGTCTATTTCAGTATCAAGAAGACGGATTAGCGCATGTTTTCTGTCTTTGTACCGATCAATAAAACGTTTTTGCATTTCATCAAACATGCCTTTAAAATTTTTCATAAATTCATCGCTAAAAATTAAAGAGTAAATTAGTTTACCCCATATATCTAACCGATCTTGTTCAAGAATATATTTTCCTACTTCTGCTCCATAAATAAAATTTTCCGATTTAGTTAAAAACCCGCCGGAAATAGATAGCGTATGCAATTTATCCTGATAAAGCCGGGCAAAATCCAAAGCAACAAAACACCCGTAAGATATTCCCATTAAATGAACTTTTTCAATTTCTAATTCTTGCATAATTAAAACGAGGTATTCGCAAAATTCTTGAATATCATAGGGCACGTCATCAGAGGTTGAATTACCCTGTCCTGGAAAGTCGTAAAGAATAATGTCATATTCAGGATAAATCAAAGGCACAAAGTTATACCATGAACGCGTGAACATTGCAACTCCGTTCATAAAACAAAAAGTTTCTTTTTTGCCTTCACCAAAATATTCATAATATATTTTAAAACCGTTTTTCTCGATGTAACCCGTTTTTGTTGGTTGAATATCTGCCATTAATTACTCCTTGATTTTAATTTGTTTAAGCATGACATTAATTTAAAGTTTAATAATTATAGCTTTATTTTATTTTCAATTCAGAATTTTAATACTTATTTGAAATTGAAACTATAAACCATTAGAATATAAAACTTTGATATTTTAAATTATAATGATATTTATCCTTAATTAAAAGCCCCCTACATTGTTATATATTTAATTTTGCAAATATTTCTTACATTTAGTTAAATTATTATGTTATCTATTGATTTTTTCGAGTAATTTTGGGAAAAGTTTTTGAAATTTATCCGTTTCTTTTAAACATCCGATATGCCCCCATGGTGAGTCTATTATTTTGACAATTGCCTGTTGGCTGTTGGTTTCATTTATCAAATTGCCCAATTCTTCTGCCCAATGCGGAGGAAACTCCTGGTCAGTATTCATATTTACAAGCATAACCGGGCATTTTATCTGTTCTACGCCTTGTTTATAAGAATCAAATCCCTTTCCGAGATCAAACGTATTAATTGCATCAAGAGTGCGTATAATGCAGTTAGGGTCTTCCTGTTTAACTCGTTCTTCTATACCGGCAACGAGATAATTATTTACGTTTTTCCTTCTTTTTTCCTGGGCATCGGGTCCGTCTTTGACCGTATCCCAGCAAAGATTTTTTATAATGCGTTCGTGAGTATAATAAATTTTAGCTATTTGATGAATTGTAAGTAAGGAATTAAACTTAGTTCCCGGTTTATAATCACCGTTATTGAATTCCGGGTCAAGTTTCAAAGAATTTGATATAAAGTTATGCATACCCATACCGGACGGCGGCATTCTCCCTGCCGTAGCAACGGAAATAACTCCTCCGGCTAAATCCGGGTAAAGCGCTACTAATTGCAAATTATGCATTGACCCCATAGACACACCGGCAAGAAGGTAAAGTTTATCAATACCGAGTTCATCTAGGAAAAGTTTAAAAAATTTTGCCTGATCAATAAAAGTTATGAAAGGAAAGTTTTTGCCGTAAGGTGTTCCCGTTTCCGGGTTTTCAGTTATAGGGCTACAAGTCCCATACATACTGCCTAAAGCGTTTGCGCAAATTATGCGGTATTTCTTGGTGTTGAACACCTTATCCTCACCGATTAAATCGTCCCACCATCCGGGTAAACTATCGCTTTCTTTATATTTTCCCGCGGCATGCATACTTGACAATCCGCCGTGAGTGATTAAAATTGTTTTTTCGTTACCCTCACCGTATTCTTCATAAGCAACAACGGGATTTTTAAAAATAAATCCGTTTTCCGTTGTGAAATTATTTGCAAGCGTTATTTTTTTAGCTGTTACTATCATTAATCATTCTCCGTATAAAGTGTTTACGGTTTTAATATTAAACCATAACACCGTGTCAAACTCAAGTAAAATATTTGTTAAATGATTTTATATGGTCTAAAAAATCTTTTAAAATTAGCCCTGTTGCTCCCCAAATTTTATGACCTTTATAATAAAAAAAGGGCAAAGGATATTGGATTCCATTTCTGTTCCACATAACAATTTCCATGTTTGAGTAATTCAAAAGGTGTTTAACCGGTACTTTTAGAACGAATTTAACTTCGGCTTGGGATAGGTTTTCAATATATCGGCTTATTATGCCGACAACGGGATAAATCATAAACCCGGATGGAGTCGGGTAAGCGGAAATGCGTCCTATAATTTTTACGTCATCCGGTTTTATTCCTACTTCTTCAAATGTCTCGCGTTTTGCCGTGTGGTAAATATCTTCATCCGTTTTATCTACTTTTCCGCCGGGAAAAGAAATTTGCCCTTTATGAGTAGGTAAATCATTTGAACGTGCCGTAAAAATAATATGCCATTCACCATCAGTATAATAAAAAGGAATGAGAACTGCGGCATGGGCAAAGCGCATGTTGGCGTGTTTTTCATGCAACGGGTATGTCTTAATAGTATAATAGTTTAATGCAATTTTTACTTTATTTATAAAGTCCTTGTTATACGGGTTTAAGTTACTCATTTAAAAAAAAAATTAATATGCTCAGCGCATTTTTCTCCTTCTTCAGTAATTACCGCATGCGTTGTTTCGGGTATTTCCACTAACTTTGCATTTTTAAGGTTACTTTTTAATTTTAAAGCGTCTTTACGGTTTAATACAAAACTTTTTTCTCCCCGTATTATTAGAACGGGGATTTCAATTTTTTTTATCATGCGGTTTAAATAATCGCAATCCTTAATAATTTTATCCATGGGCACCGACCAAACCTCTCTATCATATGAGGTTACAATTTGTCCTTTTTCATTTTCTTCCCAATAAAAAGCAAGGTGTTTTTTTATAACTTTTTCGTTAACAAACCCTCTTTTCGTTCTTAAAAAGTGTTCAAGTTCGTTGTAATTATTAAAGTACTCGGGTAGTTGTTTTTGCGCTTGAATTAACATTTCAAGACCGTAAGGGTCAATATCCGGGGCAACATCAACGATCACGAGTTTTTTATAGATTGTTGGGTTTTCGCCTGCAAGCCCTATTGCTACACGGCCCCCCATTGAATATCCGATAATAAATAATGGTTTTTTAATAACATTATTAATAAATTCCTCTGTATCTTGCATAAATCCTTCAAGAAAATACCCTTTGTTTTTGCAATAACTTTTTCCATGCCCTGCAAAATCCGGTATGTAAATATCATAATCTTGTTCGAAATAGGGGTAGAAGTCATTAAAAAATTCTGCTCGTGCTGTAATTCCGTGTAATATTAAAAGCGGGGTCGCTTTTTCGTTTTGATTATGAAGATATTTAATTTTTTCGCCGCTGTTTTTTGTAAAAAATTTTTCTATCATGCTAACCTTCTCAAGATATACTAAAGTGATTTTAAAATCAAAGTAT